>NZ_JBQSVY010000010.1:0-185608 GCF_052446175.1 Halomonas sp. AOP43-D1-4
TATAAATGGTTGATCACAAGGAACGCCTTGGCTAACGATGTGCGGGAGCTATATGGAAGTTAAGCGGCGTACAATATTATTCGAAAAAGCCTGTGCAAATGCGATCACGGCTGTCCAACTCTTTCCCTGCTTCATAGGAGAAGGTGCGCCTTAACCTATTATAGGCAAGCCTTGGACAGGCGTGAGGCTAGCTAAAAACCGCTATCCCCTTGTGCATGATGTAATATCTACTCACCTGCGGCAGTTTCAATCCAGGTTTGAAACGATGCTTTTATTGATATACTGGTTAAAAGATAATTTTCTTCTGCTGTTATTATTTAATAGGTGGTGTTGTCGGATAATATATCTATGCTGCTGTGTATCTTGTTCTTTTTATGTGTATCTTGTTCTTTTTATGTGTATCTTGTTCTTTTTATGTGTATCTTGTTCTTTTTATGTGTATCTTGTTCTTTTTATGTGAATTTTGTTATTTTGTTGGGCGTTTAATATTAGGCCGGAAGATGAGCTTTTGTGGGCGCTTTAAGATCCAAGGTAGCCATATAGCGCAAGGACAGCGTATTAAGGAAGAGCAAATAAGGATATTTGTGGTACACAAGGAAGCATGAACAGGATGTTCGTGGTGTAGGATTATGGAGGAACTAATCATCCCCGGCCAGCAATGGCCGGGGTTTTTTTAATACTCTTTTGAAAAGATTGCTCGCTAATTAAGGTGTGGGTAACAGCAGCGGCATAATAAAATAAACAAACAGCGTAATCGCAATAGCGCTTACGAGGTTCATGGCAAATCCCGCTTTGGCCATTTGTTTAATAGAAATACGCCCTGTGGAAAATACAGCGGCGTTAGGCGGGGTGGATATCGGCAACATAAAGGCGCACGTAGTGGCGAGAGCAACCGCCACCATTAATCCGAGCGGATTGCCGGTCGTGATGGCTGCAGCCATGCCCGCAGTAATGGGCAGTGCCATATTTGCCGTTGCAGTATTAGAAATGATTTCCGTCAAGAACAGCATTAACAGCACCATAATTAGCAGTAGCCAGAAGTAATTGACGCCATCCAGTAACTGCAGTTGCTCGCTGATCCAACCGGTCAAATCGCTGGCGATGAACGCAGCAGCGAGCGTCATACCCCCGCCCCAAAGTATAAACAAGCCCCACGGCAAGCCCTTCATATCGTCCCAAACCAGCAGGGCGCGTTTTTCGTTGTGGGCAGGAATGACAAACAACGCAATGGCGGCGGTTACCGCAATAATCGTATCGTTAATAGGCAGATCAAAAAACGGTGCCAGCCAGCCGCGTAATGCCCAGGCCAGTGCCGTTGCCACAAATACGCCCAAGACACGCTTCTCTTCCTGGCTCATGGGTCCAAGGGCCGCAAGCTCCTGAGCTACAAAATCAATTTCAAGCGGCGTATTGGGTATTTTGGTGTATATCCGCGTGAGATAGACGTACAAAATCGCCAGTAAGATCAGCGTGAGTGGCAGCGCGAAAATCATCCACTGCAAGAAGCTGATTTCTACCCCTTCAAAAAACTGCGGGATCATGGCCACTACGATGGCATTGGGCACTGAGCCGATAATGGTTGCCAGCCCGCCAATCGAGGCTGAATAAGCAACGGTTAGCAGCAAAATACGTGCAAAGCTATCGCGATGATGGCGTTCAAACTGGTCGCGTTCGTCTAATTCATTGGTTAGCGCGACGGCAATAGGCAGCATCATAAGCGCTGTGGCGGCGTTGGATATCCACATGGATAAAAACGCCGAGGCAATCAAAACGCCTAATACGATGCTGCGCAGGCTGTTGCCAATGCGGTTGACGATAGACAGGGCGATGCGTCGGTGCAGGTTCCAGCGCTCAATGGCAATGGCCAGAATAAACCCACCCATGTACATGTAAATAACCGGGTTGGCGTAGCCCACAACGGCTTCGTCCAACACCATCACACCGCTAAGCGGCAGTACCAACATGGGTAGAAAAGAAGTAACAGGGATAGGAACCGGCTCTGTCACCCACCAGGCGCCCATCCATACGGTTAATGCCAGCACCGTGCGGGGGGCTGGATCAATCAGCGTGTCTGGCAGCAGTACCTGTATCAGTACAAAAAGAAGTGGTCCCGCTAACAGTGGTACCCAGTGGCGCCAATTTGACAATGACATTCCCATACTCGTCTCCTGACGCTATTGCATGAATTTATTGATAGTTTGCTAACAATAAGAAGCGGGCATGCTACCACTTTCGTTTATACGCCGTTGGTTGTAGATTTTTAGACTTTGGTATAAGGATGTGGAGTGTCTGCCAGCGTTGCTTTCACTCAGCGTGGTAATCAATAGCAAATTGAGAGGGTGCAAGGGTTGGGGCGTTATTTGGCGGGAAGCATAAAAAGTAACATGTCGTATTGTTAGAGTTATTGGCGTTTAACTTTTTATTTGGCTCTTATTGTGCGTGAAGATTAACTATCTTTAAGTATAAGTAGCGCGTAATGCCGGGGCCTACGTTGGCTATTGGCAACCATCTTTTAGAGATTAAGGGCTTTTAAACTTTTTCTATCTCAGGTTAATGTATTTGACACATTTAAGGTTCAAGGTAGGTAGCACCACACGGAAACGTGGTTAGGAAGAACAAGCAAGGAGTGCTTGTGGTCGCCAGGGATGCACGAACAGGACGTTCGCGAGGAAAGATTACAGAGGAACCGATAAAGCCCCAGGCTGTGATGCCTGGGGCTTTCTTATTGCAACGTGCTAATAAAACGTACTAATGAAAATGAACAGCGCGGTTATTTGTCCTCGTTGTTCTCAGGTTTTGCATGCCCCTGGTGGCTAAGTGCGCTTGCTTGGTCAAGGCGCGGATGGTTATCCAAAAATTCACGCTCAAGGTTGGGCAGTTTGTCCAGCGCTTGTAAGGTATGCGTGAGCGCATGGATAGCGGCCAGTACGTCCTGGGTGTTTCCAGTTTCCGAAATGGTGTGCATATTGCGGATCGGAAAACCGATGGAGGTCGCGGCGCTATCGATAGAGGCCAGCACGCCTGCCATGCCGTCGGTGCCTGTATCGACGCCCACCATATCGCGCTGCATCGGAATATCCTGCTCTTTGGCGGCGCTGGCGATGATGCGGTTTAACTGCTCACTGGCAATCGAACCTACCGACATGGTAAAGCCTTTGCCCATTTCCAGCGGCTGCATGCGTTTATCGCCGATACCCGGCGCGGCTACGTAGTCGTGGTTAACGTCCACGCCAATCAGCGCATCGGGTTTTAGCTCACCAGCCATTACCCGGCTACCAAAGCGGCCAATCTCTTCGTAGCTTGCAATCGCAAACATAATGCGCACGTTGTCAGTGCCGCCTGCCTCGGCGATTAACCGCGCTACTTCAGCCGTTACAAAACAGCCCAGGCCGTTGTCCAGGTAGGCGCCGTAGAAGGTGTCGGGGCTGAAGCCGGGGCGGATAGGGCGGTCAAAAATAATCGAGTCACCCGGACGCACGCCTAAATTAAGCACTTGCTGCTTTTTGTTCTCGCCGTGAATTTGCAGGTCCAGGTAGATCTGCTCTTTCTTAATGCCTTTGTCGCCGGTGCGCGCTGCTGGGTCGGAAAAGTGAATGGCGCCGAGTGCTTCAACGGTGCCACCCTCAATCGAGCGGTAGCTGCCCGGTTTTTCGGGGTCTTCGCTGAACAGCTTCACTTCATGGCCGATCAGCACGGAAGGTAAAAAGGAGTCGGTGTTGATCCAGATTTTACCGTCTTCGCCGATAGAGCGTACCTGCATACGGATCTTGTCCGCATGGCCGATAATCATGACCTTGAACATATCATCGCGGTTAGGGTGGGTATCCAGCACCACGCCTGCGTTGCCCTTGAACTGATGAAGGTGCCAGCTTTTGGGGGCAAATGTCTCAAAGTAGGGCTTTAAGACGCCATAGGTCATGGCCCCTTCAAGGCCAACCGGGCTAGGTGCGGCCAGGATGTCGCGCATCAGCTTGAACTGCGCTTCGGGCATCGGCTGTGTCCAGGGCTTGGCGTTATCGCTCATTAAAACTCTCCATGGGGTTATCTGTGTAACTAGTCTGCCAGATTCATCAGGCTCTTCCACCATTAGACGATGTGGGCCGCGCCGTGTACACGTAATATGCAGGCTAATTAACTAGAAACAACGGTTAAGCCAAAACAGCGACAGGAGAGAGCATGAGTGCGGCATCGCTACGCGTTCAGCGCTATAGAGTATTGTTGGCGGGCGTTTGCAGTCAGCTTTTGTGTGTTGGCATTGCCCGCTTTGCCTATACGCCATTGCTGCCGATCATGCAGCAGCACACCTGGATGGGCGACGCGGATGGTGGCTGGCTAGCGGCGCTTAATTACGCGGGCTATATGCTGGGCGCGGTGCTGGCCGCCTCGATTCGCAGTATTTACATCAAAGACACGCTTTACCGTATTGGCCTGGTGCTGGCGGTGCTGACAACCGTGGGCATGGCTCTTACGGAGAACTTCTGGCTATGGGCGGCGCTGCGTTTTTTGGCGGGGCTTTCCAGCAGTGCGGCCATGCTTTTGGCGTCTGGGCTGATCCTTCACTGGTTGATGAACCATCACCAGCGGGGAGAGCTGGGGATTCATTTTGCGGGGCTGGGGTTAGGCATTGTACTGGCTGCTGTGGCGGTAGAGTTAATGCTGGCGTTCTCGCTTGACTGGCAAAGCCAGTGGTGGATTTTTGGCGTATTGGGCGCGGTGCTGTTGGTACCTGCCTGGCGATGTCTGCCACGCCCGGTAAAGCCGGTTGCAGGTGCGCATCAAAAAGCATTGCCGGCTGCCAAGCCGCCTTCGCGTACCTTTATGCGCTTAATGTTGCCCGCCTATTTTTGTGCCGGGTACGGCTATGTGATTAACGCCACGTTTATTGTCACCATCGTTGAGCGTGAACCGCTGCTTGCGGGCGCGGGTAACTGGACGTTTGCTGTGGTCGGTTTAGCGGCCGCACCTGCCGTTATGCTGTGGGATTTGGTGGCGCGGAGGCTTGGCTATTTGGGGGCGCTGGTGGTGGCCATGTCGATCCAGGCCGTGGGGATTGTATTGCCTGCTATCTCCTCAAACCTGGTGGTTGTGCTGCTCAGCGCGGTGCTATACGGCGGTACTTTTCTAGGCTGCGTGAGTTTGGTGCTGACCATGGCTGGTAGGCTTTACCCGGCAAGCCCTGCGCGCTTAATGGGCCAAATGACGCTGGCGTATGGCGCCGCGCAGATCTTTGCACCCGCCTTAACCGGCGTGCTGGCTGAGGCTTCGGGCCACTATACCGTGGGCCTTTGGCTGGCCGGTGGCTTTGTCATGTTGGGGGCGGTGCTATTGGTGTGGCTGCGATGCGTGGACCAAACTGCTCAGCGGCTGGATGCCGAGGCGAAAGCGCTGTCTGTAATGCGCTAATTGAAGCGCTAAATGATGAGCGAATGGGGCAGGCCAGGAAGAAGCCAGGGGCGTCAGGCGGTCGTTTTCAGAAAAGAGTTAACGAGTTTTGTGCTTTTGAGCCGAAATCCTCTAGGATAAACGCTTTTTTTACACCAGAAGGATAGTCATGGCGTCTTCCGAGCAACCACGCATCCAGTGGCTGGGCCGCTGGGGGTTCGTGCTCGCCGCTACCGGTTCGGCGGTAGGGCTGGGCAACATCTGGAAATTCCCGTATATCACCGGCGAGTATGGCGGTGGCGCGTTTGTGCTTGTCTATCTGGCGTGCATTTTTGCGGTGGGCGTGCCGGTAATGATGAGCGAAATCGCTTTCGGGCGGCGCGGGCGCGGTAGCCCCATTGATGCGATTCGTCGAGTGGTTAACGAGTCCGGTCGCTCATCGGCGTGGTCGCTGCTTGGCTGGATGGCCATGCTGTGCGGCTTTTTGATTCTGTCGTTCTACGTGGTCGTGGCAGGCTGGTCGTTTTCTTATCTGTGGAAGATGTTAACCGGTGGTCTGGTGGGCACCAGCGTTGACGACATGGCCGCCGTGTTTGGGGAAAACAACGCCAACCCGCTCAGCCTAGGCTTCTGGAGCACGCTTGTTACGCTGGTGACCATGATTATTGTGGGCAAAGGCGTTCAGGAGGGGATCGAGAAAAACGTCAGTTGGATGATGCCAGGCCTGGTCATCATGCTGATACTGCTGATTGTGTACGGCGTGTTTTCCGGTGGCTTTGGTGACGCAGTACGCTTTTTGTTCTCCTTTAAGGCGGGGAGCCTCTCGAGTGAAGGGATGTTGGCCGCGCTTGGCCATGCGTTCTTTACCTTATCGCTTGCCTCGGGTGCCATTCTTACCTACGGAAGCTACCTGCCCAAAGGCGCCTCCATTGGGCGCACCACCATTAGCGTCGCCATTGCAGACACGGCCGTTGCCTTGATGGCGGGGCTGGCGATCTTCCCGGTAATTTTTGCCAATGGCATGGACCCAGGTGAAGGCCCCGGGCTTATCTTTATGAGCTTGCCGCTGGCGTTCCAGGCCATGCCGCTGGGTACGCTGTTTGGGATTCTGTTTTTCGCCATGCTCTCCATGGCCGCGCTGACATCGTCCATTTCGATGGTCGAGGCGACCGTTTCCTGGCTCTGCGACAACAAAGGGTTCTCACGCCGCAGTGCTGCGTGGAGCACGGGGATTGTTCTTTGGTTGATTAGTACCGCTGCCATGCTCTCCTTTAACCTGGGCGCTGATTGGACGTTGGCAGGCAAGACCTTCTTTGACTGGCTGGACTACATCACTTCACGCTGGATGATGCCGTTGGGTGGGTTAGGCACCGTCATACTGGCAGGCTTTGTCCTAAAGAGTGAAACGTTCCGCGACGAGCTGGGGCTATCGCCTCTGCCCTATACGCTATGGCTTGCCATGGTGCGTTATGTCAGCCCGCTGGGTATTTTGGTTATTTTCGCTGATGCGTTAGGGCTGTTTACCGTTACTTTTTCAGTTCATTGGCCGTGGTTGTTAGCTATCCTGCTGATCATGATGGCGCTGGGCGAGTGGTTGAGTCCTCGTCTGCGTCAGGCGTTAACGACACGCTAACGGATTCTCCCCAGCCAACGCTGCTGCTGAGCAATGAGTGACGGCTCATCCAGCGGCGTTTGGCAGGTGATTTGAGTCTCTTCCTGAGATCGTAGTTGAAATCACAGCGGTTACTTGCGTAAAGCAGATTGCTTGATAGCACCAGGATGGGTGCCTGCCTTCATCAACTCGTCCCAGCGTGTGGTGTAGCGGCCTGAGCGGTGCCCGCAGCGTAGCTGCCAAGCGGCATCGGCATCCGTTATACCAAAGCTGATGGTGCCTTGCCCCATACGCTGATTGATATTGTCCAGGGTGGCCATTAAGTAAGGGTATCGGTTCCGCGGCGGTTGATGTAGCAACGAGAGCTGGTGCTGCTCGGCATCAACCAGATCCAGCAGCATCACACCTGCCTTCATAAACCGGTAGCCTGGCCGGTAAACCTGTTCAACCCCTTGGTGAACGGCCTCAAGAATTGTGCGCGTATCATCGCTGGGTGAGGGCAGGGGCACCATGGTGTGAGGAAAATACTGGGGTTGGTCTCGGCGGTGGCGGTTGGTGTTTAAAAAAATCATCACGGCTCGCGTTAGGCTGTGCTGCTGACGGAGTTTTTCGGCGCTGCGCTGGGCATGTTGGCGTAACGCGTTATGTACTTCTGTTTTACTGCCGGTTGATTGGCCGAATGAGCGCGACGTCATAATGCGGTGGCGCGGTTGATCCAGCGCATTCATCTGCAGGCAGGGCGTACCGCGCAGCTCCAGCGCCGTGCGGGCCAGCACTACCGAAAAATGTTTGCGCAGTAGCCGAAGGTCAGCCTCACGTAAGTCCCAAGCGGTATTAATATTACTGATCGCTAACCGCTCAGCAATCCGGCGCCCAACGCCCCATACGCTGCCCACCGGTGTCTGTTTAAGCAAGGCGATCGTTGCCGCATCTTTTCCCGTTAGCAGGCACACGCCTTGATAGTGAGTCGCCTGCTTGGCCAGGTGGTTGGCAAGCTTCGCCAGTGTATGCGTAGGGGCCAGCCCGACGCATACCGGCAGGCCTAAATGACGCCGAATCCGCCGACGCAGCCATTCGCCCAGGGTTTGGCACTGCTGGTTGCTGAACGCCTCCAGGTAAATAAACATTTCATCAATGGAGTACGGCGACACGGCTGGGCAGGTATCGCGCAGTAGCTGGCACAGCCTGGCCGACATATCGCCATACAGCTCATAGTTGGATGACTTGAGGTAAATGTCACCACGCTTACGCAGGCTTTCGAGCTTAAACGATGGCATGCCCATGGGGATGTCCATGGCTTTCATCTCGGCAGAGCGGGCGATGATACAGCCGTCGTTGTTCGACATAACGCCCACCGGCTTGCCTTCCAGCGCAGGATCAAACACACGCTCACAACTGACGTAAAAGTTGTTGGCATCGACCAGGCCGATCATCGGACATACTCATGAATGACAGCACGCACTACTCCCCAGAGCTGGCACTCGGTGCCTTCCAAAGGAAGCGGCGGGTAGTGAGGATGCGCAGAGCAGAGATGCGGCGTATTTTGGTAGAGGGCGTAGCGCTTAATCAGCACTTCCTCTTCAAACATGGCAACCAGAATGTGCCCTAGCCGAGGCTTAATGCTGCGGTCAACGACCAGCAGGTCGCCATCAAAAATCCCCCAGCCTTCCATACTGTCACCAGCGGCGGAAAGGTAGAACGTCTGGGTAGGGTTTTTAATTAACCGCGTGTTGAGGTCGAGCGTACGCGGTTCGTAATCCTGCGCTGGTGATGGAAAGCCGCTAAAGCCCGCACGGCCTTGTAACGATGAAAAAGGCAACGGCTGAGACGTTAACGGCAAGGTGGGCACGAGCGTCGATGGAGGCAACGACATCGTCGGCATCCTCACTGAATATAGTGTGTATGTATATACAGTATTTATTCGTGAGGTTTAAATTGCAAGCGTTGAGCGGCGATTAGGCAAGCCTAGCGCGCTAGCCACAACCCCACGACGATGGCACTAACAACAGCAATAAAAAAAACAAGGTTACGGGCGCGTGTATCGCGGCGTGGTTTCATGGCAGCACCATTAGCAAGGGTTGGGGAAAAGCGGCGGAAGAATTGCGCCTGGCATGGTAACGTTTGTTACTGATACCGTCATCCAGACATTGCCTGAAAGCTGAATTCAGGAACATTAAAGGCGTCGCGTTATTTGCCAACGAGATGACCACTTCATCAGGAAAACAATGTATGCGTGAACCGACACTCCAGCACGCGTCTCGACACACTGCGCAACCGCTGGTGCTTGCGCAAGGGCGCTTGGCCGCACTGGGCTGGGGCCGCGTGGATGCACCTGTCTGGCTGGCGCTACACGGCTGGCTGGATAACGCGGCAAGCTTTAGCCGCTTGGCTCCGCTTTTGGCAGATGCGCTGGATATCCGCGTGGTAGCCATTGATTTTCGTGGCCATGGACACTCCCAGCATGCCGCTTTCGGAAGCGACTATGCGTTGTGGGATTACTGCCACGACGTGCTTGATGCGCTGGACGCGCTAGGTATTGAACAGGCTTCTTTACTGGCCCACTCCATGGGCGCGGCGGTTGCCTGCCTACTGGCCGCCGCCATGCCAGAGCGTATTGCCCGGTTAACCTTGATTGACGGGCTGGGGGCGTTGAATACGCCTGCGGAAGAAACTGCCAGCCAGTTGCGCAAAGGGCTTATTGCCCATCGTCGCCCGCTTTCCCGCCCACCACGCTATGCTGATATCGAAAGTGCGGTTGCCGCGCGGGTAGCCGGTGGCGTCACCACGCTGGATAGTGTAGCGGCGATGCCGTTGGTTGAGCGTAATACGCAAGCAACTGCCGATGGCTATCTACAAATGTGTACGGATAGTCGACTGCTAAAACCCTCTCTGGTGCGCTTTACCCCTGAGCAGGTGCTGGCTCTGTTAGCGTGTATTCAGGCGCCGGTACTACTGATTGAAGGCGAGCAGGGTATTTTAGGAAAGCGTGCCTGGGCCGAGCAGGCGCGCTTGGCGGTTAATGATCTGACCCGCCATGTGTTGCCTGGCGGGCATCATCTACATTTAGAATCTAAAGCGGTTGCCGCTGTGGCGGAACTCGCCACCGCCCACTGGGAGGCAGCCGTGTAAAGCGGTTATACGGTCGGCTCAAGAGCAATAGGAATAGCCAATGAATCAACTGACGCACGCGGGTAGCGGGAAAAAAGTGGCTTTGGTGTTGGGCAGTGGCGGGGCGCGCGGTTATGCCCATATCGGTGTCATTGAAGCCCTGGAAGCACGAGGCTTTGAGATTATTTCAGTGGCGGGATGCTCCATGGGCGCGCTGATTGGTGGCATTTACGCTTCTGGCAAACTGCCCGAGTATCGCGAGTGGGTCTGTAATCTCGATTATTTGGACGTACTAAAGCTGGTGGATGTGACCTGGAGCCCGATGGGTGCCATGCGTGCCAATAAGGTGATGAGCAAGTTGGAAGCGTTGGTAGGCGATGTGCTCATTGAGGATTTGCCTATTCCGGTGACAACGGTGGCGACTGACCTAGTTCGCCAGCGCGAAGTGTGGTTTCAAAATGGCCCGTTACTGCGCGCCATTCGTGCCTCTATCGCCATTCCTGGCGTCATTACGCCGGTCAATGTTGGTGATCAGGTGCTGGTCGATGGCGGGCTGCTTAATCCGCTGCCTATCATGCCGGTTATTTCTGCCCACGAAGCAGACCTGGTGATTGCGATTAACGTAACGGCACATAGCCCGCAGCCGGTATCGTTGGAAGAGCTCCTGCCTCGTGAGCACGAGGAAAATGACAGCCGAACGGCGCAAGAGCGTGACCGTGATGAAAAGATTGGCGGCTGGATGAGCGACGTGCGCCAAGCCACCCTGCGTTTATGGGAGGGACTTGGCAGCAGTGAAGAGGACAGCGGCGTGGAAGCTGGCGCTGAAGAGAGCGTTGAGACGCGAGGCAAGCGCGAGTGGAGCAAGCTCGATATGATTTTAGAGTCGTTTGATATTACCCAAGCGGCCCTGGCAAAATACAAAATTGCCGGTTATCCGCCCGATATATTGATCGAGATTCCCAAGACAGTATGCAGTACGTATGAGTTTCATCGCGCCAAAGACTTGATCCGCCTGGGGCGGCACTTGGCCGATGAGGCGCTGGAGCGGCGCATGCCCAGCATTGCCTCGGATGCGACAGAGTGAGGCAGCGAGCCACTGGAAAAGTGCCAGTAGAGCAGTGAAGAGAGCGGTTGAGCGGCGTTACGCCCCGCGCTTACGCAGCAATATATAGACTGCTCCGGTGCCGCCATCAATATCAATGGCCGAGCAAAAGGCCAGCACCCCCGGCCATTCGCGTAACCAGGTATTGGTGTGACTCTTAAGCACCGGAAAATCTGAAGTGGTGCCCCACGCCTTGCCGTGAACCACCAGCACGCAGCGCAGCCCTTGGCTTGATGCATCGCGCAAGAAGCTTTCAAGCTCCGCGCGGGCTTCTTCAAGCGTGTAGCCGTGCAGGTCAAGCCCCGCCTGCCACTCGGTTTGGCCACGCTTTAACTGGCTGAAGGTACGCCAGGGTAAATCGGGCACGCTAAACTCAAGGTACTCAGACGGGCGCACGGCCTCGACCCGGCCATCCGATGTGCGGCCGCTGGCTTGTACTGTGCTGTTTTGAACCGCCGCATTACGCCGCGCCTGTTGGGCTTCATCATTGCGCTTGGGCTTGCCGGGGTCGGCTTGATTATGTGCAATACGGCGTACGCCTGCTGCTTGCAGCGCCTGGCGAAAAGCGCTGATATCGTCATCGTTGGGCAGGTGGCGTCGCGTCATATCAAGCTCAAAGTGTGAAAAGGAAGAAAGAGTAAAACAAGAAAGCATATAAACTGCCGACAGTATAGCGAGCTGAGCGGCGCTGTGAACCGGGCGGCGTCAAAGGTACAATCTTTACAGGTACAATCTTTTCTTTATCAATGAGTGTAGCCGCATGTGGCTGCATGTATGGTTTTCGTTTATCAGGAGTCGCTGTGACCACGCACCTCAATGCTGAGACCTCTCACTCAACCCTTTCGTTGCCGGATACGGCGTTGGTGAGCGATCTTTTTACACTACGCGACTATCTGCGCTGGGTATCCAGCGAGTTCTATCTGGCCGGACTGCACTATGGCCACGGCACCGAGTCTGCCTGGGATGAAGCCGTTGCGCTCTGCCTGGGGGCACTTCATCTGCCCTGGAACGTCGACCCCGCCGTTTTGGAAGCACGGCTTTTGCCTGTTGAGCGCCAGCGTATTATCGCCCTGACCCGGAAGCGGGTAGCCAGCCGCCAGCCATTGCCGTACCTGCTGGGCGAGGCCTTTTTTGCAGGTCACCCCTTCAATGTTGATGAGCGAGTGCTGATTCCGCGTTCGCCGATTGCCGAACTGATCGAAGACGGTTTTTCGGCCTGGTTCCAGGAAGAGCCGCCGGAGAGCGTGCTGGATTTATGCACCGGCTCTGGTTGTATCGGCATTGCAACCGGCCTTTATTTGCCTACCTGCGAAGTGACGCTTGCCGATATTAGCCAGGATGCACTGGCCGTCGCCCGAGAAAACATTACCCGCCATGACGTGGGTGACCGGATACGGGCGGTCGCCTCGGATGTGTTTGACGGGCTGGAAGGCCAGCGCTTTGACCTGATTGTTTCCAACCCGCCCTACGTCGATGCGCGCGATTTGGCTACCATGCCCGCCGAGTTCCGCCATGAGCCCGCACTGGCACTGGGTGCCGGTAAAGATGGCCTGGATATTGTGCGGCGTATTTTGCGCGAGGCGCGCAGCCATTTGAGCGATACAGGTTGGCTGATTGTCGAAGTGGGCAATTCTGACCGCCATGTGGAGGCTGCGTTTCCCGACGTGCCTTTCCTGTGGCTTGACTTCGAGCGCGGCGGCCA
Organism: Halomonas sp. AOP43-D1-4; assembly: GCF_052446175.1. NCBI lineage: Bacteria > Pseudomonadati > Pseudomonadota > Gammaproteobacteria > Oceanospirillales > Halomonadaceae > Halomonas > Halomonas sp. AOP43-D1-4. Next base: position 12,907 of record NZ_JBQSVY010000010.1, read on the forward strand.
AGGCGTATTTGCTTTGAGCGCCGATGAACTCGACGCCCATGCGGCGTCTTTTGCGTAAGGAATGAACGCCCATGTCTGGCAATAGTTTTGGCAAGCTGTTTACCGTTACCACCTTTGGAGAGAGCCATGGCATTGCGCTGGGCGCCATTGTCGATGGTTGCCCGCCGGGGCTTGCGCTGTGTGAAGAGGATTTACAGCGCGACCTGGACCGTCGTCGCCCAGGTAGCTCTCGCCACACCACGCAGCGCAAAGAGCCTGATCAGGTGAGGATTTTATCGGGCGTGTTTGAGGGAAAAACCACCGGCACCTCGATTGGCCTACTGATCGAGAATACCGACCAGCGCTCCAAGGACTACTCGAAAATCAAGGAGCAGTTCCGCCCCGCCCATGCGGACTACACGTACCACCATAAATATGGCCACCGTGACTATCGGGGTGGCGGCCGCTCAAGCGCCCGCGAAACGGCCATGCGGGTAGCCGCGGGTGCTATCGCCAAGAAGTACCTGGCCGCCCAAGGCGTACAAATTCGTGGCTATATGAGCCAGCTGGGCCCCATAAAAATTGAGTTTAAGCAGTGGGAGGCCGTCGAGCAGAATGCGTTTTTCTGCCCCGATCCCGCCAAAGTAGCCGAGCTTGAAGCGTATATGGATCAGCTGCGCCGTGACCAGGATTCCGTCGGTGCCGAGATTACCGTGGTCGCTGAGGGCGTTCCGGTCGGGCTGGGTGAGCCGGTGTTTGATCGCCTGGATGCTGAGCTGGCGCACGGTTTGATGAGTATTAATGCGGTAAAAGGTATTGAGATTGGTGCGGGTTTTGAATCCGTTGCCCAGCGCGGTAGCGAGCACCGAGACGAGATGACGCCGGAAGGCTTCTTGTCCAATCATGCCGGTGGCATATTGGGCGGTATTTCCAGTGGGCAACCGATTGTGGCCAGGCTGGCGCTTAAGCCGACCTCCAGCATTACGACACCTGGGCGTTCCATTGATGTTAACGGCCAGCCGGTCGAGGTGATTACCAAAGGTCGCCACGACCCTTGTGTGGGGATTCGCGCCACGCCGATTGCCGAAGCCATGATGGCGATTACATTGCTTGACCACTGGCTGCGCCAGCGTGGGCAAAACGGTGAGGTTAGCGTTGATACACCCCGTTTAGCACAGCGTTAAAGCGGCGTACGGCTTGGCGTAACGCTGCTACACTCAAGGAAGATGGCTGAGGAGTAACCCATGAAGATTAACGTTGAGTTTGATCTGACCCCGGATGAATTTCGTCAAGCATTGGGGCTTCCTGATGTAGAGGCATTCCAGCAAAGCCTGCTGGAAAATATTCAGCGGCAAATGGAGTCGGGTGCAGAAGGGTATGACCCCATGAGTTTGATGCGCCCCTTTTTGCAGCAGCCCATGATGCAGCAGGGGCTTTCTCAAGGGTTGGCCAACTTTGGAACTTACCAACAGATGATGTTGGATATGTTGCGCCAGGCAGGCAATGCCAGCGGTACCGCCTCTGATGATCAAGCGGCGGACAATGATGCGTCGAGCAGCGGGGGAGCGCCTAATGCCAAAGCAACGGCGTCCTCGCGTTCGCGTGGTAAAGGAAAAACCGAGTAATGTGGCGAGGTGCGTAACGGCCAGTTAATGAGCGCCGTCATCCAGGGCTCTTGAAAACAGTGTTATTGAAAACAGGGTTCTTGAAAACAGGGTTCTTGAAAACAGTGTTATTGCAAAGCACCCGGTCAAGGATTACTCTTTTTGCAGTGCAGCAAATCACTTCGTAGGGGGGGCGCGAAAGCGCCCACACTCTGAAACGGAAGAGGATTAGACACTATGCAAGACGATATGATGGACGCTTTTAACGCCCAGACCCGCCAAATGTTTGAGCCCATGCGCAAGATTAACTCGCTGATGCTCAACAACATGGAAAAAATGACCCAGTATCAACTGGAAGCCATGAAGCGCTATAGCCAAATGGGCACCGAGCGCATCCGCAGTGCCACCAGCATTCAAGATGCAGAAAGCCTGCGTGATTTCGGCACCCAGCAGGCTGAAATCATGAACGAGCTTTCCCAGCAAATGCAGGAAGACGCCCGTGCTATGGGCGAGATGAGCCTGCAGTTCAAAACGGAAATGGAAAAACTCTTCAGTGATGCCGGGCAGCAAATGACCGAGCAGGCGACCGCCGCCGCAAAAGGCCAACAGCCTGGTGCTTCTGGATCCGCCTCGAGCCAGTCTTCACGGAAAAAATAAGAAGTCGGCTAACTCACGGCGCCTCTAGGCGCCGTATTGTTATAAGGGGATTCAGTATGCAGGGGTGGAAACGACCATTGCACGACATGTTTCAGCAGGGAGTGTCTCAAGAAGACATTGAGGCATGGAATACGCAACTGAAAGAGGCCGCTGAGCAGTACCAGGGGCTTATGCAGGATCTGCTGGCACGCATGGCCCCAAGCGAGGCGGCCGACTCGGTATATAGCGATATGCGTAAAAGCTTCGAGGCGGGTGCGCAGGCATTAATGAATAACCCAACCTTGCTGTGGCAAACCCAAGCGCGCCTGCTGCAAGATCAGTGGCTGCTATGGCAGCAAAGCATGCGTGCTTTGTCTGGTGAGCAGGTCACACCGCTGATTACCCCCTCCAAAAGCGACCGGCGCTTTAAAGACGATGCCTGGACGCAAGACCCTCACTATGCGGCGATCATGCAGCAGTACCTGCTGTTTTCGCAGGTAGTAGAAGAACTGATCGAAAGCCTTGAAGGCATGGATGACCTCCAGAAACGAAATCTGGGGTTTTATGCCCGTCAGCTCGTCAATGCCATGTCGCCCACCAATTTCGTTTCTACTAACCCTGAGGTGATGCGGCGAACGCTGCAAACTCGTGGGCAAAATCTGGTAGAAGGGTTATCTCGGCTGCGTGAAGACCTTGCCAACTCAGCGGAAGGCATCAATGTGTGTATGACCGAGCGCAATGCGTTTGGCATCGGGGAAAACATCGCGGTTACCCCCGGGGCAGTCGTGTATGAAAACGAGTTAATTCAACTGATTCAGTACACGCCCACCACTGAGAAGACCTTTAAAACGCCGCTGTTAATCGTGCCGCCCTGGATCAACAAGTATTACATCCTTGACCTGCGCCAGGACAATTCCATGGTCAAGTGGATGGTGGACCAGGGCCACACCGTATTTTTAATTTCATGGCGCAATCCTGGTCCTGAACAGCGTGACATTACCTGGGCCGATTACATGCAAATGGGGCTGATCAGCGCGATTAGCGCCATTGAGGATGCCTGTGGTGAGAAGTCGGTCAACCTGGTGAGCTACTGCGTGGGCGGCACCCTGACGGCTTCGACCGTTGCTTATCTAACAAGTACCCGCAAGGGGCGAAAGGTGAAGTCGGTCACCTACATGGCCACGCTGCAGGATTTTCGTGACCCCGGCGATATCGGCGTTTTCCTGAACGAAGCCGTGGTGCAAGGGCTTGAGCAAACCATGCAGCTAAAGGGCTACCTGGATGGTCGCTCGATGGCTTACACCTTTAACCTGCTGCGTGAAAATGATCTTTTCTGGTCGTTTTATATCAATAACTACCTGAAAGGAGAGATGCCCGCCGCCTTTGACCTTCTCCACTGGAATACGGATGGCACGAATCTACCGGCGGGCACGCATGCCTGGTATTTACGCCACATGTATCTTGAAAACCGTTTGGTCGCGCCGGGGGGTATTGAGCTTGATGGCGTAAAAATTGATTTACGCAAAATCTCCACCCCCAGTTATTTCGTGTCGACCAAAGAGGACCATATCGCCAAGTGGAACAGCACCTATTATGGGGCGTTGCTGCCTAAAGGCCCCGTCACGTTTGTATTAGGTGGCTCGGGGCATATCGCCGGTATCGTTAATCCACCGCAAAAGAACAAGTACGGTTATTGGAGTAACGACGCTCAGCCAGAAAGCCATGAAGCGTGGCTTGAAACAGCGGCGTTTAATGAGGGTTCCTGGTGGCCGCACTGGCAGGCATGGATGACACAAAATGGTTATGCGGATACCCAGAAAATGGTGCCCTCGCGCACACCCGGCGACGGTAAGCTTGAGGTGATTGAGTCAGCACCAGGGCGCTATGTCAAAATGACCATTCCTGACGTGCTAAGCGAACAGGGCAGCCTATAAAGGCTGCTCCGATTATCCGGGTATTCTACAAAAAAACTATCCTTCTCATGTTTAAGCGAGGTGCTAACAATGCCGCCCACTACCCGTTACTCATTAGCCCCCGCGTTTAGCGCACAACACCGTCCTAATAACCATGGCGCTTGCTGCTGTGGTTCACCCGTCTTACAGCACTTTCATGAGCGCGTTATGGCAGAGATTGCTCGCCGCGAAATGCTGGGTGGGCCGGCAGCGGTCATGGCGCTGTTTGCAGGTGTACATACGCCACACGTGGTTGACCAGCCCTCAAAAGCGCATGACGGCCCTGTGCTACTCACCAACTTAACGCTTTTTGATGGAAGTGGTGGCCCGTTGCGCGATGGCGTATCCGTTAAGGTAGAGGATGGGCGGGTCAGCGCTATTCTTGAAGGTAATGCTGGCGCCGAGTCCGGGGACGTTATCGACTGTGATGGGCGCGTGTTGATGCCTGGCTTAATCGATGCGCATTGGCACTCCACGCTAGCCGCTATTACACAGATGGAAGCCATGAGCGCGGATATTGGTTATATCCATTTGGTCGCCGCAAAAGAGGCCGAGCGAACGCTGATGCGAGGGGTTACGTCGGTCAGAGATGTGGGAGGGCCGTCATTTGCACTGAAGAGAGCCATTGACGAAGGCATCGTGAACGGACCGCGGATATTTCCCGCAGGCGCCATGATTTCCCAGACATCCGGGCACGGTGATTTCCGAATGCGGCACGAATTGCCTCGTGGTAGTACAACCCCGCTAAGTTACACGGAGCAGCAAGGGGTCGCCATGATTGCTGACGGTGAAGCTGAAGTGCTTAGGCGCACGCGTGAGCAGTTGATGCTGGGGGCTTCTCAAATAAAGCTGATTGCGGGTGGTGGCGTCGCGTCATTTTATGATCCGCTCGACAGTACGCAGTTTAGCGAGCGCGAGCTTCGCGCAGCGGTTGAGGCAGCCGGTGACTGGGGCACGTATGTCATGGTTCATGTCTACACCTCCCGGGGTATTCAGCGTGCCCTGCGGGCAGGCGTACGCTCAATTGAACATGGTCAGTTGGCAGATGAAGAGACCGTTCGAATGATGGCCGGTGAAGATGTGTGGTGGAGCCTTCAGCCTTTTCTGCAGGATGAAGATTCCAACGTTTACCCGGATGCGGCACGCCGAGAGTCTCAGCGGCAAGTTGCCGAAGGAACGGTTCGCGCGTATGAAATGGCCCAGCGATTTAACGTTAAAACTGGCTGGGGAACGGATATTCTCTTTAATCCTCAAAATACCCCCAACCAGCTGCATCACTTGGCTAAGCTAACGCGTTTCTACGACCCGTTGACCGCATTGGCAATGGCGACGGGGCGTAACGGGGAACTACTTTCTCTCTCGGGGCCGCGTAACCCGTATCCGGGAGTGCTTGGGCGTATTGAGCCTGGTGCGCTAGCCGACCTGCTGGTCGTTGATGGTGATCCAAGCAAAGATCTTGATTTTCTTAAAGATCCAGAGCGTAACTTGCGCATGATTATGAAAGCTGGGCGTGTTTATAAAGATTGTTTGCAGCAATAGCTTGGCAAGATCGTTTATAAATATCGATTTTAAGTGCTTGATCGGTTGTTTGTTTATGTTGAATCAATCAAGCACTGACCGCTTTTCCGGCCATTAATAGAAGTGTTGGTTTTAGGACAACCTTGCTGGTTTAAATGTTTTTAACGCGGTAGGTGGGATTTCAGTAGGCCCCACGTCTATTTCCGGGCTTAAGGAGATAGACGTTGAACTCTTTTTAGGGGCTATTTGCAACCGCTGTTCCCATGCTTCTGGCGCCCTCTGTGTGGCAAACACAAACCGCGACTTAGCCGCGTTCTCGCCTAATATCGGCAGGCCGAGGGTGCTGTCATAATGTCGCAGGAGGGTTGTAGAACACCTGGATGGCGCTATGGTAGCCAAAGATTTATAACGACATACGATAGGCCAGTACGTGCGAGCTTGGCGCGTGTGCCGTTTAACCGTGTTTATTTAAAGGGAGCATCGAAGTAATGGCGAACAAGGCATTGAATGTCATGGCCCAACGAGTGACTCAGCGGCTGGCGTTAAGCGTGTTAGCACTGCTATTAACGGCAGGCGTTGCGCAGGCGCAGACGCTTGAAGTAAGCAATGCTCGGTTAAGCCTGCTGCCTGGTAACACGCCCGGTGCGGGTTACTTTGAGCTTTATAATACGGGCGATGAAACCGTCACGCTGGTGGGCGCTCAAAGCCCTGCCTTTGATAGTGTTGAAATACATGTTAGCTCCGAGCACGACGGTATGGCCCATATGCACGAGCTTACATCGCTTGAAATTGCTTCAGGCGAGCGTTTTGAGTTTGCTCCTAAAGGTCATCATCTGATGTTTATGCGCCGCGTTGAGCCCTTAAACGTAGGTGATGACGTTGACGTGGTGCTTGAGTTTAGCGATGAACAGCAACTGCCCGTTACCTTTAATGTTGTCTCTCCAGCATCGATGTAAAGGCCAGGAATAGGAACCCTATATGTACAAGTTGTTGTTCGCCGCGTTGGCGTCTCTTTTACTGGCTGGTTGTAGTGATCAGAGCTGGCGTACCACCGACGTTGCCGACATTATGCCGTCGCTTGATTTTTCACTGGTGGATGATAACGGCGACAGCGTCCAGGCGGATGAATATCTGGGTAAGCCAGCGCTTGTCTATTTTGGCTACACGTTTTGCCCCGATGTTTGCCCCATTACCCTGGCAAGATTAGGCGATGCGATCAGACAGCTGGATGATGAGACGCGCGACGAGGTTCAGGTGCTGTTTATTTCGGTCGACCCGGCGCGTGACACGCCCGAGGTGCTAAAGCGCTATACCAATGCCTTTGGCCCTGAGTTCACTGGCTTGACCGGCGATAAAGCCGACATTGATGCGATCACCAACCGTTACCGCGTTGCTTACGAATACGGTGAAGAGAATGAGAATGGTGACTACCTGGTAACACACTCCAGCGCTGTTTTTGCCTTTGATCGAGAGGGGAATGCACAGTTCCTGGTGCGGGATAGCCACCCGATAACGGATGTTCAGGCGGATATCACACGGCTGATAGAAAAAAGCTAACGCCGCTTGGAGTAGCCCCAGGGAGCTAAACAGGTAGTAGACGTAGGTAGAAAAAGTCTGTAGCAAAAAAGGGGCGACTGATGATCAGTCGCCCCTTTTTATGTGCCGTTTACTTGGCTAATACCTGGCAACGAAAGCGATTTAGCAGACGGCAGAGAGGCCGCAGCGCGACTTGTACAGACGAGAGTTAATATCCAGTTCGATATTCTCACTGTCTTTATCATAGAAAAAGGAGGCATAGCCATTGTCAGAAGAGGTTGTGCGATAGAGGCCGCAGATGCCATAACCATACTGCACTTCCTGCAGCTGCGAGAGCTCAATATCATGGGATGTCCCCAGCTTATTTGCCAGAGCGTGTTGAATGTCATCGCCAACATGGCTGTCAGACATAACCTGGCCACCGAAGATAGCGCCCGCCAGCACGACAGTAAGCGCCAGCGGCATCACGACAAGTAGTAAAAAAGGACGAGATTTCAACATAGCGGTATTCCTATGCCAGCTAGAATCAAAAAAGTGCCCTATTGTAGCGTGTCATGTTGAAGGTTCCTATCGACCGCGACAACGTGTCAAGCGAAGGCCTGGTAGCAGCATTAGCCCCGCTAGTAGCCATGCTGGCCAGCTCCCGGTGCGGGTGAAAGGTGTTAACCCCTCCATCGCATAGAACTCACCCACTAACGCTGTCGTTTCAAACTGGGGCGCTTGAGCAACGATGCTTCCGTGGGCATCAATAATCGCTGTAACGCCGTTACTGGTGGCGCGTATTACATAGCGACCATTTTCAAGTGCTCTAAGCCGTGCCATTTGCAAATGCTGGAAAGGGCCAATGGAGGCGCCAAACCAGGTGTCGTTGGAAACCGTCAGCAGCACATCGCTGTCCTGAGCGCGACGCGCCACAAGCTGCGGATAGATGATTTCATAACAGATCGCGTTGCCCAGGCGAATGCCGGAGGCCTGCATGGGCGTCTGATGCGATGCGCCTTTGGTAAAGCTCGACATCGGCAGGTCAAAAAAGTCGATAGCACCGCGCAGCACGCTTTCAAGCGGTAGGTATTCGCCAAAGGGCACCAGGTGCTCTTTTTGATAACTGCCTTCAACGTTGCCAATGCCCACCACGCTGTTGTAGTAGCGGTTAGCCTCATCCAATTGAACGATGCCTGTCACCAAGGCAACGCCTGGCGGAAGGTTAGCCTGAACGCGCTCCAGGACCGGACGTGCCTGAGTTTCCATCATGGGAAGTGCGGTTTCTGGCCAGATAATTATGTCAGTTTCATCGGCGACTTCAGCGGTCAGTCGGCTGTAGGTATTCGCTGCGATGCGCTGGCCGTCTGGCGTCCATTTTAGCAACTGCGGGAGGTTGCCCTGAAGTAAAGCAACCCGAGTCGGTGTGCTGGAAGGGGTGGTCCACAGTGCAGGCAAGGCCAGCGGTATCAGCCAGATCGCCAGTAACGGGGCCAGTGCCCACCACTGGCGGCGCAGAAGCACGTTAGCCGCCAGTGTGCCGCTAAGCACCACCAGCAGGGAAAGCAGGTAAACACCGCCAATTGGTGCCCAGCTTGCCAAGGGGGAATCGACATAGCCTGAGCCCATTAGTAGCCAAGGGAAGCCTGTGAACAGGTAGGTGCGCAGCACTTCACCCAGCACCCAGGCACCGGCAAACGTTAGCCATGCCAATCGCGGGGTGGTAAAGCGCCGGTAAAGCCAGAAAGTGCCCGCATAAAAAAGGGCCAGTACGGCGACAAAAAGTGCGGTCAGCAACACTGCCAGCGGCACGCCGGTATAGCCGTAATCATGAATGGAGATATAGACCCATGAGGCGCCGCTGGCAAAGAGTGCAATGCCATAGAGCCAGCCTTTAAGCGCTGCCTGGGCAGGCGTTAAGGTATGAATCCCTACGTAAAGCAGGGCAATCGCTACCGGGCCAAGCCACCATAGTTCAAATGGTGAAGCGGTTAGCGTGGTAAAGCCGCCCGCAACCAGGGCCAGTAACAGTTGAAGCATAAAGGCGGGTGTTGGCCCCATGAAATATCCTGTCAATACGTGGTTAATCGGTAAGCTGCTAGTCGTTTTTTTGAGGTTCGAGGCTTTCGCCATCGCTTTCACGATAGGCCTCTAATAAGCGGATGCGCCGGTTATCTGCATTCAGGATGACAAAGTGCCAGCCGCCGAAGCGAGTATGCTCGCTGCGCCCGGGCAAATGACCAAATTGCTGCATCACCAGGCCGCCCACGGTATCGAATTCATCATCAGAGAATTCGGTGCCAAAGCGTTCGTTAAAGTCTTCGATGGGGGTGAGGGCGCGAATAGCAAAGTGGCCGTTTTCCAGCGTACGGATATCGTCCTCTTCGTCGGTATCGTGCTCGTCTTCAATATCACCCACGATTTGTTCCAGAATGTCTTCAATCGTAATAATGCCGGCAGTACCGCCATACTCATCTACCACAATGGCCATGTGGTTGTGCGTATCACGAAACTCTTTGAGCAGGCTGTTAAGTCGTTTCGACTCTGGAATAAACATGGCCGGACGGAGAACATCTTCCAGTTTGAAGGCGTCCCGGCTTTCCTGGGTTTGCGACAGTAAAGGAAGCAAGTCTTTTACCAGCAATATCCCTTTAACATCATCCAGATTCTCGCCAATCACAGGATAGCGGGAGTGACCGGTTTCCTGGATAAGCGGTAAATAGCCATCACGCGTTTGGTCCAGCGTTATGGCTGATACCTGAGAGCGGGGTATTAATACTTCTCGAACCTGTCGATCGCTAATTTCAAGCGCACCTTCAATAATCATGATGGCGTCCTGATCCAGCTTCAGTTTCCCAGCGGTATGGCGTAAAAACGTCATCAGTTCAGCGCGTGAACTGGGTTCGTCGGTATCTCCGGTAAGGGCGCCAAAGAGTTTCTCGAGCCAGGATTTTTGATTAGGATTGCTCGATCGGTCTTCGCTCATGCGTCAAATCTCTTGTTTACGGGGCAGACAGGTGTCGTAACGTGCCTAAATCTAGTATCAACAAAAAACAGGGTGCCAACAAGGCGGTGTCCCCCTGGTACAGGGCGCTATGTTGCACTATGCCTCTTGCCTTGCATCAATGAACGGTTTCTTCCCTGCGCGTTGTCAGTGTCAGTGTCATGGCACATGGTAAGGGTCAGAGATGCCCAGCTCAGCAAGCAGCGTACGCTCTAGCTGCTCCATCTCTTCTGCCTCTTCATCTTCAATATGGTCATAACCCATTAAATGAAGCGTGCCATGAACGACCATGTGCGCATAGTGATGCGCTAACGGCTTCTGTTGCTCGCCCGCCTCTTTTACCACAACGGCATGACAAATAATCAAATCGCCGAGCAGCGGTAGCGTGAGCCCCGGCGGGTTTTCAAATGGGAACGATAGCACATTGGTGGGCTTGTCTTTGCCGCGATAATCGCGGTTTAAGGCTTGGCTTTCTTGCTCGTCCACAAAGCGGATCGTAAGCTCTTGGCGCTCATCATCCGGGTGATGAGAAAACACACAGCCCACCCAGAGGGTGAGCTGTTCAAGCGTGGGCAGCAGCGGTTCATCAATAGCGGCCTGTCGATCAATCACGATATTGTTCAACGTGATGTATCTCCCCATCGTTCCTGAGGCTGTTCGCGCCCCTGAAGGCGTGCCTCGCGCTCTTGCTGGCGTACTTCACGGCGGGCACGCTCTTCCACTTCCTGCTGCGACTCGAATTCGTCGTAGGCTTCGATAATGCGCTGCACCAAGGGGTGGCGTACGACATCCTTGGCGGCAAAGTGGGTAACGCCGATGCCTGGCGTATCTTTCAGTACGTCAAGTACCTGGGACAAGCCAGAGCGCTGCCCACGAGGAAGGTCGACCTGGGTGATATCCCCGGTGATCACGGCCGTTGAGCCAAAACCGATCCGGGTCAGGAACATTTTCATCTGCTCCGGCGTGGTGTTCTGGCTTTCGTCCAAAATGATGTACGAATTATTCAGCGTGCGACCGCGCATATAGGCCAGCGGCGCTATTTCAATCACTTGGCGCTCGATGAGCTTGGCCACTTGTTCAAAACCGATCATCTCGTACAGCGCGTCGTACAGCGGGCGCAGGTACGGGTCGATCTTTTGGGCTAGATCACCAGGCAAAAAGCCGAGTTTTTCACCCGCTTCAACCGCTGGGCGTACCAGTAAGATGCGGCGCACTTCCTGTTGGTTAAGCGCTTCAACCGCTGCTGCTACCGCCAGATACGTTTTGCCGGTGCCGGCTGGCCCGATGCCGAAGTTAATATCGTGCTCGCGGATGCTGGTGACGTAGCGCTGCTGGTTCAAGCCGCGCGGCTTGATCATGGTGCGCGGCGTGCGCATTACCACGTCATCGGGGCTGCCTTCTCCGTCCTGCTCGTCTTCTAGTGCTTCCAGGCCAGACTCTTGCAGGAACAGGTGCACGGTATCTGCCGAAAGATCATCCACCGCCGTTTCGCGGTAGAGGTGCTCAAGCACGTTAGCCGCCGCTTTGATGCGGTTGGCAGCACCGGCCAGCTGAAACATATTGCCCCGGTTGCGCAAAGTCACGTCCAAGCGGCTCTCAATCAGCTTTAGATGCTCGTCCTGCTGGCCACTTAGGCTGGCAAGCCGCTGTGGGTCATTGGGTTCAAGGCTTAGGGTGATAATGCGATTGGCCTGAGGTGATGGCTGGCTCAAGAGTAGGAAATCCGTCAGTTAATGTGTGTAGACACCCAGCTTACTGCCCCAACCGGGGTTGGGGCAATTACCTAAGATAAGATAGCGGTCAGTAACGCTCGGGGGAGGCGAGCTCGCCGCGCAGCGAGTTGGGGAATGCCTCAGTGATCTCAACATCCACAAAGTAGCCGATTAGCTCGGTAGGGTTAGCCGCACGGAAGTTAACCACGCGGTTATTCTCCGTGCGCCCAGAGAGTTGGCCGGGGTCTTTAGGTGAAAAGCCGGTGACCAGAATGCGCTGGGTAGACCCCACCATGCGGCGGCTGATCTGGGCCACATTCTGCAGAATGCGCTCTTGCAGAATCGCCAGACGCTGCTTCTTGACGCTTTCCGGGGTGTCATCCGGCAGGCCTGAGGCGGGGGTGCCCGGGCGCGCCGAGTACACAAAACTAAACGAGTGATCGAAACCAATCCGGTGGATCAGATTCATCGTGGCTTCAAAGTCTTCCTCGGTTTCACCTGGGAAGCCGATAATGAAGTCTGATGAGAAGCTGATATCCGGACGGTTAGCGCGCACGCGCTCCATCTTCTCAATGTACTCTTCGGCAGTATGGCCACGCTTCATGGCGCTGAGAATCCGGTCGGAACCCGATTGCACCGGCAGGTGCAGGTGGCTGACCAGTTCCGGGATGTCTGCAAATGCATCCACCAGGCTGTCGGTGAACTCAACCGGATGCGAGGTGGTAAAGCGTATGCGGTCAATGCCATCTACTGCAGCGATGCAGGCAATCAGCTCGGCAAGATCAATTTCATCACCGTCGTCGTTGTCGCCTCGGTAGGCGTTAACGTTTTGGCCCAGAAGGTTGACTTCGCGTACCCCTTGATCGGCCAAGTGGATAACTTCATCCATCACCTTCTCAAACGGACGCGAGACCTCTTCTCCGCGGGTATAGGGCACCACGCAGAAGGTGCAGTATTTGGAGCAGCCTTCCATGATCGAGACAAAGGCCGTGGCGCCATCTGACTTGGGCTGGGGCAGGTGATCAAACTTCTCGATTTCCGGGAACGTTACGTCTACGGCGGCAATTTGATTGTTGCTGCGCGCATCCAGCATGGAGGGCACACGGTGCAGCGTCTGCGGGCCGAAAATCATATCCACGAAGGGCGCACGCTTACGCAGTGCATCGCCTTCCTGGCTTGCCACGCAGCCGCCTACGCCAATTACCAGGTCCGGGTTGGCGTCTTTTAGCTTTTTCCAGCGCCCCAGCTGATGAAACACTTTCTCCTGAGCCTTCTCACGAATTGAACAGGTGTTAAGAAGGATGACATCGGCTTCCTTCTCATTGTCGGTGAGTTCAAGCTGGTGAGATTCACCGAGTAGATCCGCCATACGGGAGGAGTCGTACTCGTTCATTTGGCAGCCGTGCGTTTTGATGAAGAGCTTCTTCGCCATCGGTACCTGTCGTCTATGGGTCGTCGGGGGACGAGGAATGAATGGGGTATCGTTTTAGCAGCGTAGGCTACTGTTGAATAATCCTATTATACGGGCACAAGAAACCGGGGGCTAGCATTCCCCAATAATCGATACTTGACCTTAGTCTCTAAATCAGTATACTACGCACCGTGTTTGAGAAGTTCCTCGATAGCTCAGTTGGTAGAGCAAATGACTGTTAATCATTGGGTCACAGGTTCGAGTCCTGTTCGAGGAGCCAACACTTTACAGGTTGGTTCTGCTTAAAACACAATAGCTTAAGATGTTCCTCGATAGCTCAGTTGGTAGAGCAAATGACTGTTAATCATTGGGTCACAGGTTCGAGTCCTGTTCGAGGAGCCAAGCTGACTATTTTACTACCTGTTTCGGCATAGCCTGCTATAGGTAGCGCGTTATTCCTCGATAGCTCAGTTGGTAGAGCAAATGACTGTTAATCATTGGGTCACAGGTTCGAGTCCTGTTCGAGGAGCCATCTACTTGCCTTTTTAGATTCACAGGGTGCTTCCTTTGTGCCTGGTTCTGAAAAGCGTACTTCGGTCTGTTTTCTAGCTCCCCTGATTTTTATTACCTCTTCAAACCTTTATTACCTCTTTAAGCCTTTATCTTCTCCAGGTCGTTATTAACCCCTGTAAAAGTATTGGCCCCGCTGCCTAACGGTATTGGGTTGATTTCGCGTATCTGGCGGGTCAGAAGTCATGCGTAAAAAAACGCCGACCTAAAAGGTCGGCGTCATACAGCGATCAATGGTTATTTAGCGTGTCGTCATTCGCTGGGCTTGTTGAAATTGCGCGTAATCCAGCAGGATTTCTGCGGCTTCTAGTACGGGAGCGCGATCAGCGGGCATGCCTTCATCCTCTCCGTTTTTGTCAGCATCGTCACTGGGTTCGCTGCTTTCCAGGCGTGCATCCATCCACTCGTCTAGTTCTGGCAGTTTGAGTGCCCGGCGACGCTGGTTCTCTAGCGAAAGCTGCTCGGCCTCTTGGGCCTCAAGCTCACGCTGGCGCTGCTCGCGGTTCAGGCTCACGCTGGTGTGCTGCTCACGTAGCTGGCGGGCCAGCGTGGACTGGCGCTCAACATAGCGGAAGTTGGGGTTCTCTTTGGCGCGCGCTGCGTGTTGGGTGTTCAGTGCGTCTATAAAGGCTTCCGGCGTTCCATAGCGACGATACTGAACATCTTGAACAGTATCCCAGCCAAGGGCGTTATCCAGGCTGCTTTCACCGATCCGTTCTGGGTCGATTAAGCTCGGGAAGCTAATGTCAGGCTCAACCCCACGGTTTTGCGTGCTTTTACCGGTGATGCGGTAAAACTTGGCGCGGGTCAGCTTGATCTGCCCATGGCTTAGGTCGTTCAGCGTTTGTACGGTACCTTTGCCAAAGGTTGATGAGCCTACTACCAGGCCGCGACCATAATCCTGAATAGCGCCTGCAAAGATTTCCGAGGCAGAGGCGGAAAGGCGGTTGACCAGCACGGTCAGCGGACCATCGTAGAGTGTGCCTGCGCTGGTATCGCCATAGAGCTGAATGCGCCCTTGAGCGTCACGTACCTGTACGGTGGGGCCTCGGTCAATAAACAAGCCAATCAGCGAGTTAGCCTCTTGAAGCGCGCCGCCGCCGTTATTACGCAGATCCAGCACAATGCCTTCTACGCCTTGCTCTTTTAGGCGCTCGACTTCACGGGCGACATCGCGTGTGGTGCTGCGATACTCCTCTTCGCCCGCCTGCCAGGCGTCAAAATCAACATAGAAAGTAGGAATGTTAATGACCCCAATGGGATGGGATTCACCGTCTCGCTCAACGTTGATCACTTCGCCATGGGCCGCTTGGTCTTCAAGGCTTACCGTATCGCGGGTGATCTCGACAATATGCGAGCGGGTCATGTCCACCGCTTGGGCGGGCACGATATCCAGGCGGACGACGGAGCCTTTGGGGCCACGAATCAAGTCAACGACGTTGTCCAAGCGCATGCCCACAACGTTGACCATTTCGCCCTCTTCCTGGCCAACCGCAATAATGCGGTCGGCTGGTTCCAGGACATCTGCACGGTCAGCAGGGCCGCCGGGCACCAGACTTGCTACTTTCACGTATTCGCCATCGGCCTGCAGTAGCGCGCCAATGCCTTCCAGCGAGAGGCTCATCTGGATGTCAAAAGATTCGCTTTGGCGTGGTGAGAGGTAGCCGGTATGTGGATCAATCGTGCTGGTGACCGCTGCCATTATCAAGCCGAAGACATCTTCTGATTCGGTTTGGCGTAGGCGACTAAGCTGGCCTTCATAGCGCTGGCGCAGGTTATCGACTATCTGCTCGTCATCCTGGTCGGTAAGTGCGAGCGTTAGCGCGTCATTTTTTAACCGCTTGCGCCATAGCTCATCAAGTTCGCTCTCGCGGGTGGCCCAGGGAGCATTTTCGCGATCAACTTCCAGGCGCTCATCGCTATCAAAGCTAAACGATAGGCCTTCATCAAGACGTGCAAGCAGCCATTCAACCCGCGCAATATTACGCTCGCTTAGCTGGTTATAAAGCGCGTAAGCATCATCCAAATCGCCGTTAAAGAGTGCTTCAGCCATATCATTTTCATAATGGCGGTAGGGCTCTATATCGCGATTCAGTAAATAAGCGCGTTGACCATCGAGGATATCCAGGTAGCGTTGGAAGGCCTCCTGTGACCACTGCTCATCAAACGTTATGTTGGCGTAGTGGCCGTAGCGGAGCGCATCCGCAATTTCTACTGCCGCTTGGCGTTGTTCGTCGGTCGGCGCAATTTGCGCCATAACTGCCGGGCTGGTAACGACCAGCATCACGGCAAGGGCGACCGAGCGCGAAAGCGTTGCAAACAAGCTCATCAGTCAAGCTCTCCCGGATTTGTGTACACTCATTCTTCCCTAGACCTGCTTGTGACCTATGTGTTGCATAGGCCAGGGGGCATTGTAGCAGGTCGTTTGCTCTATGAGACTCAATCATTACTGTTATGAGGATTTCCATGTCCGAAGCTTTCAACGCCGATCGGCTAACGCGGTTATGTGATTTTCTGCGCCAGTCGCCCACGCCTTGGCATGCAACGAAGGCAATGGCCGAACGCTTGGAGAAAGCAGGTTTTCAGCGCCTCCACGAGACAGCTAATTGGCAGCTGGCGCCTGGGCAGCGCTATTACGTTACGCGCAATGATTCTTCCATTATCGCCTTTCAGTTGCCAAGCGATACGCTTAAAAGCTTGCGTATGCTGGGCGCGCATACGGATAGCCCCGGATTGCGCTTAAAGCCCAACGCCACTCAGCACTCGGCAGGTTGGTTGCAGCTTGGCGTGCAGGTGTATGGGGGCGTACTGTTGGCGCCCTGGTTTGACCGTGATTTAGGATTAGCCGGGCGCGTACATGTGCGCCATGCGGACGGGCGGCTGGAAAGCCTGCTGCTGAATGTTGACCGGCCTATTGCGATGGTGCCGAACCTGGCCATCCATCTGGATCGCGACGTGAATTCGGGCCGTGCTATTAATCCGCAAACGCAAATGGCGCCGGTACTACTGCAAAGCGATAGCACCAAGCTTTCTGAATTGCTGGCCGCTTGGCTTGAGGAGCAGCACGGTGTGCGCTCCGCTGAGGTGGTGGATTTTGAACTGGGTTTTTACGATGTGCAGCCGCCTTCGCTCGTAGGGGTTAAGCAAGAGCTCATCGCTAGTGCGCGGCTGGACAATCTGCTCTCCTGTTTTATTGGCATGGAGGCCTTGCTCGAAAGTGATGGTAGCCAGGGGGCGTTGTTAGTGGCGAACGATCACGAAGAGGTGGGTAGTGCGAGCGCTTGTGGTGCGCAGGGGCCGTTCCTGGGCGATGTGCTTAAGCGCATCAATGCGCAGGTAGGAGAGGGCAGCGAGGAGTCGCTGATTCAGTTGATTCAGTCATCGCTGATGATTTCCTGTGACAATGCGCATGCGTTGCATCCTAACTTTCGCGATAAGCATGATGAGCAGCATGGCCCCGCCATTAACGGCGGCCCGGTTATCAAGGTGAATGCCAGCCAGCGCTACGCCACCAATAGCGTAACCGGTGCGCTATTTCGTGATGTGTGTCGCGAAGCCGACGTGCCGGTACAGTCGTTTGTGACGCGGGCGGATATGGGTTGCGGTAGTACCATTGGGCCGATTACGGCGACGGAGCTTGGCGTGCCTACGCTGGATATCGGCGTGCCACAGTGGGCCATGCACTCTATCCGTGAAACGGCGGGTACGCGTGACGTGGAATACCTAACCCGAGCATTGAAAGTGTTTCTGAATCGGCCGACGCTTGGTTGATGCGCACTAGATAACGCCCAACAACGAAAAAGGCCCGCTGACTAAGTCAGCGGGCCTTTTGCTATTCGGTGTTGGTGGCTACGCCCTGATTTGAACAGGGGACCCCATCATTATGAGTGATGTGCTCTAACCAGCTGAGCTACGTAGCCTTTCAACGGGGGCGTATATTAACAGCTTTTTTCCGCTCGTCAATATTTTAACGTAATAAGCGCGATGCCCAGGTAGTTACTCGTTGTCTTTTTGAGGTTGTTTGTCTGGTGGCGTTACATTGGGTAGGGAGTGGCTGTTCCCTGATGGCTTGTCAGTGAACTTGTGAGGGGGCTTGGGAGAGTGCTTGGGAGAGTGCTCGTAATCGTGCCCGGAAAGGCTGGGACGGTCAGTTGCCTTGTGCCAAATGCGATGTAAACCACGCTGTATATCGTCGAAAACCTCTTGAGAGATTAAGCGGTCTTTTACCATTTCTTCCATGCTTTCAGCACTTCGTCGCAACGCATAAAGGCGTAACATGCGCTGCTCAAGTTGGTAGGCGTGACGACCAAACTTTGCTTCCGTCTCACGTATTGCTTGGTCGACAGCGCTGATCCTTATATTGAGCACCTCATCAAGTAATTCAGCCATGCGCTGACCGAATAGCGGGGTTAGCCGCTGTGTCGTGTAATGGCGCAACTCTTCTAGTACCGCCCTGTGGCAAATTAATAGCTCAAAACGGTTAGATAGCAGACGTGTCAGCGGCCAGCGAATCCTCATATGCTGGTGAAGAAAGGTGCACAGCTTAATCCAGCGAGTGTGTGAGGTTATTTTCCGTGTTTCTCTGTTATAACCCAAGCGGCCCTCTGAGCGAGCCGCATCAATGGTTCTGCCGCTGGCGCGCATCATCGTATCCAGGTTATGGATGCTGGTGACGCCGTTTCCGTAGCGCGGAATAAGATCGCGCTCTCGAACAGCCAGCGTCACCAGCGCAATTGCCATACGGTCTCGCTCAGGTAGCGCTTGGTCAAGCGCGAAAGGGGCCGTCTCGATGGCCATATCACGACGAAATTTAGCAATGACATCATCGGTGATGGAGGGGTCAATGTTGAAGTTCTGCGCTGTGCGTTGTACCGCGCTTTCAACCTCAATGGTCGAAAGATGAATAGCCTGTTGCTGAAGCGCTTTATCGTAAGGGTTTAGCTGATCAAGCTTTAACTTGCGAATGACCGCCTGAAGACTGGTTCCATTAACCAGTAGGCTGAATAGTACAAAGCCGGTGGCCAGGATAGCAACAAAATGGCGAACGTCTGCTGAAAGCGCTGTTTGCTCTGCAACGCCGAGCGCAAGTACGAGTGTGACCGCGCCACGTAGTCCTCCCCAGGTGATAGCCAGCTTATAGCTTGCGCTGATCGGGGTTGAAAGCTTGAGTCGATTCAACAGCGGCAGAAAGCCAAATAGAACGAGGAGGCGTGCCAGTAAGGTCGCCAGAATAATCGTTACGAGTAACGGTAGCCACGCAAGAGTCATCCCTTCCAGCATTTTTGGCACTTGCAGCATGGCGAGCAAAAACACCATGGCACCCGCGACGGAGGCAATTTGCACCCAGAGAAGTTGCAGGTATTCCCAATTGGCGGGCGACGTCCGCGTTCTGCCTAAACCGTTGAGCACCAGGCCTGCGGCTACGACGGCGACAACCCCCGAAACACCGAAACTTTCGCCCAGCAGGTAGGTGGGGTATGGCAGAGAAAGCGTGATGGCTATCTGCGCTTTGCCATCGTTACCGATAAGAGCGAGTGCCTCTGCACCGATACGCCCGATGATAGCGCCAAGGATCAAACCGCCGCCCAGGGATAACGCTAGCATTCCGGCCACCTGTAGCGCAGTGGTAGCGACATGGTCGGTAAGTGAGGCGAGTAGCACGCTGACAATCGCGATTGCGGCCGCATCATTTAGCAGGCTCTCGCCTTCCACTAGACGGATTAGCCGTGGAGGTGCTCCAACGTTACGGAAAATGGCAATGACGGCGGATGGGTCAGTTGTCGCGATGACGGCGCCAAGTAACAGCCCAACAGGCAGCGCTGCTGCGCCTAGCAGCCATATAGACAGGCCCACCATACCTGTAGCAACGAAAACAGCCACTACCGCAAGGAGTAAAATAGGCGCTGCATCAGGCACCATTTCACGAACATCGACACTAAGCGCTGCCTGGAACAACAGCGGGGGGAGAAAAATCCACAGATAAATTTCAGCAGGCAAGGATGCTGATAAGAGAGGATCAAAGAGATCTATGGCAGGCCATAATGTCGACAGGGTCGCGTAAGAGAGCCCCAGGGTGATGCCTGTTAACGCCAGCAGCGTTGCTTCAGGAAACGCCGTACGCGCAGAGAGCCGTTGCACCAGCGCAATGATCATAAGCATCAGGCTGCCAAGTAACAGCACTTTGTACAGTGTTTCCATAGGTATCAGCTTCCGGTTGAATAAGCTCGGATGCCTCAGTATTAGTCGGCTGGGCGTAGGATGCCACTGAAAAATTAAGAAAAAAGGGGTAGGGGCGTTGCCTGAAGGTGGCAGATGAAGAGACAAATTGCCATGGGCGCAGGAGTGCGCCCATGGCAGGAGCTAGCAGGTTACGGGGTGGTCAATTAAACGTTAAACCGGAAGTGCACCACATCACCATCTTTCACAATGTACTCTTTGCCTTCCAGACGCCATTTGCCCGCATCTTTAGCACCTTGCTCACCGCCCAGTGAGACAAAATCGTCATAGGCGATCACTTCTGCGCGGATAAAGCCTTTCTGGAAGTCAGTATGGATAGCGCCAGCAGACTCTGGGGCCGTAGCGCCCTGTTTTACTGTCCATGCGCGGACTTCTTTTACGCCTGCAGTGAAGTAGGTTTGCAGGCCCAGTAGGGCATAACCTGCGCGAATAACGCGGTCAAGGCCGGGCTCTTCCATGCCCATCTCACCCAGGAACATGGCGCGTTCTTCATCTTCCAGCTCAGCGATTTCAGCTTCCAGCTGGTTGCAGACGGGCACTACGACGGCGCCTTCTTCGGCAGCTATTTCTTTAACGATATCCAGGTAAGGGTTGTTCTCAAACCCGTCTTCATTGACGTTAGCGATGTACATGGTGGGCTTTAGGGTTAAAAAACCAAAGCTTTTCACCTGACGCTTTTCGTCCTCATCCAGACCAAAACTGCGCAATGGGTGGCCTTCGGCCAGGTGTGGCTCAATCTTGTCGAGGATGGCTTTGGTTGCGATGGCCTCCTTATCGCCGCCTTTGACCGAACGCAAGAGCCTCTGGCTGGCCTTCTCAACGGTATCCAGGTCCGCCAGGGCAAGCTCAAGGTTAATCGTTTCGATGTCGGCGCGAGGGTCAACCTGGTTGGCAACATGGATAACGTTGTCGTTATCAAAGCAGCGCACCACGTGGGCAATCGCTTGGGTTTCGCGAATGTTGGCAAGAAATTTATTGCCCAGACCTTCACCCTTGGAGGCTCCTGCCACGAGGCCTGCGATATCGACAAACTCCATGGTCGTGGGCAGGACTCGTTCAGGTTTGACGATCGCAGCCAGCTTGTCCAAACGTGGGTCAGGCATGGGAACGATGCCTACGTTGGGTTCTATCGTACAAAACGGGAAGTTTTCCGCATCAATGCCTGATTTTGTCAACGCATTGAAGAGCGTGGATTTACCTACGTTGGGTAGGCCGACGATACCGCAGTTAAAGCCCATAAGTTCATTCCTGGCCGCTAGGCGCGCGCTAACGAAAGGATGTGTTCAGCGCGGGTCTAAAGTGAAAAAAAATCGATAGTAACTATTTTACGCTATGCAGGCGATTCATGGCTTTCGCCCAATCGCCATCAAGTACAAGCGGGAGTGTGGCTTCGCACTCGTTAAGCACATGATCAATGGCCGCCTGCTCGTCTTTGCCGGGCCGACCAAGCACGTAGTGGGTGACCTGACGTGCCTCACCTGGGTGGCCGATGCCTATGCGTAGACGGTGGAACTGCTTTTGGTTGCCAAGTGCGCTGATGATATCGCGCAGGCCGTTATGACCACCGTGGCCACCGCCTGTTTTATAGCGCGCCTGCCCCGGGGGGAGGTCTAGCTCATCATGAGCGACCAGTAAATTCTCGGGGGCAAGTTTAAAAAACTGGGTAAGCGCTGCCACAGAGGCGCCGCTTCGGTTCATGAAGGTGGTAGGGTTGAGCAGATGAAGCTCATGGTCGCCCACGCGGGCCTTGGCATACAGGCCGAGGAACTTCTTTTCCGGGCGCAGTTCGGTATGGGCGCTGCGCGCAATGGCATCGACCAGCCAGAAACCCGCATTGTGCCGGGTGGTATCATACTCGGCGCCGGGGTTGCCTAGTCCTATCAGGGCCGTTACCTGACTCATTGACCTACCTCCAAAAAAATCCGGGCGTATTCTTGACGTCGTGCGTCATTGGCGGCTTGAGGTGCAGTTGCAAAAAGGCAAGTCGCAAAAAAAAATCAAGCGCCGAAGCGCTTGATCTTATCATTCCCGGGCCATACGAGCATGGCCCGGGCCAGGTACGTATTCAGCCATTAAGGCGATGCGCACCCTTATCGGCCTTACTCAGCGCTGGTGCCTTCTTCGCCTTCGTCTGCTTCTTCGTCATTACGTACTTTAACTTTCGTAATGCTGAGAATGGCGTGGTTGTGCTCCTCACCGTGAGACAGGTCAACGGAGGAAACGCCCTTCGGCAGTGTCAGGTCAGACAGGTGCAGGATCGTGCCCAGCTCAACCTCGGAAATATCAACTTCCAGGTAGTCAGGCAGGTCTTTCGGTAGGCAGCTGATGGCAACTTCGTTAGCCAGTACGTGCAGTTCGCCGCCCTGGTCTTTGATGCCCACACACTTTTCTTCGCTGATTACGTGAAGCGGTACGTTCATGGTGATTTCATGAGTAGCGTCAACACGCAGGAAGTCAGCGTGAGTCAGAAGCGGCTTGTAGGGGTGACGCTGAAGGTCACGTACCACTACTTGCTCTTCTTTACCATCGATAACCAGCTTGATTACTGAGGAGAAGAAGACTTCGTCTTCAATCGCTTTGTAGAAAGCAGTTTTTTCTACAGAGATTGATTGCGCGCCTTTTTCACCGCCGTAAACAACGGCCGGTACTTGTTGGTTCGCACGACGCAGGCGGCGGCTCGCACCTTTCCCCAGGTCGTTACGAACGCTGGCTTTCAGGATAAAATCAGACATGTAATTTGCCTCTTGGTTTAAGTAAGAAAACGCCGCTGTCCGCGACCAGACGACGACGTTTCCAAGGCCCCAGAAGGGGGCTATATCGTTAGGCGATCAATGGAACATCGCGCTAACAGATTCTTCGTTGCTAACCCGACGGATCGCTTCTGCAATCAAACCGGCAACGCTCAACTGACGAATTTTTCCACTGCGACGCGCATGGTCAGCAAGCGGAATAGTGTCGGCCACGACAACTTCGTCCAGTACAGAGTTGGTGATGTTGTCAACGGCAGGGCCGGACAAGATCGGATGTGTCGCATAGGCCACTACGCGTGCAGCGCCATGATCTTTCAGCGCTTCACCGGCTTTGCAAAGCGTACCAGCGGTGTCGATCATGTCGTCAACGACTACGCAAGTACGGCCTTCAATTTCACCGATGATGTGCATCACCTGAGCCTGATTGGCTTGGGGGCGACGCTTGTCGATAATCGCAAGGTCAGCATTCAGCTGTTTGGCGATAGCACGAGCACGAACGACACCGCCTACGTCGGGTGAAACCACGACCAAGTCAGCGTAGTTTTGGCGCTCGATATCATCCAGAAGAATCGGCGAACCGTAGACGTTGTCTACCGGGACATCGAAGAAACCCTGGATTTGGTCGGCGTGCAGGTCCATCGTCATTACGCGATCAACACCCGCTTTTACCATCATGTCCGCCACCACTTTAGCGGAAATAGGGACACGAGCAGAGCGTACGCGGCGATCCTGACGGGCATAGCCGAAATACGGCACGACCGCCGTAATCCGCGCCGCTGAGGCACGACGCAGAGCATCAACCATCAGGATCAGCTCCATCAGGTTGTCATTCGTCGGTGCACAGGTGGACTGGAGGATAAACACGTCCTTACCGCGCACGTTCTCATTGATCTCGACTGCGATTTCGCCGTCGCTAAATTGACCAACCGTGGCATTACCCATGCGGCTGTCCAAGCTCTCGGCAATCTTTTGAGCGAGTTCGGGATTGGCGTTCCCGGTGAAAACCATCAATTTTGACACGCGCAGCCACCTTTGCAGTGTTTGGAATCAGGGGAGAAAACGCAGATCATGTCAGGTTGGCTGGGGTACCAGGATTCGAACCTGGGAATGCCGATACCAAAAACCGGTGCCTTACCACTTGGCGATACCCCAGCAATAACCTAATGCGATGACCGGGCGCTTTCAGCAGCCCAGAGCATCTTGTAGGGGAGAGGTGTTCAGGCCGCATGCGACCCATGTCGGCCAGCGTTGACCTGCCAATTCAGCGACTGTACGTGCGGTTTGTTCAGACGCAAACGTCGCAAACAGACAAGCGCCAGTACCAGTCAGCCGAACAGGTGCATACTGCGCGAGCCAATCAAGCGCTTCCGCCACCAGCGGATAGCGTTTTTTTACGATGGCCTCGCAGTCGTTACGCCATTCAGACGCTCCCCCCTGCAGTGCGCGCGCCATAGTAATGGGGCGGCTGTCGCGTGTCAATTCCGGGTCCTGGAAGATTAGGGGGGTTGAGACGCTCACTTTCGGGTGAATAATCACAAACCAGGGCGTATCCAAGGTCACGGAGGTCAGCTTTTCACCAACCCCTTCAGCCCAGGCGCTGTGCCCATAAATAAAGACCGGTACATCGGCGCCAAGCTGTAAGCCCAGCTTGGCTAATGCCTCCATTGAAAGTCCTAATTGCCACAGCTTGTTTAACCCCAGTAATACGGTGGCAGCATTCGAGCTGCCCCCGCCCAGCCCGCCTCCCATGGGAAGCTTCTTCTCAATGGTTAGCGTAGCCCCCGGCATAGCTTTTGGTGACGTGCCTGCTGAGCGCTGAAGCAGGCGGGCTGCGCGAACCATCAAGTTGTCATCGTGAGCCACACCGTTTATCGGAGTGGCGAGCGTGATATCGCTGTCTTCGCGCAGGGTGAGTGTGAGCTGATCACTGATGTCAACGATTTGAAATAGGGTTTGCAATTCGTGGTAGCCGTCGTCGCGACGGCCCACAATGTGCAGCATGCGATTGAGCTTCGCAGGTGCGGGTAGTGTTAAAGAAGCAGGCATTAACGCTCTCACGTGACTTGAATTAGGCGCGACAACTCAACGGGCGCATACAGCGTTATTGAGAGCGCCACTGGTTAACGACCAGGGTGATGCGTACATCGTCATAGTTCATCACCAAGCGGCGAGGTAGCCACATACCTTCAACCTCTTCCCAGTCGCGGTAATCAATTTCCCAGCCATCCTGCTGCATGTGCTGCGGGAAGCCCAGCTCGTCGGTTTCCAACTGATAGCTTGCATGTTCACCGGGCAGGCCGCGCACCCAGTCAGGCATGGCGCTAACCGGAAGTGACCAGCCTAACTGCTCTTCCATCAGTGCTTCCGGTGTTTCTGCTTCAAAGCGGCCATCACCCGTGGTTAGCGAGAAGCGACCTTCACGACCTTCAAGTACGCTGCGGCCCCCACCAAACGGCCCGCTGATCAGCATGCGAAAGTAGTGGGGGTGTTGGCTCCAGTCCAGGTTGGCGCTCTGATTCTCTTGTGGTGTGCGAAGGCCTGCCTTGCCGATCAACGTCCAGGAATCAAAGGCTTCAACATCCGCTTGCTGGCGTTCCCATTGACCTGCTTGGCGGCCACCTTCTTCCATCGGGCCTTGCGTCGCGCACCCGGCAAGCAGCAGTAACACTATGCTGGCAAGCAAGAGGCGAGGGGCGCGAGCGGTGCTGGTAAAGCGCATAAAAGTGGGCAGTGTGTTCAACATAACAGGCTCCATGTCAATGTGTTGAAAGGGTAATGACAGCGTCTTAATGGCGTATCAAGCATAAAGAGACGCGCCAGCCCCGTTAGGGAGCGCCTGACGGGGTGAGTTCAGGATGACGTTCAAGTAACTCGTCAACCTGGGGGTGGTGCGTTGTGCTATCAAGCGCCCGTTGGATTAACATGCGAGCCTCATCGCTACGACCAAGGGCATGTAAGACTTCGGCCAAATGAGCGGCCACTTCCTGGTCGGGCATCTGGTTATAGGCACTTTCAAGCCAGACAAGCGCTTCTTCATTTTGGCCCAGCCGGAAATATACCCAGCCCATGCTATCAAGTATCGCTGGGTTGCTGGGGTCTTCTTCGTAGGCGCGCTCAATCAGCTCGCGGGCTTCTTCCATGTGTCCTGGCAGGTTAAGGTCTGCCAAGGTATAGCCCAGTGCATTTAAGGCATTTGCGTTGTTGGGTTCAACACGCAAAAGCTGACGTAAATCTTGCTCCATGCCTGGGAAGTTGCCACTCTGCCAGGAGCGCATGGCGCGTAAATAAAGCAGGTTAACGTCATCCGGTGTGCGCGCCAATTCGCGGTCAAGTAACGCTAATGCTTCATCGGGCGCGTTCAGTTCGTCCAGCAGTTGCACTTCAAGGGCGACCAGGTCGTCAAAGTAATTTTCATAGCGCATTCGCTCAATGCGTAAAAAAGCCCGCGCATCCATTACACGGTCATCATCAATCAACATGCGAGCGGCTGCCGCACGGGCGGGTAAAAACTCGTCTCCCTCGCCTACCTGGCGGTAGTAAAGCAGTGCGTTATCGGTATCGCCCTGGGACTGCGTAATAGCGCCCAGCAGGTAGTAGGCAAGATCGGGAACGTTGTCCTGACTTGTGAGTGGCTGCAGCAGGCGGTAAGCAGGCTCGCTGTAGCCTTCCTCAAGGTAGAGTTGCGTTAGGGCCAAGCGTAAGCGCTGGTTTCCGTCATGGCTTTCCAGTAGCGCATCCGTTTGTGCTTCTGCAGCGGCAATATTATTCAAACGAATTTCGGCTTGAGCCAGCAGCAGCGTAAACCGTACGTCATCGGGGGCAATGCTGGCGCCGTGTTGCGCGGCTCGCCTGGCTGTGTGTAGATCGCCAGCTTCGAGCGCCAGTTGTGCTTGGGCAAGCCAAAGCATCGCCGATTCTGGCGCTTGCTTTGCAACGTCGTCCAGATACGCTTGCGCTTGGCGGGTATTGCCAAGCACTGATTCAAGTAGCGCAGTGGCAAGTAAAGCATCGCTATGATACTCAAGCTGCTCTGCACTGGGCTGAGCCAAGTGGGCGCGCATTGATTGGGCCAGTAAGTTGAGCGGTGCGCTCCCTTCCGTGATAGCGATGTCGACGAAGGCCGCAAGCTCGCCATTGCCGCCTGCTTGAGTGATCGCTAGCCGCTGTTCAAGGCTGTCCAGCCAGTCACCGCGCTGCAAAGAGATCGCGGCCAGTAGCTGGTTGGGTGATTCTGCCGAGGGGGCCAGCTCACGCCAACGCAGTGCGGATGCCTCCATTAACGCTACATCGTCACCAAACCGAGCCGCAAAAGTGGCGCGTTCAGCCAGCGCCGGAGCGCTATAGCGTTGCGATGCCTCCAGGTAACCTTGGCTGGCAGAGCGGTAATCGCCACGTTGGCCCGCTAATTCCGCCGTAAGCAGCGTACGTAGACCATCGGCGTCCAGGCCTCGGGTAATAGGTGGGGCCGACTGCATGGGGTCAGAAGCTATCAGGTCTGGCAAGCCGCCTTTATAAGAGGGTGCTGACTGGCAGCCGCTCAGGAATACCACGGTGGCGGCCAAGGGAAGTAGGGATGAACCCAATTGTAGTGAGCGAAGGGGCATGCGTCTCTCATTTTAGTGGCCGAGCGTTCAGCATAGCGGCTTGGCTGGCTGCGGCAAAGTGATGTACGCCAGATGTTAGTCTGCTGTGATAGAATAGTCGGCCTTGAAAGGCTGGTAGATAAGCGCAATTGAGTAATGATCAGCCGTTGCCCAGACTTGCGCTAATTAAGCGTAAGACGTAAACCATTGAGACTTCAAGACCGATAGCAACGTGATGACCGAACCACTAGCGAAGACGCATACCGTATGACGCTTCTTGCCTTGGGAATCAATCACCGTACTGCCAGTGTGGCCGTACGCGAGCAGGTAGCCTTCACTCCGACGCAGTTAGAACACGCGCTGGAGCAACTGCGTGGTCTGTCACATATTAGCGAAGCAGCGGTGCTCTCCACCTGCAACCGCACTGAACTATATTGCGTAACGGACGCTGCTGGCGAGCAAGCCGTGCTTGAGTGGCTAGGGCGTTTTCATAACTTGAGTGTTGAGGAGCTGACCCGCTGCGCGTACCACTATTTAGACAACGACGCTGCGCGCCATTTAATGCGTGTGGCCGTTGGTCTGGATTCGATGGTCTTGGGGGAGCCGCAAATACTTGGGCAATTGAAAGATGCCTATCAACAGGCGCGCCAAATGCAGGGGTTAGGCGGCGAGCTTGAGCGTCTTTTTCAACATACCTTTGCAATTGCCAAGCAGGTACGTACTGAAACCGGGATTGGCAAAAATCCGGTTTCGGTGGCCTATGCTGCGGTGAGTATGGCTAGCCGAATTTTTGATGATTTTAGTCGTTCGCGGGCGTTGTTAATCGGTGCGGGTGAAACCATCGAGCTGGTCGCGCGTCATCTACATGAAGCCGGTGTACGTCAATTAACTGTGGCTAACCGCACACGTGAGCGTGCTGAGCTTGTCTCCTCGCGATTGGGCGGTAAGGCGATTACGCTGTCTGAAATTCCGGCCGCGCTGGAAGAAGCCGATATCGTTATCTCTTCCACCGCATCCCCCCTGCCGATTTTAGGTAAGGGGATGGTTGAAAGCGCACTTAAAAAGCGTCGCCACCGCCCGGTTTTTATGGTGGATATCGCCGTGCCGCGGGATATTGAATCTGAAGTAGGCGAGCTTGCCGATGTATTCCTTTATACGGTCGATGATCTGGAAGAGGTGATCGAAGAGAATCGTCGCTATCGCCAAGTAGCTGCTGATCAGGCCGAGTCACTGATTGAACACGGTGTCAGTAGTTGGCAGCATGAAAAACGTATTCGTAACGGTGGCGAGTTGATTCGCGATTACCGTCAGCACGCCGAAACCCTGCGCGATCAATCGCGCGATCAGGCGTTGGAGCGCTTGGCGCGCGGTGAAGACCCAACCAAAGTGATTGAACGGCTGGCTCACCAACTGGCTAATCGCTTAATGCACCAGCCCACGCAAGCAATACGCGATGCCGCCTCGCAAGAGCAGCATGACTTGCTGGAGGCCGCGCCACGCTTACTATTGCCTGTTAAACCCGCCTTTGAAAAGCCCGCGCCCACGGCTAACCGCCAGAAGGATAATACGCCCGCATGAAAGATACCTTGCGCCAACGCCTCGATAGCTTTACCGAACGTTTTGAAGAGCTGGCGATGCTGCTGTCTGACCCTGAGGTCATTAATAATCAGCAGCGTTTTCGCGACTATTCACGTGAGTACGCCGAGCTGGATGAGCTGGTAGCGGCTTGGCAGCGCTATCGCAGCGTTGAAAACGATATTGAGGCAGCCCAGCAGCTTAGCCGGGACGATGATCCTGATATGCGTGAGCTTGCCGAGATGGAAGTCAGTGAAGGGCGCGAGCAGCTAGACCTACTGGATACTGAGCTAAAGCGTTTGCTGGTGCCTAAAGACCCCGATGATGGCCGAGGCGTGTTTTTGGAAGTACGTGCCGGTACCGGTGGTGATGAAGCCGCGATTTTTGCAGGTGATCTATTTCGTATGTACTCACGCTATGCGGAAAAACGTGGCTGGCGCGTCGAAGTAGTGAGTACCAACCATGGCGAGCAGGGCGGCTATAAAGAGATTATTTCCCGCGTTAAGGGGGATAGCGTCTATGCGCGTTTGAAATTTGAGTCGGGTGCTCACCGGGTGCAACGCGTTCCTGCTACTGAATCTCAAGGGCGTATTCATACGTCGGCATGTACCGTGGCGGTGATGCCTGAAGTTGATGATGTTGGCGATATCGATATTAATTCATCGGATTTACGCGTCGATACCTACCGTTCAAGTGGAGCCGGTGGCCAGCACGTTAACACCACCGACTCAGCGATTCGTATTACCCACATACCGACAGGCGTAGTGGTTGAGTGCCAGGAAGAGCGTAGTCAGCATAAAAACCGGGCCAAGGCGATGTCGCTGCTTGCCGCGAAATTGAAGCGTAATGCGGTCGATAGCCAACGTCAGGAGCAGGCGGATGCCCGTCGCTCGCTGGTAGGCTCTGGTGATCGTAGCGAACGTATCCGTACCTACAACTTCCCTCAGGGGCGAATTACCGATCATCGTATCAACCTGACGCTTTATAAGCTCAATGAAGTGGTGAGCGGCGAGCAGTTGGATGAGGTCATTGAGCCCTTGATCCACGAGTATCAAGCCGAACAGCTATCGGCGCTTCAGGACACGTAATGACGTTTGATGCGCTTCTACAGGCCACGGCAGAGCGCTTAAAAGCCGCCGGCTCAGCCTCGCCGCGCCTGGATGCCGATGTCCTGCTTGCCCACGTAATTCAACGGGACCGCACATGGCTGTATACCTGGGGCGACCGTGCTTGTTCCGGGTGGGAGCATGCGCGCTTTGATGCACTGGTGGCGGCGCGTGTTCAGGGGCAGCCAGTGGCCTACCTGACCGGTGAGCGAGAGTTTTGGGGGTTGCGGTTGGTCACTTCAAAAGAGACGCTAATACCGCGGCCGGATACCGAAACGCTGGTAGAAACAGCGCTCAACCACGTTGCCTCTCCCGTCGGGCGCTTGCTGGATTTAGGTACGGGCACCGGAGCCATTGCACTGGCTTTTGCCAGTGAGCAGCCTGGTTGGCAGGTGGTTGGTGTCGACCTTCGCTCAGAAGCGGTTTCTTTGGCACAGCGAAACGCAGCCGCGTTAGGGATCGATAACGTAGCGTTCATGCAAAGCAATTGGTTTGCTGCCTTTGAGCAGGATGCGACACCCGTAGAGCGGTTTGATCTTATTGTGAGTAATCCGCCGTATATTGCCGCTGACGATCCGCATTTGCACCAAGGGGATGTGCGCTTTGAGCCGCTGAGTGCGCTGGTGGCAGGGGGCGATGGGCTGGCCGATTTGATACATTTAGTGGTCACGGCGCGGCGCTACTTAACAGCCTCAGGATGGCTGTTGCTAGAGCATGGCTATCGTCAGGCAGCCTCAGTGCGCGCAGCGCTGGTGGATGCGGGTTATCAAAACGTTGAAAGTGTTTGCGACCTCGGTGGGCATGAGCGTATTACCCTTGGGCGCTACTAGCTCGTCTGGCTTATCTGTAGTGGATCCTGCTATGAAACCTAAAAATAGAACGCTAGACCGTATCGACCTTAAAATTCTGCGCTGCCTGCAGGAAAATGCACGTATTTCCTATGTTGATTTGGCATCAGAGGTTGGTTTATCCACAACTCCTTGTTTGGAGCGTGTCAAGCGCCTGGAGCGCGCGGGCATTATTCGTGGCTACCAAGCGATTCTTGACCCCCAGGCGCTAAAAGCCAATTTACTGGTCTTTGTTGAAATTAGCCTGGAAACTCAATCGCCAGCCGTATTTGATGAATTTCGTCGAGCCGTTGAAAAGCTGCCGCAAATCCAGGAGTGCCATCTGGTCTCTGGTCAATTTGATTACATCTTGAAATGCCGCATTCCAGAAATGGCCGCCTACCGTCAGCTATTAGGAGACGTGGTGCTTACGCTCCCCGGCGTCAAAGAGTCTAAAAGTTACGTGGTGATGGAAGAGGTGAAAGAAAGCTTTAGCCTGCATGTACCCGACGTTGAGCACTTTGAGGACAAATAAGTCGATGATGGATGATCAGACACTGCTGCGCTACAGCCGCCACATTATGCTGCCTGAAGTGGATATTGAAGGGCAGGAGCGCTTGCGTAGTGCCCATGCTCTGATCATCGGTGCGGGAGGGTTGGGCTCGCCGGCGGCACTTTACCTGGCCGCTGCGGGTGTCGGGCAGATAACGATTGTAGATGCTGATCATGTCGAGTTATCTAACCTTCAGCGTCAAATTGCTCATCAGCAGGCAAGCATTGGGCAGAACAAGGCGGTTTCTGCCAAGGCCAGTATGCAGGCACTAAACCCGGATTGTCGTATTACAGCACTTGAAACACATGCGGAGGGTGGAGCCCTGGAGCAGCTCGTTGCTGCTGCCGATGTGGTGCTGGATTGTACGGATCGTTTTTCCAGCCGCTATGCCATCAATGCTGCCACGCAAAAGGTAGGTGTTCCGTTGGTGTCAGGTGCTGCCATTCGCTTTTCTGGTCAGCTTGCGGTGTTTAGCCCCCGTGACCCAAACTGCCCCTGCTATGCTTGCCTTTACCCGCCGGACGATATGGGTGATGAGGCACTTGGCTGCGCTGAAAGTGGTGTGATGGCGCCGTTGGTGGGGTTAATCGGATGTTTTCAAGCCGTTGAGGCGTTCAAATTGCTAAGCGGCGCCGGGCAAACCCACCAAGGGCTTGCAACCTTTGATGGCCTACGAGGCCAGTGGCGCCACTTCAACGTACCGCGTGATCCGGCTTGCACTGTGTGCAGTGTGATACCTAAACAGGACGATGTTTCGTAGAAGAGGCATTAGTTGGTTCATCTGCAAGCGTTGTCCTGCTCAGAATCCCTTTTTTTGATGAGTTGCTGCGACTATCTGGTTGCTGGGTTAAAGACAAAGAAATCCGGCCTCCGGGGGGAGAGAGCCGGATTTTCTTGGAGCCTTCGGTATCGGCAAGCCTTGGCCGAATAACATTACGTAGGGCAGCGGTTATGACGTCACGGTCTTATACGTCAAAGGGATAGGGGAGGCGGGTAGTGGAAAACCACTACCCGCTTTTTGGTGTTGGTGCTTGGCGATTAGTTACGGATCAGGTAATCAAACGCGCCAAGTGAGGCTTTTGCGCCTTCGCCCATGGCAATAATAATCTGCTTGTAAGGCACCGTGGTAACATCACCCGCGGCAAATACGCCGGGTAGCGAGGTCATGCCGTGAGAGTCGACGATGATCTCCCCACGCGGCGTCATTTCGATGGGCGAGCCTTTCAGCCACTCGGTATTTGGCACCAGGCCAATCTGGACAAAGATGCCTTCCAGCGCGATGTTTGTAGTCTCATCTGTGTTGCGGTCTTTGTAGGTCAGGCCATTAACGCGGCTGCCGTCACCGGTTACTTCGGTGGTTTGAGCATTTAAGATAATGTCCACGTTGGGCAGGCTCTTAAGTTTTTTCTGCAGTACTGCATCGGC
Organism: Halomonas sp. AOP43-D1-4; assembly: GCF_052446175.1. Classification (NCBI taxonomy): domain Bacteria; kingdom Pseudomonadati; phylum Pseudomonadota; class Gammaproteobacteria; order Oceanospirillales; family Halomonadaceae; genus Halomonas; species Halomonas sp. AOP43-D1-4. Next base: position 45,864 of record NZ_JBQSVY010000010.1, read on the forward strand.
ACGCATTTCACCCATAAATTCGAAAAGGGTGACGTGAGCAACGATGCCCGCCAAGTCAATGGCAGCTTCAACGCCAGAGTTGCCGCCGCCAATAACCGCGACGCGCTTGCCTTTAAATAGCGGGCCGTCGCAGTGCGGGCAGTAAGCAACGCCTTTGTTGCGGTATTGCTGCTCGCCGGGGACATTCATTTCGCGCCAACGGGCTCCGGTCGCCAGAACCAGTGTTTTGCTCTTGAGTTTTGCACCTGACTCAAAGGTCACTTCGTGCAAGCCACCTTCGGCCTCAGCGGCTTTAAAGGCAGTTGCCGTTTGCAAGTTCATTACATCAACGTCGTAATCCTTGACGTGCTCTTCAAGCGCGCTAACAAGCTTGGGACCTTCTGTATGAGTGACCGAAATAAAGTTTTCGATACTCATGGTATCCGCTACCTGGCCACCAAAACGCTCAGCCGCAACACCGGTATTAATGCCTTTGCGGGCAGAATAAATGGCAGCCGCAGCACCCGCGGGGCCACCGCCGATCACCAGCGTATCGAATGCGGCTTTGGTGCTTAGCTTTTTGGCTTCGCGGTCGGCGGCGCCCGTGTCCACTTTGGCTAGAATTTGCTCAAGGGTCATGCGGCCCTGATCGAACGGCTTACCGTTTAGATAAATACTGGGCACTGACATAATTTCACGCTCTTCAACTTCGTCCTGGAAGAGCGCCCCATCAATCGCCACATGGCGGACGTTGGGGTTAAAGATCGCCATCAGGTTTAACGCCTGAACCACATCGGGGCAGTTCTGGCAGGACAGCGAGTAGTAGGTCTCAAAGAGCATGTCGCCTTCGAGCGCTTTAATCTGGTTAAGCACCTCGTCAGAGGTTTTCGGTGGGTGTCCGCCTACTTGCAGCAGTGCCAGAACCAGCGACGTAAACTCGTGGCCCATGGGAATGCCGGCAAATACTACACCCGTCTCTTCACCTGTGCGGTTGATCGCAAAAGAGGGTGTGCGGCTATCCTGACCATCCGTTTTCAGGGTGATCATGTCACTCAGCCCGTTGATATCTTCCAGCAGGCCGTGAAGTTCACGTGACTTGTCACCGTCATCAAGGGACGCAACGATCTCGAACGGTTGAGTCACTTTTTCCAAGTAAGCTTTCAACTGATTTTTTAAATTAGCGTCCAACATGACAGTGAATTCCTCGTAATCTGTAAAAGGTGTTCTCAACCCTTAGCCACATTTAGCCCGCGCTTGTGAAAATCACAGCGAAGATCGGTATAAAAGGGAGAACAAATAGCGCGATGTAAAGAGAACACCCGGGTGAAAAAAGCCCGGGTGTTAGGCTGCCATCTGGTTAAGCCGTTATCGTAAGCGGCGCTTCAAGAGCGGTTAAGATAACGAAGATGGCAGCACTCGCCGTTTAGATTTTGCCAACGAGGTCTAAAGAGGGCGCGAGTGTTTCTTCGCCTTCTTTCCATTTGGCCGGGCATACTTCGTTGGGGTTTTCACGAACATACTGGGCAGCTTTAACTTTGCGCAGTAGCTCTTCGGCATTACGACCGATGTTGCCCGCATTGATTTCAACGATCTGAACTTTACCGTCGGGATCGATAACAAACGTGCCGCGTTCTGCAAGGCCTGCTTCTTCAATCAGGACTTCAAAGTTACGCGAGATTTGCAGCGTGGGATCAGCCAGCATTGGGTACTGAAGCTTGCCGATCGTTTCGGAGCTATCGTGCCATGCTTTATGGGTGAAGTGGGTATCGGTTGAAACGCTGTAAATTTCAACGCCCAGCTTTTTGAAGGCTTCGTAGTTGTCGGCTAGGTCGCCAAGCTCTGTTGGGCAAACAAACGTAAAGTCAGCCGGATAGAAGAAGAATACAGACCATTTTCCCTTCAGGTCAGCTTCGGTGACATCAATAAATTCGCCATCTAGATAGGCGGTAGCTTTAAACGGTTTTACTTCAGTGTTGATCAAGGACATCCAGATTATCTCCGTGTCTTGTGAATAAAGGTGAAAATGTTGAGGACTATAGTAGGGGTATTTTCCTGATAGCTAAAATTGAAAAACACCATTTGGCGTATAGTCTTTTACTATTATGCAGCAGCCTATCTACGCTCCGCAGACCTTGAAGTGGGGGCAGGCCCACTATAATGCAAGAATCTTTCACATTGACTTGCGATAGAGACCGCTGCGACGCAAAATTCGCACGTTCAGTAGAAAAGCCTATGCTAACGGCGAGTGGCTGATGGCTGGCGTTAATCTAGATGGTACTGTTTTGAAGAGCTGTTTTTGAATAACCGTTGCTGAATAACTGTTTTTGGATAATGAGGAGCACGAAATGGGGAACATTCACAAACTTTCCGGGGCCGTTGCGGCCGTTTCTTTAGCCGCAGCGGCGACAGTCGCCCATGCCGATGAGGTACGGGTATATAACTGGTCAGATTATATAGCACCGGAAACGCTTGAAAAATTCACCGAGCGTACCGGCATTGATGTTACCTACGATGTTTATGATAGTAATGAGACGCTTGACGCTGCCTTGCTGGCAGGCCGTTCGGGGTATGACGTAGTGGTGCCTTCTACGCACTTCTTTACGCGTCAACGCCAAGCGGGCGTTTATCAAGCACTTGATAAAGAGCAGTTACCTAACCTGGAAAATCTCAATACCGAGTTGATGGAAAATTTAGACGCGATTGACCCTGATGGCGACTACTCAGTGCCTTACATGTGGGGCACTAACGGTATTGGCTACAATGTTGACCGCGTGAAAGAAATCCTGGGCGATGATGCGCCGGTCGATAGTTGGGCAATGCTATTTGACCCTGAAATTACCTCCGCGTTAAAAAAGGCGGGTTGCGGTATTTCAATGCTGGATACGGGGGAGGAAATGCTGCCCGCGGCCATGGCTTACCTGGGCCTGAACCCGCTAAGCGAAAACGCGGAAGACTTTGAAGCCGCCGGTGAAGTGATTAGCGCCGTGCGCGATGATATTACCTATTTCCACTCTTCACGCTACGTATCCGACTTGGCCAATGGCGATATTTGTGTGGCAGGCGGATATTCAGGCGATGTATTCCAGGCTGCTGAGCGTGCCGAGGAAGCAGGGCGTGATTTTGACATTGGCTATAGCATTCCTAAAGAAGGCGCCGCCTTGTGGTTTGATGTTATGGCGGTCCCGGCGGACGCACCCAATGCTGAAAACGCCCATGCCTTTATTAACTTTATCCTGGACCCGGAAATTGCCGCAGAAATTACCGATTACGTCAGCTACGCCAACCCCAATGCGGCGGCCGATGCTTACCTTCCGGAAGAAATTCTGAATGACCCGGCGATCTATCCCGAAGCCGAGGTTATGCAAAACCTGTATGTGGCGCTTGACATGCCACAGCCGGTACAACGTATCCGTACACGTGTGTGGAACCGTGTAAAGTCTGACCGTTAAGCTAACCTCATCCGACAGCGAGCCAGGCCTTTTGCCTGTCTCGCTGTTCATCTTTTAATGCCCGGTTTTCCGGGTCTTTTGATGGGAGTGGCGAATGGTCACTACGCCCCTGTCGGACGGAAATTCGGCGAGCGAACCCTCGGCAAACGAACCTTCAGTGAACGAGGCGGCAGCGTCTGGCTTGGCGATACAACGCCCACAAGGCAAGACACCGCGGTTTGCAGAAGACATCGTGCTAGAAGTTAAAGGCTTATGTAAGCGCTTTGACGAGGCCTTGGCGGTAGATAATGTAAATTTACAGGTGAAGCGTGGTGAGATTTTTGCGCTTTTAGGCGGGTCGGGTTCGGGGAAGTCGACGCTGTTGCGTATGCTTGCCGGGTTTGAAACTCCCACGGACGGGCATATTTTGCTGGGCGGTCAAGACATTACTGCGATCCCGCCCTACAAGCGCCCGATTAACATGATGTTTCAATCCTATGCGCTATTTCCACACATGACGGTGGCGCAAAATATTGCCTTTGGGCTAAAACAGGACAAGCTTGCCAAGGCGGAAGTAGATGCGCGCGTGGCGCAAATGCTGAAACTGGTGCATATGGAGCGCTTTGCCAAGCGCAAGCCGCATCAGCTTTCCGGTGGCCAGCGTCAACGGGTGGCGCTGGCGCGCTCCCTCGCCAAGCGACCAAAACTGTTGCTGCTTGATGAGCCCATGGGCGCGCTGGATAAAAAGCTGCGTACTGAAATGCAGTTGGAAGTGGTCGAGATCATTGAGCAGGTAGGCGTGACCTGCATTATGGTGACCCACGATCAGGAAGAGGCCATGACCATGGCGGATCGTGTCGCCATTATGGCCGATGGCTGGATTGAGCAGGTCGGCTCGCCGGTCGATGTATACGAAAGCCCAGCCAGCCGTATGGTGGCGGAATTTGTCGGTACGGTGAACCTGTTTGAAGGCGAGATTGTGGAAGATGCCGCTGACCACTGCCAAATCGTATCGCCTGAGCTTGAGCGCCCCATTTATATCGACCACGGCATCACAACTCAAGCGGTTGATCGGCGGGTATGGGCCGCGCTGCGTCCGGAAAAAATCTGGCTAACGCGTGAAAAACCCTCGTCTGACTACAATTGGGCAGAGGGTAAAGTCCACGATATCGCCTACCTGGGTGGTTTTTCGCTTTACTACGTACGCACCGCCTCGGGTCAGTTGATTAAGGTCAGCATGGCGAATACCGAACGGCGAGGTGACCGGCCAACCTGGGAAGACAGTGTGTATGTCTACTGGGAAGACCACAGTGCCATCGTGTTGAACCGCTAATGGCCCTTTCTGGCTACTTGGGAGATTGCTTGCGATGATGCCATCTCAACTCACTGCCCTGTTCAAACGCTTACAGTTAGGGCGTCGGGCGGTGATTGCCTTGCCGCTTGTATGGCTACTGCTGTTTTTTTTGCTGCCCTTTGCCCTAGTACTGAAGATCAGTTTGTCGGAAGGTGTTGTGGCGATCCCTCCTTATGGGCCGCTGCTTGAGTATACCAACCAGACCCTGCATATCTTTCTAAACGTGGGCAACTATCTGTTTTTGCTCTCCGATTCGCTGTATGCAGCTGCCTATTGGGGGTCTGTAAAAACGGCGTTTATCTCAACCGTGGCCTGTTTGTTGATCGGCTACCCGATGGCATACGCCATGGCTCGTGCCCCAGCACGCTGGCAGCTTCTGTTGTTGTTGCTGGTAATGTTGCCCTCCTGGACCTCGTTTTTGATTCGCGTGTATGCCTGGATGGGGATTTTAAGTAACAGCGGTCTTATCAATAATCTACTGATAGGGCTGGGTCTGATCGATACGCCTTTACGAATGATGAACACGCAGTTTGCCGTGGTGATAGGTATTGTCTATGCCTATCTTCCCTTTATGGTGCTGCCGCTTTATGCCCATCTAGCCCGGCTGGATAATTCACTACTGGAGGCCGCTTCGGACCTTGGGTCACGTAAACTCAATACTTTTATCAAGGTAACGCTGCCCCTTTCGATGGGGGGAATTATTGCGGGGTCAATGCTGGTATTTATCCCGGCCGTGGGCGAGTTTGTTATTCCCGAGCTATTGGGCGGCCCGGATACGCTGATGATTGGTAAGGTACTTTGGGAGGAGTTTTTCCTTAATCGCGATTGGCCTGTTGCCTCGGCGCTGGCAATGGTGATGTTACTGCTGCTGCTAATACCGATTGTTTGGTTTCACCGTTACCAGTCTCGGGGGCTTGAAGAATGAGCGTAGTACGACGGCGGCCGCATTTTTCAACCGTGATGCTGATACTCGGCCTGGTGTTTCTTTATCTGCCGATGGCGGTGTTGGTGGTGTACTCCTTCAACTCTTCCAGGCTCGTTACCGTGTGGGCGGGTTTTTCAACCCAGTGGTACGGGGCGCTGTTCCAGGACCAACAAATTCTTTCGGCAGTATGGACGAGTCTAAAAATCGCGTTTTTTGCCGCGAGCATGGCGGTATGTTTGGGAACGGTCGCGGCGTTTGTAATGACGCGCTTTGGTCACTTCCGTGGAAAAACGGCACTTTCCAGCATGGTAACGGCACCCCTTGTCATGCCCGAGGTCATTACCGGGCTGTCGCTGCTACTGTTATTTGTTCAAATGGCACAGCTGACAGGCTGGCCCGCCGACCGCGGTGTAGGCACTATCTGGATTGCGCATACCACCTTTTGCAGCGCTTACGTTGCCATTGTAGTGGCGGCACGGCTGCGCGAGTTGGATAGCTCGATAGAAGAGGCGGCAATGGATTTAGGTTCACCACCGCTTAAAACGTTCTTTTTTATCACGCTACCCATTATTGCCCCTGCGCTGGCGGCGGGCTGGCTGCTCGCCTTCACTCTGTCGTTGGATGACCTGGTCATCGCAAGCTTCGTGTCAGGCCCTGGCGCCAATACGTTACCCATGGTGGTGTTTTCATCTGTTCGCATGGGCGTATCGCCTAAAATTAACGCGCTGGCGACGCTGATTATTTTGACGGTATCGCTGGTGACGTTTTGGGCGTGGTACCTGATGCGTCGTAGCGAAGCCAAGCGGCAAATAAATTAGCAACAAGGAGGCGCTTGGCTAGAAAACGTCATCGTCTCGGCCGGTTAACACGGCTTCAAGTTCGCCGGTCATGGGCGAGATGATGATTTCAAGCTGAATAGGCGCACAGCATTGATGGCAATCTTCCCACGTGGCGTGGCTGCCTTGAGATGTATCGATGACAAACGTCAGAGGCGCATCGCAATAGGGGCAGTTAAAATCGTGGTTTACCAGGGCATCATCGTGCATAAGCAGCTACCTTTAAAAGTTTGGAGCTTGGCGGCAGTGTAGCAGTCTGCGCGAAGCCGGGCATGGCGGTGATGAATCAGGTAGGATATACGCGGTTTTCCACGGACTGTTTTTCAACGTGCTAAAGAGAGAAACGATGATGTTACGAAACATGGTAGTAGCGGCCACTTTGGCCTTCCCGATGGTCGCCTTGGCGGAAACACCGAATGTTACCCCAGGCGAGTGGGAGTTCGTCAGCGTGACCAGCATCAGTGGCGACATGGATATTCCGGATCAAACGGAAACCGAGCGTCAATGTATTACTCAGGATGACCTTGAAGGCGCCGAGTTTGGGTTTATTGAAGAAGAAGATGGCTGCGAGCTTCTCAACCAGGAAATGAGTGCTGATGGTCTCTCTTACAGCATGGTATGTCGCGCAGAGGGTGGTGAAGCCAATATCGATGGCGATATGAGCTTTATGGGCGAGCAAATCAGCGGCAGCGTTGATATTCTCACTCAGTCGCCAATGGGCGAGCTGACCATGAATACCGCTATTGAAGGTCAGCGTGTAGGTGAGTGTGAATAATCACTTGCGTTGATGCCTGAAAAGGGCGCCTCTTTTTGAAGAGGCGCCCTTTTTTTGACCGATAGCCTTTCTTTACCTCTAGAGAGAAAAGCAGCAACACGTCGCTAACCGGCGGAGTCGGAAATTTCCTCTTCCAGACGCCGTTTAACCGCACCGGGGGAGCCGGTATGGCGTGCCAAAAGGTCGTATGCAACCGGCACTACAAACAGCGTGAACAGTGTCGCCGCACCAACGCCTGCCATTATCACCGTGCCAATCACCAGGCGGGATTCAGCGCCTGGCCCGCTTGAAATAATCAGTGGTATGGCACCGGCCATGGTGGTGATTGCGGTCATCAAAATAGGTCGTAGCCGGGTGACGGAGGCTTGAATGAGCGCTGTACGAAAGGCTTTGCCCTCATCACGTAGCTGGTTGGCAAACTCGACGATCAAAATACCATTTTTAGCAGCTAGACCAATCAATAGTACCAGGCCAACCTGACTATAAATGTTAAGCGACTGCCCGCTTAGCAAAAGCGCCAATAGGGCGCCGCTCATCGCGAGCGGTACGGTCAACATAATGACCAAGGGGTGGATAAGGCTTTCAAACTGTGCGGCTAGCACTAGAAATACCACGATAGCGCCTAATATCAGCAGAAAGGTGGTCGCGCCACTTGCCTGCTGAAAATCACGTGAAGGGCCTGCCACGTTGGTTTGTGCTTCTTCGGGCAACAGCGTGTCGGCGGTAGCTTGTAGATATGCAAGCGCCTCCCCAAGCGGGTAGCCGTCAGCCAGGTTGGCCTCGATGGTAATGGCTCGAATACGGTCAAAGCGGTTTAACGTGCTGGCGCCAGCAACGTCGGTAAGCGTCACAAGGCTTGCGAGAGGGATTAGTTCACCAGAGCGTGCCGAGCGTACCTGTATATTATCCAGGGCGCGGGGGCTGTTCTGCCGATCGCGATCACCTTCGATAATCACGTCGTACTCTTCGCCGTTATCCACGTAGCGGGTAACGTTGCGACCGCCTAACAGCACTTCAAGCGTACGGCCTATTTCGGTAATCGTTACGCCCAATGCTGCTGCTCGCTCATAGTTAATCTCGACACTGAGCTGTGGCTGGGTCTCGTTATAGTTGCTTTCAAGCGCCGTAATGCGTGGGTTATCCTCCCGCACATAGTCCATCAGCAGGGTGCGCCAGCGAGCGAGTTCTGCGTAATTACCGCCGCCAATCACAAACTGCACAGGCTTTTGTGTGCGTTGGCCAAAGCCCTGGCGCATAACGGGGAATGCCTGAACGCCGGGCAGCGGCCTTAGCAGCGCTCGCACGTCATCCATTACTTCCCATGCGCTGCGGCGGCTGCCCCAATCGGCCATATTGATGATGACAAAACCGCCGTTAAAATTCTCGATATTGCCAAAGCCGCGTGGCGCACGTACGACCACACGTTCAAGCTCACCCGTTTCTATCAGGGGAGCCAGTCGTGCTTCGATTTCATCCATGTAGTCCATCATGTAATCGAAGGTAGCGCCTTCAGGGCCATTCACCAATACGATAAAGTTGCCACGATCCTCTTGTGGGGTGTACTCATTGGGTAGCTCGGTGGTTAGCCATGCCGTCATGGCGATCAACAGCGCAAATACCCCGACAACTATCCAACTGCGTGCAAGTAGCCACTCAAGGATACGCTGGTAACGTCGCTGAGTAATACCCAGTAGCCACTGGACACCTTTACCCACGGCGCTGTCGTGCATGCCGGGTTTAAGAATCTTGGACGCCATCATGGGGGTTAAGGTAAGCGCCAGGAGTGTCGAGAAAACAACGGCTGCCGCCATCGTGAGGGCAAACTCGGAAAAGAGCCGACCAATGTCGCCCTGCAGCATGCTTAACGGAACAAATACCGCGACCAACACCAGCGTGGTGGCAATAACCGCAAACGCGATCTGGCGTGTTCCTCTAAAAGCGGCTACCAGCGGCGTTTCACCATAGTCGTGCATGCGGCGATTGATATTTTCCAGTACCACAATGGCATCATCAACAATCAAACCAATCGCCAACACCAGCGCCAGCAGAGTGAGCAAGTTGATTGAAAAGTTCATTACGGCAAGCGCGGTAAAAGCCCCAATGACCGCAATAGGAACGGTAACGGCAGGCACCAGCGTGGTCCGCAGATTACCGAGGAATAAAAAGATCACTACGACGACCAGGCCCATGGCAATAAACAGGGTCATCACGACTTGTTTAATGGCACCGGAAACAAAGACCGAGGCATCATGGGTTAGGCCAAGCGTCATGCCCTCGGGTAGCGTTTCTTGAAGACGTTCCAACTCATGCCGCACTGCACTTGAAAGCTCAACGACATTGGCGGTCGACTGCATAACGATGCCAAGCCCGACCATCGGAATACCATTGGCGCGAAATACGGAGCGATCTTCAACCGAGCCGACCTCAACCCGGGCAACGTCGTCCAGTCGTACTAGATAGCCATTATCATATTGATTTAGAGCCAGGCGTTTAAAGTCATCGGCGGTTGCAAAGCTGCGCGGGAGGCGAACGATAAACTGGCGGTCTTGTGATTCGATGGAGCCTGCCGGTAGCTCAACGTTTTCGGCGCGCAGGGCATCTTCAATATCGCCGACGGTCAGGCCGCGAGCGGCAAGCGCATTGCGGTCCAGCCATACACGCATGGCGTAATCCCGGCCACCGCCGATACGAACGCGGGCAACGCCCGGTTGCACAGACAGGCTGTCAACCAGAAAGCGGTTGGCGTAATCCGTAAGCTCGGTAATTGAGTAGTCGGCGCCCGAGAGGCTTAGCCATACCACGATCTCTTCGCTGCTATCAGCCTTGGTGACTTCCGGAGCGTCGGCATCGTCGGGCAGGTTACGCAAGGCACCCGAAATTCGGTCACGGATATCATTCGCCGCCGCGTTGATATCCATTTCAATGCCAAACTCAATTTCAATGCGCGATCGGCCATCTTCGCTACGGGAAGTAATTAACTCAATGCCCTCGACGCCTGCAATTCGGTCTTCCAATACTTGGGTAATGCGCGTTTCGACGACATCGGCGGACGCACCCGGGTAGCGGGTATCAATACTGACGATGGGAGGATCCACGGTGGGATACTCTTGCAGAGGAAGCCGATTAAGCGCCAGTAAGCCAAAGGCAATGATCAGCGCGGCGATGACCATGGCAAGCACGGGTCGCTGTACGGAAATGTCCGATAGACGCATTAGCGATCGGCCTCCAATAAGGCGCGAATACTCGTTTCATCGTCCACGATGCCCAGTAAACGCACTTCCAGCCCGTCTCTTGCCAGTTGCAAGCCGTGAACCACCACCAGGTCGCCTGCTTCAACGCCTTCAAGAATTTCTACCTGCCCGTAGCGCCGCTCACCTATCACTACGCTGTGCCTTTCAAGGCGCGGGGTAGGGCCACTTTGGTCAATCACCATGACATAGTGTTGGTCGCCACTGGGTTCGAGTGCCGCTTCGGGCAGCACGATGGCATCGCGTACGCGCTGTTGAACGACCACTTCCATCAACATACCCGGCCGAAGGCGCATATCGGGGTTTTCAAGCACGGCTCGCACGTTAACGCTTCGCGAGATAGGGTCAATGCGTGTATCGATACTGGCAATGTCGCCAGTAAAACTATCGTCGGGGTAGGCGGCTGTCGTAGCACTGAGCGGTAGCCCGATTGAAAGGCGGCTTAGAAAGCGTTCAGGAACGCTAAAATCAAGCTTCATCACATCCAGCTTGTCGAGCGTTACCAATTCCATGCCGGGCGTTACCAGTGTGCCGGTACTAAGGCTACGCAACCCCACGCGGCCGCTGAACGGCGCTTTGATTTGGTAGTTGGTAAGCCGCGCTTCGATAACCTGTGTATTGGCTTGCGCTTGGCGAAGCTGTGCTTGAAAGTCTTCCAGGTCCGCCCGAGCGGCCAGGTTGCGTTCCTGTAGCTGGATGGTACGACCAAGCGTGTTACTTCGTTCGTCACTGATGGCTTGAGCTGAGCGCAACTGGGCTTGCTCTTCGGCATCGTCCAGGCGAATCAGTACTTGCCCCTGTTCAACCTGGGCGCCATCCTCAAAATTGATCTCGGCCACAATATCGGTAACCGTCGCAGAAAGCGTAACGCTCTCATCGGCACGCAGGGTGCCCAAGGCTTCCAGTGGGTCAGACCACGTCATTATTTCTGCGCGGCTGCCAATTACAGAAGGTGCAGGCTGCGCTGCGGTTTGCCCTTGGGCGGGGCTTGAGAGTAAAACAAAGAGCAAAACAAGCAAATACGGTCGGGCATACGCGGACATAGGTTTCTCGGTATCAGGCGTGGGGGTAACCCTGGTTAGCACTCTTATATGATGTCATGAAACGTGAAGAAACATTTTCTCTTGGTCTTGAACTGTTAAAATGCGGGTCTTCTCCCCCCAAGAGCAATTCTCTATGGTTTATGATGTCGTGGTTATCGGCGCCGGTGCTGCAGGCCTAATGTGCGCTGCACAGGCTGGCTATGCAGGCCGACGCGTGCTGGTACTCGACCACGCCAACAAGGCAGGTAAGAAGATACTGATGTCCGGCGGTGGCCGCTGCAACTTTACCAATCTTGGCACCACACCTCAGCATTTTTACTCTGAAAATCCGTATTTTTGTATTTCCGCGCTTAAGCGCTATCGGCCGGAACACTTTGTAGAACTGGTTGACCGGCATGGCGTCGAGTACGTGGAAAAAGCCCCTGGACAGCTATTCTGTGCAACGTCGGCTAAAGAGATTGTGCGAGTGCTATGGACAGAGTGCGAGTGGGCGGGTGTGGAAATAGCGCTAAACACCCAGATCAATAAAGTCGCCAGGCAAGGCGACGCCATGCGCCTGATGACATCCATGGGGAGCATTGATGCTGGGATTGTAGTGGTGGCGAGCGGTGGCTTGTCGATTCCCACGATGGGCGCCACCGGGTTTGGTTATGAGCTGGCACGCCAGTTTGGCTTGGACGTGTTACCTACTCGACCTGGGCTAGTGCCTTTTGCCCTGAGTGATTTCTGGAAGGAGCGCAGTGCTGCGCTTTCCGGACTCAGCTTGCCTGTCGCGGTGAGCTGTGCAGGGCGGCGGTTTGTTGAGCCGATGCTGTTCACGCACCGGGGCTTGTCGGGCCCCTCTATGCTACAGATATCCAGCGTATGGCAACCCGGCTCATCCATAGAAATTGATACATTGCCGGGCGAGGATGCCGCCGCGTCACTGCGTGAGGCGCGTCAAACAACGCCCAAACGTCAGCTATCCACCTGGTTGGGAGAGCGCTTTCCCAAACGCTTTGCTCAGGCACTTTTAGAGTGGTACCCAGACTCGAATCAGGCAGCGCCGCTTGCTCAATACAGTAACGATGAAGTAGATCAATGGGCCTATCGGCTTAACCAATGGCAGCTTAAACCAGCGGGCACTGAAGGGTGGCGTACGGCAGAGGTAACCATGGGCGGGGTCAATACAGACGCTATCTCATCGAAATCGTTTGAGGTAAAAGATGTGCCTCAACTGCGCTTTATAGGAGAAGTGCTGGACGTGACTGGTGAGCTTGGAGGGTATAACTTTCAGTGGGCGTGGGCGAGTGGGGTTGCTTGTGGGCAAGCTTGCTAGGCCGCATGTGCGGCCCGGCAATTAAGTAACAACGTTAGAAAGCAGCTTCAGTTTGCGAAATAGCATATAGCCTGCAAGCGCTTTTCTACCGGCTGCCATTACTCCGCCCGGTCTGCGTACAAATTTGTAGGCGAGCAGACCGCCAGCGGCGTAAAGCGGTAACTTGATGCTGCGCCACTTTTGATCAAGTGGGGAGGCCGAACGCTGTAGATAGTCGCTGCATACCAGAATATCAATGCGCTGCTGCTCAAGCTGTGCAAGTAATGCTGCTTTGCGCTCAGCACGGCTTATACGCTTAGAGCGGTTGGGCGGCTTAACGCTCTTGTTGGTTTGCTTCATCGCCTTTCACCTCAAGCAGAGCACGATCAGCCGCTAGTTGTTTAAGCGTTTCTTTTAAAAACGTATGCCGTTTGGCCTGACGAATAGCAATGGCTGCCAATAATAAACTGGCTGCTATTAGGACTCCCGCGCTGACACCAATCGCCAGCAGCCTGTAAGAGTCCCAAAAAACCACGATGACTAGCGCGGTAAGCGTTATTACACCCAGCAATAAAAGTAATAAGCTGGCGCCGGTCAAAAGAAACAGGGTGACTAAACGAGCGCGCTCTTCTTCGAGTTCTAAAACCGCCAAACGCAGTCGGGTTTCACTGTTAGCAACCAGTGACCTTACCAAGCGCTTGGCGGCAGAAAATACGCGTTGGGTTGGCCCCAAAGACATTAGCGGCGTCCGAGCAGCATACCTACCAATAGACCGACGGCCGCGCCGATACCGATGCTGGACCACGGGTTTTCGCGTACATAACGATCACAGCAGTCAACTTGATTTGAAAGCGTTTCACGGGTTTCATCATAAATTCGCTCGCCGCGAGCTTCCAGGCGTTCACGAGCATTTTTAAGGCGGCTTTCAGCACGGGCGCGAAGGTCGTGCATTTCGCTGCTGGCATCCTTGGACGTTGCGTTAACCAGTTCTTCTATGGTGTCGCTTAAGTGGCGCAGATCTTCTTTCCACTGGTCAGCGCGGTGCTCAGTATCGAATTGACGCTTAGCCATTTTGTCTTCCTTTGACGAATGAATGAAATAATTAATCTATATCAGCATAGCAGCCGACACATGATAGACAAGGCCATTTTTTAGCGGTTCAAACCCGTCGCACTAAACAGGGGATTTAAACTAAAACCAATGCTTAGACGGTTAACACGATCATCGTAGTCAATCATGCTTTCACCATAGCCATAGTAATACTGGATGTGCCCGCGCAGGTTGCCAAACGTAGGCCAGCTGTAGTCAATTTGAGTGCCGTAGTTACCTGCGCCCGGGTTGCCTCGAAATAACGCGCTGATTTCATGATTGTTATTGAGCCGCTTGGCAATATGGATATCGCCATAGCCCATATAACGTTCAATATCAGGATTATCATCATTACTGGCAGACTCAGGAACGCGCCAAAAAGGAGCGAATGTCACTGCCCAATCGCCACGTTGGAATGTGCTTTCCAGGTAGACGCGGTTCCAACTGCGCGAGAGAGGGTCTGAGCGGCCATTCGATTGGTGATTAAATGCAACGCGATTGCGTGTATTTACCCAGCCAAGCGCATCCCAGGCGTTATCGAAGTCGATAAACAGCTCGGGTTCGTAATTGGTTTCTCTAAACGGGGAGGAGGCATCGGTATTGTAAGCCTGCCACCAGCTGCGCTGGGTATAGCCAAAATAGAGATCCCCTGCATCGCCGAAAACACCTTCTACCAGGTTGGCTTTAACGCTTAATTGGAACTTGATTTCGTAGCGATCCGCGTCTGAATCAGTGGTGATTTCCCGAAAATTCTCAGCATTCGGTTTTGCGTTATAGCTGACAGGGAACAAATAGTTAAGGCGGTGTGTGGTGATCGAAAAGGGATTGCGTGTTGATTCTTGCTCAAGCAGCCGGCGTTCGATGATATCTTCACGAGCGGCGACTTCGGGTGGTTGCTTTACCGTCACTTTTGCAGGCGTGTCGCCAAGTGCTGTCTGGTTATTTAGTTGTTGTTGAAGCTGGTAGAGTTCACTCTTGAGCTCACGAATACGCGCTTCAATTTCTTCCTGGGAGTCGGCTAAGGCAGGGCTACTGTACGTTACTGTGCTTAGCAAGGCTATTACGCTTGCATACAGCAGTTTTCGGGTGACCATTTTTCGGGTGACCATTGAAGCGACTCGCAAATAATAAAGGGGAAGGATCAATTATCAGAGTCGTTTCTATACATGCCAAGAGAGTAAGTCAACCTCTTCGTTGCGCAGGTCAATGGAACCCCTGACAATGTCTGGTATTTAATTTTTACCACTATCAATTTTTTCTGAGGGTATATCAACCGTGGTTAGATGTATCTGTAATTATACCTTGAAGGTGCTCTTGGCGCTTTATTTGATGACGGTGTGCGTTAGCGTTCAGGGCGCCTTTGACGTTGATCAAGTACCCTCACAAGAGACAATAGCGGAGCGCTTGGCAGCGTTCGATTCAGTAGACGGTGAGCTAACCGCGCAGCAGGTTAGCGAGCAGACCAATTTAAGGGCCGCGCTGGAAATTTACCAACGTTTGGATGCTAATGATGAACGTTTAAAGGTACTTAATCAGCGGGTTGATGAGGCGCCTGAACAGTTGTACCAGTTAGAGCTTGCGTTGGGTGAGGTGGAGGAGAGTTTTCAGCAGTTAACTGCCCAAACATTCGCCGATATGTCGTTGGACGATTTAACGTCACAGCAGGCAGATGCTGTCCTTGAACTGCAGCAGCTGCAAGGGGAATTGACCGATGTGAACTCGCAGTTACTGGCCTCGATTACGTTACCCGAGCGAGCCCAGCAGGCAATCTCCAATGCCCTGCAACGTGCTGAAACGCTACGCCGTGAGTACGACGATCGCGAAGCGCTATTAACGGATAGCCAGCTCTCACTCTCAAAGGATGCGCAGCTCATACAGCTTGGCTTGGCACGTCTCTTGGCGGAACGAGATGCCGCTTATAACCAACGAGAGTTAAGTGTTAACAGTCGATTGCGTGAACTCGCGCAACAACGGCGCGACCTCTTTTCGTTGCAAATTGATTACCAGGAAAAGCGCTTGGGTTTACTTGAGAGTGCCATTGATCTTCAGCGTACCCTTGAGTCTGAGCAAGTGGCGGCCGAAGCCATCGTGGATAATTCGCTTTTGGCTGAGGGCAACCCTGTCATACTTGATGCCCAGCAAGTTAATCAACGCATAAGCCAGGAACTGCTGCAGGCAACTGACCGCAGCAACACTATCTTGCGTGAAAATTTTGAGGCGCAGCGTGATCTGGACTATGTACTCCAATTGCAGCGTAGCCTCAATGAACAGATCGATGCCATGCGTGGGAGTCATTTGTTATCACTTATTTTAAATGAGCAGCGCCAATCATTGCCTACGCCAGTTCCGCATCGACATTTGCAGGATGAAATTGCGGATCTTCGATTGAGACAGTTTGATTTAACCCGTCAGAGTGACCAGTTGCGCCACGGCAGACGGTTAGCCATTCAGCGCGTGGAGGAGGCAGGCCTTGAGGCAACCCCAAGTGTGATCGACGCATTGAACCAGATTTATAGAGAGCGTCGTGAGCTGGTAGAGCAGTTGGAGCAATCCTACAGCAGCCTTTTAAGTTCTGCGATTGAGCTACAGCTTAATCAGAAGCAGCTGCTCACCACGACACGCGAGCTACGTACCACCATTTATGAGCAGTTATTTTGGGTCGCTAACAGTCAGCCTGTGGATATTAACTGGCTGCGCCAATTGCCCAACAACATTCGCCTGGAGTGGCGAGAAGGCGAGTGGCGAGTCATTTTTTCAAACCACTGGCAGGCGCTTTCCTGGAAAATAGTGTTTGGGCTGCCATGGATGCTACTTGGCCTGTTGCTCATCGGGTTACGCGCGCGGATAAAAGAGCGCTTGGCGACTATCCATTCTCAGATTGGTCGTTTAAAAAGCGATACTCAGTTACACACACCAAAAGCAGTGCTGTTAAACGCGCTATTGGCTATTCCGGGGCCGTTGATGCTAGCCGGTGTTGGAGTAGGGCTTCGCGAAACAGACGATGCATTAACCCACAGTATTGCGCCTGCGTTAATGCAGCTCGCGTTAAGCTGGGGGGTGGTCGCGTGGGGGCGACGTTTGCTCGCACCTGATGGCGTTGCCGAACGGCACTTTACCTGGCCTGCTCGTTATAACGCCCAGATTCGTAAGCTATTACGTTGGCTGGGGTTTGCGCTGGTGCCGGTGATAGCGATTGCGACAATATCGGGGCAGGTGCAAGCACCTCTAGCCTTGCGTCCTATTGCACTGGGCCTGATGGTCGCGGGGCTGTTAGCCATGAGCTGGTGGCTAACGAAGCTGATTTTGGCACATGTTCCTTTTTTTGGGCTTCGCTTATTCCGTTTGGTGTTGGGACTCGCCATGGCTGCCATCCCGCTCGTATTGGTGGGCTTGATCGTGTGGGGGTATGAATACACCGCACTGCGTTTGGCGGGGCGGTTTGCGATCACGCTTTATTTATTGGGGCTGTGGGTGGTTGTTGAGGCGACGGTAGTGCGTAGTTTGGCTGTGGCCGCCAGACGCTTGGCTTACCGACGAGCGCTTGCCCGACGTGCTCAAGCGCAGGAGGAAGCTGAAGGGGGGGTGGAGGTGGTGGAAGAGCCGCCGCTGGATATGGAGAAAATCAATACTCAGTCGCTACGCCTCTCCAAGCTGATTTTATTAATCGGCTTCAGCTTACTTTTATATCTTGTCTGGTCGGATCTTTTATCCGTGGTGGGATATCTGGATCACGTTTCCCTGTGGGATTCTGGCGATGAAGATTTGATTGGCAGTGAACTGTCTGTCACGGATGTTATTACCGCGCTGCTGGTGGTCGCGGTCACCTTTATTATGGCGCGTAACCTGCCTGGCCTTTTAGAGGTAATGGTCTTGTCTCGCTTGGCGCTAAAACAGGGCAGTGCCTATGCCATCAGTTCGTTGCTCTCGTATGCGATTGTGGGTACGGGCATGCTGATTGCGTTGGCCACTCTGGGCGTTTCCTGGGACAAGTTACAGTGGCTGGTGGCGGCGCTCAGTGTGGGGCTGGGCTTTGGGTTACAGGAAATCTTTGCCAACTTCATTTCAGGTTTGATTATCCTGTTCGAACGGCCTATCCGCATTGGGGATACGATTACGCTGGGCAACTTGCACGGGACCGTGAACCGCATAAGGATACGAGCGACAACCGTTACTGACTTCGATCGCAAAGAAATTATTATTCCCAATAAAACCTTTGTGACGGATCAGCTTATTAACTGGTCTCTTTCAGATAACGTGACCAGGGTCGTGCTGACGTATGGCGTTGCGCATAACTCGGACCTGGCCAAAGTGCATCAGCTTTTACGCCAGGCGGCAGATGAAAACGAGCGGGTGTTGATTGACCCGGAGCCTCAGGTGTTCTGTTTGAGCTATGGCAACCATAGCTTCAATTTTGAGTTGCGCATTTTTGTTGATGACATCAAGGAGCGCTTGCCTGCGACGGATGAAATCAATTGTCGGGTAAATGAGCTGTTTCAAAAAGCAGGTGTTCGTGTGGCGTTTGAGCAGATGGATGTATGGCTGCACCGTGACCGGGGGGAGTCGGTCAAAGTGCAGTCAATTAATAAGTTACCGCCGTCTACGCATAGTTAGGCGTATGTCAGGGGGGCAGGCTTAAGGGCATGAAGAAGAAACTCCCGATTACCGTCTCCTCCGGTAATCGGGCTCTCTTGCCAGTGCTGCACCGCTAACCCACAAGCGTCACAGGCCTTGCGAATCTTTTCTTCCACTGTGTGGTAGTCGGCCGCGCGTCGAACGATGCCCCGCTTATCCAGCGCTCCAGGGGTGAGTTCAAACTGAGGTTTAACCAGCGAAATTAGCTCTCCTCCTGTTGGCAGCAGTGCGGCGATCTCCGGCAAAATCAGCGTCTGAGAAATAAAGGAGACGTCCATCACTGCGGTATCAATAGGAGTCGCGGTAATCGCTTCTTGCAGTGCTACGGATGAACTCATGTGCCTGGCGTTAAGGCCTTCGAGGCACGTAACACGCGGGTGGGTACGTAGCGATTCCGCGAGCTGGCTATGGCCAACTTCTACGCCAATCACGTGGCGTGCGCCAAAGTGCAACGCGCAATCGGTAAAGCCCCCCGTGGACTGTCCTACATCCAAAATGACATGGTCATCCAAGCGCTTATTTAAAACCGTTAATACGCTTTCAAGTTTTAAACCGGCGCGAGAGACATAACGCTCCTCAGGGTCGTCGTCGACCAATAGCGGTGTATCCTCAGGCCACTTTTCAGAGGGTTTGGTAAGCACGCGCGAAGGCGCCTCTAAACGCACACGCCCATGGCGAATAAGCCGCTGGGCACGTGTACGCGAACTGGCTAACCCTTGGCTGACCAGTAGTTGATCGAGTCTTAACATTGATGACATGGTTAATTAAACGCGTGGCTATAACGGGTTAAGTGGCGAGTGAGACCCTTCAAGGGCCTGTAACTCGGTACCGGGCAAGCGAGAGGCTCCCCAACTGCGATATAAAGACTGTTTGACGCTATCAAGCTCGTCATTCGTTACCTGCGGTACTCACAATAGCGCCATTATGAGGCGTCACAATGACCCCTTGTCCCGGTGGTCAGGGGGATTATACATAGAAGTCGAGGTCTTCCTGTCATTTTAGAAGGTCACGCAGGGTATGAGCATCATCGCCTTTAAAATAAATCAGCCCCCAGTGAGTGCCAAAGGCGGTGCGGATAACGGGTGCCCCAGGCGGCCTGCTTTATCGTGGGCCTCTTCTTTTGCATGACCGTTACTCCTGTAGGGCGAGAGTATTCCCGTTCGCTCTCTTCACCCTACACGACGCCCGCTATATCGGCTAATGAGTAGATCGTAGAGTGGGCAGTTAGCGTTTATTAACGCATTGAGTCAGGTCAGCTAAGGCTCTGCTGATAGGGTTATGGTACGCTAGGCCGGAAAATTTTATGTTCATAGGGCAAGAGGGATAGGCCAAAATGGCGGCCAAGCCGATTTATCGAGTAGTGGTTCACCAACAGGGTGAAATTTGGGATTTATACGTTCGAGAAATATTTCAAAGCGAACTCTGGGGCTTTATTGAAGTCGAGGAGTTTGTCTTTGACGACGCGTCACGGGTAGTTGTTGATCCTGCAACTGAAAAATTGCAGCGAACCTTCGAGGGTGTCAAACGTAGCTACCTGCCTCTTAATGCGATTGTGCGTATTGATGAGGTGGAGCGTGAAGGCCCTTTGAAGGCAGTAAAAAGCGATGCCCGCGTTGCTGAGTTTCCTCGTCCCTTCCCCCTACCACCACGTAGCGAAGGATAAGCGCTCAAGACAGGCGCGACGCTGTAAGCGCTGGTGGCCTCGTCCGCTATGCAGCGTTTTTTTAATCAGGACATGACGTTATGCAAGCAGATAAATTTCGTTTCTCTTATATCGCGGCCGGTGTTTTATTAAGTGTGGCCAGCGCACAAGCAATGGCACAAACCGACGGTCAAGCGTGGGTGAGCGATGAGTTGAGCACTTACGTGCGCAGCGGGCCTACGGATGGATACCGCATTATTGGCACTTTAAATGCCGGTGAGCAGGTAGAGGTACTGGAAGAGAGCGGTGATTACACCCGGGTGCGTGGCCAAAGCGGCGACACCGTGTGGGTATTGACGAACGAAATCCAGGAAACGCCTAGTGCTCGCGAGCAGTTGCCGGTGCTCCAGGCCCGGGTCGATGAGCTCACCGCAGAGCTTGATGGTATTAACGATACCTGGGAGCAGCGCACCTCCTCGATGACAGAGACGCTTGAACTGCGCGAGCAGCGCATTGCTGACCTTGAAACGCGCAATAACGAGCTTGATAACGAGGCCGAGCAGTCGCGCCAGCAGGTACGCGCGCTTCAGGCTCGGTTGGATACCCAGGAAGAAGACCTGTTAATGCGCTACTTCATGTATGGCGGCGGTGTGGCGGGTGCCGGGTTGTTAGTGGGGCTTATCGTTCCGCACTTGCCGCGTCGGCGTAAAAAGCGTGATCGCTGGTTCTAGGTTCCGGGTTTTAAGCTCCAGGTTTTAAACTCCAGGTTTTAAGTTCCAGGTTCTCAGCATCAGGACCCGTTTTTTAGGTTCTGGATTCAAGGGTAAAAGGGCGTCTAATGAGCACTTCCTGGCGGCAGCGCTGGCAAGAAGGTCGGATTGGTTTTCATCTGTCTCAGCCGCATCCAGCGCTGCTTGAGTACTGGCCCACATTGGGCGTTGAGCAGGGCACTAAAGTGCTGGTGCCCTTGTGTGGTAAAAGCCTGGACATGCGTTGGCTGGCTGATGCGGGGCATCCGGTGCTAGGCATTGAGTTGGCGCCTGAGGCAATAGCGCAATTCCTGGCCCAACGCCAGACGCCTGTATCGCGCTATACCCAAGCAGGGTTTGAAATATCACGTCAAGGTAGTGTGGAACTCTGGTGTGGGGATTTTTTTCATTTGCACATACGCCAAGCTGCCGAAGTAGGCGCGTTTTATGATCGTGCAGCACTGATTGCGTTACCGCCTGCCACGCGCGAGCGCTATGCATTCCACTTGGCCCAGCTGGTTCCGCCCGGAGCCGCTGGGCTGTTGGTGAGCATAACGCATGAGGATGAGGGCGCGGGTCCGCCGTATAGCGTGCCTGACCAGGAAGTGACTCAACTGTTCACACCCAATTTTCGCGTCACGCTGCTTGAGCAAGGAAGCCCCGATGAACGGGGCCGAACAGAGTCTGTCTGGTCATTAGAGCGGCGCGGGCCACACAAATAGCGTACCGGCGCGCTCAATATATATCAGCGGGCGAGTAGCTGACCAAGCTCTGGGTCGTTGAAGGCCCGGTTAAGGCCGTCGCTGAGCAGATCATTCAGCATACGTGTATTAGCATCTTCACCCGGCCTAACGGCATAGCCTTGTGTGCGGCGCGAGGTGTAGGTGCCGGTATACGTGGTGCCTTTATTCTGGGCGATGGCCCGGAAAACGCCCTCAATACGCGCCTCGTCTACCAAAGGCTGACCGCTGTCGCCACGCCCATACTGTAGGCTAACAAGCTCCAGGGTAAGGGTAGGTCGGCCTTGGGCCTGCTCGGTGGTGGGGTTAAAGCCCATATCGTGAACCGCGCGCTCGGCTTCTGCTTGCAGTTGGGGAATCAGTTCATGGCTGCTAACGGTAATCTGAGCCGTTGACATGCTGCCGCCAGCCCTTGTACCAATAACCTCGCTTTCTCGAGCATCAACGGCGACGACCGTGACGTGTTGGCCTGACCCGGCTTGCGGCACGTTCGTACTACGCTCCGGGCTAAGCTGAAGGTATTGAGGCCCTGAGCAGCCTGCTAACCAGAGGCCTGCCAACAGCACTCCTGAAAGACGTAAAAACTGGCGCCGAAGCATATTTTATTCCCCGCAGTAACGGTTTGTTCCAAGAACTGGTTCTAATAACCTGTTTCAGATAGTTTGTTTCAAAGCGCTTGTTTCAAAGAGCTAGTCTCAAATAGAGCTCTTTGAATAACTATGCCGCTGTTATGCGCAAAACGCCAGCAGGATAAAGGGTGGGCGCTGTTGGCTAGTTAAGCGGCTCGTGCCTGTTTTGCTGAGTCCGTTACCCCGTCTTTAAAACGGTGCCACTGGCGCGGGTGGGCATAAAGGCGTTGCCCGCGCTTCATCGCTAAACGTTCAAAATCCGCATGACGCACGGTCGCAAGCCAGGGCTTCTCCAGCCAGTCAGCTTCCAGCTCAACACGCACTTCGGCACCTACGGGGGAGATCGCCGTTATCACTACCGGTAGATGGCAGGTGTCGCTTGGCTGTTCTGCCAGGCGTACCTCGTGAGGGCGCAAAAGCAGTTCTTCGCTACCTTCGGGTAGGTCAACGTGCAAATAGGCATCGCCGCAGGTCAAAATGCCGTTACGAACGCTGCCTTCCAAGTGGTTGACGTCACCCAAAAACTCGAAGACAAAGCGATTTTTTGGCGAATGATAGAGTGTGTCCGGAGCATCAATTTGCTCAATGCGCCCATTGCTCATTACCACGACTCGGTCGGAAAGCTCCAGTGCTTCTTCCTGGTCATGGGTAACAAAAACGCTGGTAAAGTTCAGCTCGCTGTGTAGGCGACGAAGCCAGCGGCGTAAGTCCTGGCGTACCTTGGCATCCAGCGCGCCAAACGGTTCATCAAGTAGCAGTACGTCGGGTTTTACCGCTAACGCACGGGCGAGAGAAACACGCTGCTGTTGGCCGCCTGAAAGCTGGGCGGGGTAACGCTTGGCCAGGTGTTCAAGCTGAACCATTTCAAGCAGGCGAAACACGCGTGCGCGAATTTCACCGCTGGAAGGGCGCTCTTTTTTGGCCATCACCGTCAAGCCAAACGCGACGTTATCGTAAACGCTCATATGACGAAACAGCGCATAGTGCTGAAATACGAAGCCGATACGCCGGTCGCGCACATGTACATTTGTGACATCGCGTTCGCCGAACATGATTCTGGCCGACTGGGTAGCGTGGTCAGCACTTTCAAGGCCAGCAATAATCCGCAAAAGCGTGGTCTTGCCCGACCCCGAGGGCCCCAGAAGGCCGACTAATTCGCCCTCATGGATATCCAGATTGACAGGTTCAAGGGCCTGCGTGTTGCCAAAGTGTTTTGCAATATTTTCTAAGCGAATGCTCATAAGAGCGCCTCCCGGCGCGATGCGCGCCATTCCAGGCTAGCCTTGGCCGCCAGGGTAAGCAGGGCAATCAGTGCTAACAGTGCCGCGCATGCAAATGCACCAACCGCATTGTAGTCCTGGTAAAGCTGTTCAAGGTGAAGAGGAAGTGTATTGGTTTGACCACGTATCGCGCCTGAGACTACCGATACTGCGCCAAATTCACCGACGGCGCGGGCGTTGGTTAAAATAATCCCGTAAAGCAGTGCCCAGCGGATATTCGGCAGTGTGACCCGCCAAAAGGTTACCCACCCTTTGGCTCCTAGCGTGGCGGCTGCCTCTTCCTCACGCGAGCCCTGCGCCTGCATCAGCGGAATCAGCTCGCGGGCAACGAAGGGGCAGGTAACAAACACGGTCACCATCAAAATTCCAGGCCAGGCAAACATCAGCTGAATATCATGGCCATCCAGCCAACTGCCGATCCACCCATTGCGGCCGTAAAGCAGCAGGTAAATAAGCCCGGCAACAACAGGGGAAACGGCAAAGGGGATATCAATCAAGGTTTGCAGAATGCGTCGACCTGGAAAGCTAAACCGCGTAACAAGCCACGCCAGGGCCACGCCAAACACCAGGCAAATAGGAATGGTGAGCAGGGCGATGACCAGCGTTAGACCAATCGCATGCAGGGTAAAGTAATTGCTTACATTGACCCAGAAAGTCGCAACGCCCTGAGAAAAGGCCTGAGCGAAAATGGCGACAAGCGGCAGCAATAAAAACAGCGCCGAAAGGATTAACGCCGCGCCAATTAGCAGGCGCTTGACGCCCGGTGCATCACCAATTCTACGCATTATCCCTTACCTCCATGCAGGCGGCGGACAAAACGGCCTTGCCAAATGTTGATGGCAAGCAGCAGCGCGAGCGAAACAAACAGCACTACGGAGGCCACTGCGGAGGCGCCTGCGTAGTCATACTCCTGCAGCTTGACGAAAATCATTAACGCGGTAATTTCCGTTTCGTAGGGCATATTGCCTGCGATAAAGATAATCGCGCCAAATTCGCCAAGCGAGCGCACAAACGCAAGGCCTGTTCCTGTCACCAGAGCGGGCCATAAGTGCGGCATGATCACCCGGCGAAAGGCCACCCAGTCGGTTGCGCCCAGTGACATGGCGGCTTCGTCAACCTCAGCGGGTAAGTCTTCCAGTACGGGCTGCACGGTGCGTACCACAAACGGGATACTGGTAAATGCCATGGCCAGCGCGATACCGACCCAGGTGTAGGCCACTTGAAGGCCCAAAGGCTCAAGCAGGCGCCCCATCCAGCCACTGCTGGCATAGAGAGTGGCCAGCGTAATGCCCGCCACCGCTGTGGGGAGAGCAAACGGCAGGTCCATTAAAGCATCCAGCAGTCGCTTGCCGGGAAACTCGTAGCGCACCAATACCCATGCGAGTAGCAGACCGAAGACCGCATTAATTAATGCCGCCACCGCCGCTGCGCCCATAGTGACCATATAGCTTGCGACCACTCGGCCTTCGGTAATAATTGACCAGTATTGGGCAAGGCTTAGTTCGGCAAGCTGCCCGAAAAGCCCAGTGATAGGTAGTACCAGCACCAGCGAGATAAACAGCACGCTGATACCCATTGAAAGGCCAAAACCCGGCAGCACTCGCGTGCTGCCGGTTAGTCGTAAAGCGCGTTGATTCATAATGTTTTGATAACGACTGACGTCCTGTTAACGGCGCTGTAGTTGATCGAGCAGCGCGCCACCCTCGAAGTGTGTTTCCATTACTTCGTCCCAGCTACCAAATACGTCTTCTACGCTGAACAGCTCAGTTTCCGGGAAGTGGTCGGAAAGCTCTTCAACCACGGTTTCGTTATGTACGCGATAGTTAAAGTTCGCCAGCTGTCGCTGGGCATCTTCAGTGTAGAGATACTCAAGGTATCCCTGCGCTAAATCGGTATTGCCGTTGCGCTCAGCATTTTCAGTAACGACCGCGACGGGGAATTCGGCTAAAACACTCATGGGAGGAACGACCACTTCGTAGTCGTCGCTGCCATACTCTTGGCGAATATTATTCACTTCGGATTCAAAACTGATCAGCACATCACCGATACCGCGCTCTATAAAGCTGGTGGTCGCGCCGCGGCCACCAGTGTCAAAAACGGCCACATTGCCCAAGAACGTGCGCATAAAGTCTTGGATCTGCTCTTCATCACCGTCAAATTCCTTGTCGGCGAATCCCCATGCCGCTAAATAGGTGTAGCGCGCATTACCGGACGTTTTGGGGTTAGGGAAGACGACTTGAACATCTTCTTTTACCAGGTCATCCCAGTTTTCAATGCCTTTGGGATTGTCCTTGCGAACCAGAAAGGCCGTCGTGGAGTAGTAAGGCGATGCATTGTTATCCAACGCGCTCTGCCAATCCTCATTCGCCAAGCCAGCATCCGCCAGTACCTGAACGTCGGTTACCTGGTTAAATGTGACGACGTCTGCTCGCAGACCCTGCAGGATGGCACGCGCCTGAGCAGAAGAGCCGCCGTGGGACTGGTTAACGCTGATTTGTTCGTCATTCTGTTCTTGCCACCAAGCGATAAACTCAGGGTTGATCGCGCTAAATAGCTCGCGCCCAATATCGTAGGAGGAGTTAAGCATTTCGCGCTCTTGTGCCATGGCAGGGCTAGCGATGCTAGCGCCTAGTGTAATGGCAAGCAGGCTGCGACGGAAAAAGAGTGGCAGAGACATGGCAAGCTCCTTCTTTAAGCGGTAAACGATATGGATCGTAATTGGCATAAGATTAAACCTGACATTGTGGAATTACAATTGCGATTGTTATTCTTTTTAGAAATAACGGTGTGCTTGATTGATAAAGGGGCAGACACATGGTTGGAAATGATTAACTGCAATGGGTAGCCAAAACCGCGCCGTTTTTTCAATTGCTCTGTTAAAATGCCCGTTTTCCAGGGGCTTCACCAGGTTGTCGCTGCGCCACCTGGTAATCCCTCATTTCAATGGCTAGTCAGGAGTGCCCATGACCGCTGCGCATGATTTTTTAATTGCCCCTTCTATTCTCTCCGCTGATTTTGCACGCCTGGGGGAGGAGGTGGATAACGTGCTGGCCGCGGGCGCTGATATTGTCCACTTTGATGTAATGGACAACCATTACGTGCCGAACCTGACGATTGGTCCCATGGTATGTAAAGCATTGCGACATCATGGTGTAACGGCGCCTATTGATGTCCATTTGATGGTGAAGCCGGTTGATCGCATGATTAGCGATTTTATTGAGGCAGGGGCCAGCTATATTACGTTTCACCCAGAAGCGTCTGAGCATGTCGACCGCTCGCTTCAGTTGATTCGTGATGGTGGTTGCAAAGCAGGGCTGGTATTTAATCCGGCAACGCCGCTCTCTTATCTTGATTATGTGATGGATAAGGTCGATATGGTGCTTCTAATGAGCGTTAACCCAGGGTTTGGTGGCCAGTCGTTTATTCCTGGCACACTGGATAAATTGCGCGAGGCGCGTGCTCGTATTGATGCATCCGGTAAATCGATTCGTTTGGAAATTGATGGCGGCGTAAAAGCCGACAATATTGCCGAGATCGCAGCGGCAGGGGCGGATACCTTTGTGGCGGGCTCCGCTATTTTTAACGCGCATCAGGCCAGCGACCCACACGGCTATGACTCGGTTATCAAGAAAATGCGTGCGGCGCTGGCCAAGGTTTAAGACGCTTAATGTAGCTTCATGCGAGGCCTGAGGTAGCGGTTAATCTTATCGACTAGCCACGTAAGCCCGGTTTTCGGGACGCCATGGATCGACACTTGATGCATGCGATAAAGCGATGCGTAGCACTGGCGAGCAAACCAGCCTTCTAAAAAGAGGCCGCGCGACGCTGAGCTGCGCATCAGATTACCCACCGCGTCGTAGCGTGCCAGCGAAACAAGCGAGCCGTGGTCGCGGTAGTGAAATTCGTTAAGTGCTTTGCCTTCCAGCAAATGGTTGATATTTTTGGCTAGCAGTTTCGCCTGCTGATGAGCCGCTTGAGCGCGTGGAGGTACGGTGCCATCTTCACCCTGCGGGCAGCTGGCGCAATCACCCAAGGCAAAAATGCTGGGGTCATCAACACTCTGCAGTGTTTTTTCAACGTTAATCTGATTTTTCTTGTTGGTTGAAAGCCCCAGTTTGGTTAAAAACTCGGGGGCTTTAATGCCTGCCGCCCATACGTTTAAGTCGGTTTCAATGGTGTCGCCGTCGGCTGTAATGAGTTGGTTGGCGTGGGCTTCTTTAATCGCCGTGCCGATATGCACCGTTACGCCCATTTTTTCCAGTTCTTGTTGCACGGTCTGGCTAATGCGTTCGGAAAGGCCAGGCAGAAGTCGAGGGGCCGCTTCAAGGATATGCACGCTAATTTGCTGATGGTCCAGTGCGGTTACCCCGTAAGCGTTAAGTAAGCGCGAAGCGTCGAAAAGCTCGGCAGCAAGCTCAACCCCTGTGGCGCCTCCACCCACAATGCCGATGGTCAGCACGGTATGCTGACGTAATGAGGGATCGGTATAGCGCAAAAACGTATTGATCATCTCCCGTTGAAACAGCTTGGCCTGCTGGGGAGAGTCGATGAAGTGGCAGTGCTCGGCCACCCCTTGAGTACCAAAGTCGTTGGAAACGCTGCCCAAGGCAAGCACCAGGAAGTCGTATTTTAGCGTGCGCTCGGGGAGCACTTCATTGCCGTCTTCATCATAAATAGGCGATAAGTGTAGTACTTTCTGTTCGCGATCCAGGCCATGCAGTGAGCCGCGTTGGTAGCGGTAGAAATGCGCAGATGAATGCCCGCGATAATCCACCTCATCCATGCTGGAGTTTAAAACCCCCGTCGCTAACTCATGAAGCAGCGGTTTCCATACATGGGTTGCATTGCGGTCAAGCAATACAATTTCAGCGCGCTTGCGTTTTCCTAACGTATGTCCTAACCGAGTCGCAAGCGCTAAACCGCCTGCGCCGCCACCGACAATAACAATCCTGGGTATGGCCATTGGTTTCTCCTTGGCTAATCTGGCTTTAGCATAGAAGCTTCTCTCTCTTCTGACTAATGCGCTAGCGCCATGGACGCAGTAAGATGCTGAGCAATTTGGCTGGTTAAGACATTGAAAATGGTAGGCGTGTCATTGCCAATGCCTACATAAGTCAGCGTTAAGGGAGCAGGGCAGTGCACTCAATACTCGCGGGAAAACGATTAGTCGCGTTCGATTTAGACGGCACGCTGGTTGATTCCGTACCTGACTTGGCCGTTGCGGTGCAGAAAACGTTAGGTGAGCTTAATTTGCCCACACCTGATGGTGTTCAGGTGCGCGACTGGGTGGGCAATGGTGCGCCGATCCTGGTGGAGCGTGCACTTACCTGGGCGTTGGGCCGGTCTCCTGAGGAAGCGCTTCAAGCGCGCGCCTTTGATGCTTTTATGGCGTATTACGGTGCGGCACCGAATGCGTTAACGACGCTCTATCCCGGTGTAAAAACAGCACTTGAAGGGCTGCATGGCGCGGGCTTTACGCTGGTGCTTATCACCAATAAGCCAGAGCGGTTTATTGTGCCCATTCTTGATCACTTCGGGATTCGTCATTGGTTTACGCTATGGGTAGGAGGAGACACCTTGGCGGAGAAGAAGCCTTCCCCCTTACCCCTTTTACATGCCGCGCAGGCGTGCCAGTTTTCGCCAAGTGAGTGTCTAATGGTCGGCGATTCTCGTCACGATATTGCCGCGGGCAAGGCTGCCGGGTTTGCCACCCTCGCACTGCCTTATGGCTATAACCATGGCGATCCTATTGAACTCAGCCAGCCTGATTGTGTGATGGCGTCGCTGCTGGCGCTTGTCACTTAAGATTGACTGACTGAAAAAAGACTATTCCGGGCGAGCGCCACCTAATGCACCATGAATAAGCTCGGCGTTATAGTGCAGCATGGTGGGGTAGTCATCGGCTTGATCGTCTTGTGAGCTAAATGAGTCAACATGGAGTGGGCCAGCCAATGAGATGCCGGTGGCGCGTGACAACGCATCCATGTGGATACAGGAAACAGTGCTTTCATAAAATAGTGCCGGGGGGCGTGTTTTGGCCAGGCGTTCGTTCATCTCGGCCATTGCCCGGGCGCTACCCTGTGTTTCGTTATTCAGCCCCCAAATAGCGTCGTACTCAAAACCATAGGCGTGCGCAAAGTACCTAAATCCGGCCTCGCTGGTTACCAGGGAGCGGTTCGTTTTGGGGATACCTTCCAGGCGCTCGTTGATGGCCTGGTCTAACGTATCCAGCGCGCGATAGGTGTCCTCCGCACGGGCATAAAACGCCTCCGCTTTTTCGGGGTAGTGCTCGGCCAGCGTTTCAGCAATCACCTTGATGTAGGCGGCCGCACCTTTCGGGTCCATCCACATATGCGGGTCATTTGTGCCTTGGTACTGCCCTGTAATAATAGGGAGCGGCGCAAAGTCAGCATTTTCAGCCACGGCCTTTAGGGTAAGCGAATCATTTGCGATGGCCTCTACATGGCGTAGCCAAGGCTCTAGCCCAAAGCCGTTATAAAACATGATGTCGGCTTCTTCGATGGACAGCACATTGGGCGGCGTCAGTTCCCACGTATGGACATCCTCACCGGGGGGAACGATAACGTTTACGTCAATATCTTCGCCGGCAATGCGCTTGACCAGGTCTTCAAGTATGGAAAAAGAAGCGATAACGTTGAGTGTCGAAGCGCCTGCTAGCGGTGACACACTTACCAAAATTCCTAGCAAGAGCGTGCTTACCCAGCTCACTTGCTTTTGCATTTCACGCTCCCACTCGTTTGAAGGCTCAAGATAATAAAGACTGCTACGCTCTGTGGCTAGTTCCTCCCGGCTAAAAAAAATGGATATAAGTTGTTGTTCTTTTTGGCGTATGCATTGTGCAAACGCAATGTCGCTAGCGGTGCGGCTGTCTTTAGATAACTAACGTTAAAAATAGAGTGCTGGCCAGTGTTACTTGACCATTACAACCGTTTTCGCGCTGTAATAGCAAAATATAGCCTTAACGGCGAAAGTTGCTAACAGTAGCAATTGGGAAGGTTGGCTGAATGTGGTCTACCCTAGAGACTGTTTTACCC
The DNA here is from genome assembly GCF_052446175.1 of Halomonas sp. AOP43-D1-4. NCBI lineage: Bacteria > Pseudomonadati > Pseudomonadota > Gammaproteobacteria > Oceanospirillales > Halomonadaceae > Halomonas > Halomonas sp. AOP43-D1-4. The sequence goes on from NZ_JBQSVY010000010.1 coordinate 76,565, forward strand.
AAGGAGAAAGGCAATGAGCACGTTTTATGAGGTACAGGAGCGCAACGGTGAATTTCATGTCATTGATATACGCCCCGATGACTCTCAGGCCGATAACACCTCCGTTGTCTCCTACGCTACTCGCCAGGAAGCCGAGAGCGAGGCAAAGCGCCTCAATGAAAATTCACTTGGTTAACGGTTGAGGAAATATCGTTTCGTACCCTAACAGAAAGCCCAAAGGCTTGCTGTTAGGGGCTTGTTGTATAAGGTTATACCGTGCCTGGTATTACTTCTTTTTTTTCATAAAGGGGAGAACCCTGGCCGTGGCGTCAGCGAGCTGCTGATCAAGCGGCGTATGGTCCAGGCTGATAGCGGCTCTCGCTGCGGTATAGGTGCCTTTGTACTCCTTGGCGATCTCGCTATCGGTCATGTGGTCGGGTAGCTGTTCATTTTCTCGAATAACGTCAATGATGGCCTTATCCATGGCGCACTCCTTTTGATCGCACTTTTGTTGAACATGCTGTTGAGCATATTGTTCAGCGTACTTTTCAGCATGCTTTCCTGCATATTTTCCAGCATAGCCCAGTGCGACGAAAACGTAACTGCGCGCAACTGTCGTGGCGATTAACCTCGTCTGGCGATACAATCCAGCACACTTACGTAAAATCGCTAGCAATGGCATACCTGGCTAATAGTCTGGGTAACGATACGCTGATTGCCATGCAATAATTAAGGTAATCAATAGGCTATGCCGAAAAAAGTCTTGATGTTGGATAATAATCATAACGCTCTATAGCACTGTATATAACACCACGTATTGCAGCAGATCCCCCGCACACCCCCACCTCAACTGCATATCTCTCTATACCTCTTCATGCAAATTATCCCTCGACCCGGGTAACATTCTGGGTAACACTAAAAGAACACCCATTTTTGAAGAGCGTTACCCAGGTGCCGATCTCTGACACTAAAGCGCGCAAGGCCATGCCTGCAGATAAGCCCTATCGAATACCCGATACTGATGGGCTTTATTTGGATGTACGCACGACCGGGAAAAAATATTGGCGCGTGCGGTACTTTCTTCACGGCAAGGAAAATCTTTATACACCTGGTCAGTATCCTCATGTGAGCCTAAAGGAGGCTCGGGGTATCCGCGATTGGGTTAAAAGCAATTCTGCTGCTGGCATTGATCCCAAGGTTCTACAAAAGGAAGAGCGGGAAAAAGTTAAGCGGTCACAAGAAGACTCGTTCGACGCTATCGCGCTTGAGTGGCTGGAAAAACACTCTCCCCGGTGGTCCACGCACTACGCCAAACAAGTGCGGACAGGGGTTGAGCGTGATATGCGCCCCGCCTTTGGACACAAGCACGTTACGAAGGTTACGCCAGCCGATGTGCTTATGCTTGTGCAGAAAATTGAAGAGCGTGGCGCGCCATCAATGGCAATGCTGGTACGGCAGTGGGTGGGGCAAATATACAGGTATGCCGCAACGACCCTGCGCGCCGATCATGATCCATCAGCACCGCTGAGAGGGGCTGTTCAGAGGCCGCCGGTTAAGCACAGCACATCGCTAAGCGCTGCCGACTTAGCCACCCTGGCAAAGCAGGTTGATGACAGGGCGGGTTGGCGCATCAATGTAATCGCCATGCACGTGTTAATGAGAACAATGCTACGCACTGGTGAGCTACGGCAAGGCCGCTGGGAAGAGATAGACTTTATGCGGTGTGAGTGGCGGATTCCAGCCGAGCGCATGAAAATGCGACGCCCCCATGTGGTGCCTCTATCGAAGCAAGTCATAGTGCTGCTGCAGGAGTTGCATCGGTACACTGGGCATGGCGAGTTACTGTTCCCTTCGTATCGGCATCCCGCTAAGCCAATGAATAAAACGACTATCAACATGGCTCTTTCACGCATGGGGTGGGGTGGAAAGTTCAGCGGGCACGGCTTTAGATCCACAGCGTCAACGCTGCTTAACGAGCATGGCTGGCGCGGTGATTTGATTGAAAAGCAGCTGGCGCACATGCCAGGGGATCAAGTGCGCGCAGCATATAACCATGCGGACTACATGAAAGAGCGGCGAGAAATGCTGCAATGGTATAGCGATTTTATAGATGCACTCATGCAAGACGCAGCCGCGCCTCCTGTGCCTGAGCGTATGCACGCATGATCCACGCATCTACCTCTTCATCCAGCCACCGCACGCCGCCGGTGGCCATTTTCTTGCCTGGTGGGAATTCCCCTTCACGAATCATCGCGTAAACCTTGCTTTCACAATAGCCGACTTTCTCGGCAACCTGTTTCATTGGTAGAAGCTGTGCCATTTTAATCCCCTGTATACCGCTGTCCGTGCGGGCCGTGGCCCTGACCGTCACGCCACGCTTGCTCATTAAGTGCCGTGCTTTCGATGATTGCTTGCTGGCGCTCACGTTCGATTAGCTCCTGCACGCCGGGGTGTGCGGCAACGCGGCGCAGGTCTTCCAGTTCGTTTTGCTGGAGCTGGATGATGCTGTATGCCACGTCGGATAACTCCCACATATCCGCCGGGGTCTGGCCGTCATCGCGCACCTTGCCTAGTCCGTAGCAGTGCCCGCATGGGCGATCCTTGTTGCCCTTAATGTGGTCGTGGCCTGCACCCATACATACAGTGCAATCATTAGGCGCCACCTCGCGCCAGTTCTGCAGCCAATCCTGCCGCGTTGTCACGCTTTGCACGCTCAGACTCAGGTCGTCGTAGGCGACTAGCAACTGGCCCTCGAGCGGGCCGGTGCCCTGATATTGCTGCAGCTCGGCATATTTGCCACCGAGCTGGCGGTGGGTGTGGGTGGGCTGGGTCATGCTACGAACCTCGCTTCGGTGTAGGCTTCGATGAAGGCTTGCGCCGCTTCCGCATTGATCGCGTTGCCGTAGGCGCGCAGTCGCACCACGCGGGCGGCAGCCCCATCAACCAACGGCTGTGTGCCGGGTTCAACTGGCCGCCACTTTCCATCCCGGCAGAAGAGCCAGTCAGCATCACGCCAGAAGCCGTTAGTCGGGCAGGGCTGTCCTTGCATATCATTGCTACTCGCTGCCCTAGTGGTATCCCTGTGTCTTGCGGTCGCGGAGGTAACGTTCCTCTGCTTGCGTCGGTCGCGGTTGTTGTCGGCCATCCCGCCAGAAACATCTCGTCCTCTATCCGCGATCGAGCATTGAACATTCGGCTGGGGCTTCCGGTCGTGTGGCCGCTGTGAACTGATCGTGGCGTTCCCCACCCGCTCAGCCAAGCTGTTCGCCCCAGTAGTGAGTTTATTGGTACGTTGCTGCACTCCGTACCATCCTTCCAGTCCCTGGTCGTTGGTGTCGGCCACCCAGAAGGCGCGGTCTCGGATGTGCGGCGCACCGACGCCCGCAGACGGGAACGGGACACACCCGAAGGCGTAACCCAGGGTTTCCACGTCAGCGTGTACAAGGTCGATCCACGGCTCGACAGCTTTGCTTGCAACTTGCTCTCCAAAGATGACTGGAGGGCGATGCTCTCCGATGAGCCAGGCAAAATGTGGCCAGAGGTGCCGCTCGTCATCAAACCCGCTTCTTTTGCCTGCCGCGCTGAAAGGCTGGCACGGACAACTGCCGGTCCATACAGGAAGCTCGTCTGGCCATCCTGCTCGACGTAGAGCGTAGGACCACACGCCAACACCGGCGAAGAAGTGGCACTGTGTGTAGTTAGCGAGGTCATCGGGGGTAACATCCTCAATGGAGCGTTCATCAACATCGCCGGGTGCGATATGGCCAGCGGCAATCAGGTTGCGCAGCCACTGCGCGGCGGCGGGGTCGATTTCGTTGTAGTAGGCGGTCATTGGCTGGCCTCCTTTATCGATGCCACATAGGCAACCCACGCCTCTTTGTCACGCTCGGACGTGCTCACCGTGTCCGCACCAATTGCCCAGCGGGCTGGTTTTTCAGTGCCAGGGGCAAGAACGCAAACTGTGTCCCTGCCGAAGCCGTCGCGGTGATAGCTGGATACATCGGCGCCTGGGAACTTTGCTCTTGCTTCAGCCAGCGCCGCTAATTCCTGATCATGCTTGCGCTTTTGTTCGGCTACTTCGTCTTCATGGTGTTGCGCGTTGTAATAGATCCAATCGCCAACGATGACTGGGAGGCAGTCAGATTCAGGGTCTTCAATCTCGTCTTCGCTGATACGCTGGCCGCAGCATCCGCAACTGAGCCACCATCCTTGCTTAAGCATGGCTAGATGAGGAATGCGCCCAGTTCCAGCGTATTGGTCTGCCCATGGGGCCCGGCGACAAAAATCTATGGATTCCCACTCGACGTTTAATTCGCCAGCACCACGGCGGCGTGCTGAAGCGCTATTTGTGTCAAACACAATCACGCAGGTGGCTTCATAATCCTCTTGAACGTGATAGGCCTTAAGCTGGGCCGCTGTATTGCTCATGGCTCACCTCCAAGCATTTTGCTGGCGCTGGCAATATGGTTAAGCGGGCGCATAAGACCCCGTGAATTAGCCGCGAGTATCGCTTCTTTACGCTCCGCTGCTGCCTGTGCTCGAGCGCGTTGCTCGGCGTTGTAGCGTCGAATATCGAACGGCTCTACCAGTTCATCGCCGCGTTTGCCTTCGGCATGGCGTCGGGACAGGGTCGATACGCTGAGTTGGTGGCGCTTGGCTAGCTCGCTGAGCGTGACGCTCTCTTTTGTTTTGGGGTCGGTGGCGTAGATGGCAGTCATGCGGGCACCTGTTCTAGTTCGTCACGATGCAGGCGCGCGGTTTCCACAACGGTCATGCCGACGCGGTGGGCAACGTGCAGTTCAAGGTGAGCACCTTTCGAGGCTTCCCAGCCGGGCAGTAGGGCGATGGTGTCGCAGGTGAGCATGTCGCGTAGATCTTCACGCAGGTACTCTTCCCAGGTGAGTTCGCCCAGCTCGCTTTGCTTCTCGGCAGGGTTGACGACTTCATAGCCCAGCGCTCGCAGTTGTCCCGCTGCGCTGTTGAACGCGCCGAAGTTGAGGCCCGGCAGTCCCGTCATGGGGCCGCTGATGTAGATGCGTTTCATGACTCGGGCTCCTGCTCGGCTTCATCATCGGCTATGGCTTCAAGTACCGGCTGTTCGTAGTCCATGAGCTCGCACAATTCTTGAACGACACCCACCATGCCTTCCACTTCACGCATCGCGTTCATGCGCCAATCGTGCGCGCCGTCGTCACCGTCGTAGTCCTCAAGCTCCAATGGCGCAAAGTCGATGCCTTTGAATCGGAACTGGTGGGTAAGGCGAAACGACATCGCCGCCGGCGGGAAGGTCAGGCCGATCTCTTCCACTTCGAAACCGTCGCGTAGCTGGTTTAGTAGCTCGTCGTTATCGGCTAGCCATGTGCCTTTGTAGGTGACGACCTCGACCGGCTCGTTTGGGGCTAGCTTGCGACGAAGGCGAGCCATGTCGTCGGTGGCAAGACGGCCAAAGGGCAATACCTCTTCATCGGTATTGCCATTACTGCTAATCAACTGCTCAAGACGCGTGGTCACTCCGTTTTTAACGGCGCTGATGTGGATGGTGACCGTTTGCACCTTGCCTGCCAGCTTCACCAGGGTGTTCATCAGGCGCTTTACATCACCGGGCGATGTGGCATTCACGAACAGGAATTCGCTTTCGATGTGGTAGAAGGCCTGTACGTACCGCGTTTTCACAAACGCTTTCTTGCAGACTTCTACCGCGACATCGGCGTAAAGCGCGTCGTGCTCTTCCGGGGTCAGCGGCTCGCCGCGCTCCTCCTCGATCTCGGTGGCGCGCTTTGCCACGGCGGCTTGGATAGCCCCTGAGGGGATGATCTTCTCTTGGCAGCGCAAGCAGAGCGCAATGCCTGAGGGGAATTCCGCCACCAGCTCACCGGCAGCAGCCTCCACGAACGCATCACGGCGAAACTCTGTTTCTGCGATCTCGCCGTTCTCAGCGGCTTCAAGCTGCTGGCGCAGAAGCGCAACGTCAGGCAGCAGGGCTTTCAGTACGATGGCGTTTTTTAGGATGGTCATGTCTGATTCCTTAGTGATCGCGCTTGGGCGGCTGGTCGGTTTTCGCTGGCGCTGGCTTAAAAATTTGGTCGAACTGTTCTTCAAAGGTCATGGTTGGTCACATCCCGGCGTACATATATCGGTGCTCTTCATCGGCGGCGTAGTTGGGGTTGTGGTAACACCACTCGCTTTGGATGCGGTGGGGGTAGTGGTACCCATCGCAGTAACACGTCTTGTTTCGCCAGCCGCGCCCATCTGCCCACTTGTCTATTCGGAGTGAGTCGAACGCTCCGCAGCTTTTGCAGCGGATCCTGCGCTGGTATTCGTCCGGATGTTTCGCTTTTACCTGGCGGGCACCGCATGAGCGGCACCTGCAGCGACGGCGACGCCTGCCCACAGTTATGGCTTGGCCAAGTGCGTTGCGAGCAAACATAAGGCCTCCTAAAACTGAACAAGCTGCTGAATGGGCGCCGTCTCAGGCATCGCTAGCCGTGCTGGCGCTCGGTAGTCGTCGTCAATCGCTGGGCCTGCTGGGCGCATGCCGGGGCATTGCTCGGCAGCGATGCCGCGATAGTCGGGCTGGCCGGTGCGTTCGCTTAGAGGAACGCCGCGATGTTCTTCAAAGGCCCACACGGCCGCGTCGGTGCAGTAATCGGTTAGCCATTCCTCTTGGTCCTGCGCTTCGCCTTTTGAGAGGTGGCCCATGACTAGCACCGCAGCTACCAGGGCGCCTGCCCATAGGGTTTTTGATTGCTGGATGGTCATTGGGCAGCACTCCAGTAGGCTCGCGCGTCTTGCAGCATCTTTTCGAGGCGCGCTAAGGCTTTCCTGTTGGTTGCCAGCGGCGGCAGCAGCGCGGATTGAGCGAAAGGGCAAAATTGATCAACTATGCGGCTAGTAACTTGAAGGGAGACAGACCCAACCACCACCCGTAGATCAGCAACGCCGTGCTTGCTATCGCTATTTATTTCCATGGCCAGATCAGTCAGCTCATGAATACGGTTTCGCACCAGCTGCGCGGTGGTTCTCTCTACGATGTTCATGCGTACACGCTCCCCACATCGCGGCGTGAGACTGTGCGGCTAGTGCTAACGCGGGTTTGTGTGCGTGCCGGGGCACGGTGGCGCATGCCTTCGGCGTCGGGGTTAATGCCGCTGATGAGTAGGGCGAGCACAACCGGGGCGATCCAGCCGCGGCGCATGGCTTCGGCTACGGCGCCAGCGGCACGGTGTGCATTGAGGTAGTACAGAATTGCGGAGGATGTAGCGCTGATCGTGCGCGGCGAGCATCCGCGTACTTTGGCAATTTCCTTATGGGTAAGGCCTGCAGCAATACAGGCGATAACTTGAGCCTGGACGCGTGTGGGCCACTCGCTATTGCGCGGGCCAAAGCGGCACTTGAAGCCTTGGCATTCGAACTCTTGAGGTTCTGTTGTGATTTGCATGGTGTTTACCCTTGATTGCTTTAGGTAAAGTAAAGCAATGCTTTCCTTTTAAGTCAAGCGTAGCTTTATATTTTTATAAAGCCGGGTAAAGCGCACACAAAAAAGCCCGCTTTTTAGCGGGCTTGAGGGTTCGGTTATAATTTAGGTTATAAATTTCTGTCGTTTTAGCGCTGCCGCATTCGCATATCTGCGATCACCACGCCAATGATCTGGCAGTTGCCGTTAATCTCAAGGTAGGGATTGTGCCAGGCAGGGTTGAGAGCTTTTAGCATGCGCGGGCTGCCTGGTTCTTCAATTAGACGCTTGAAGGTGGCTTCGTTGCTCTCAGTCATTACTGCTACTACGTCGTCGTTGGGAAGCGCTACTTGATCGGGGTCAACAAAGATAAGCCGCCCAGGCGGGTAGTCGGGCATCATGCTTTCACCCACGACCCGTAGCACAAACGTCTGATCGCTGGCGCCCGGTGGGCGCGGGTACCAATTCGTTGTCTCTGGGTCGGTGTTGATGTCGCATACCTCGGCCCATTGGCCTGCCTGCACCCAGCTTATCTCTGGGCAAAGCCCTTTGAGGGTAGGCGCTGCTGACACTTCGATGGCGCTTACTGCGTATGGCCCTCTGGGCTCTCCAATGCTACCGCTGTAAAACCATTCAATAGGCCTGCCTGCTAACCGCGCTAATACCGATAGGTTTTCATTAGAGATCTTTCCGCTTTTCGGCCACTGGCCCACCGCTTGCGGGGATACGCCTGCAAGCTCTCCTATGTTCTGCTGCGTGTGCCCGTTTCCCTTGGCTAATTTGATCGCTTCTCTGATTCGCTCTTTAAAGCGCTCGCCCTTTTCCATGCCGCTGCCCTTTATAAGTTAAGCATTGCTTTAATTTTGACAGGGGTAGGCATAGGGGTGAAAGCAAGCTATGCTTTACAGATAAGTAAAGCTACGCTTTAGGTGATAAGCATGATCGAGAAAGCGATTGACCACTTTGGTGGGTCACGCTCTGCGCTGTGCAAGGCAATTGGTATGTCTCCCCAGTTCCTTTCACAGGTCTGCCGTGGGAAGCGTCCGCTGCCACCGCGCTATGCCGTTCTTATCGAGAAGAAAACGTTTGGAAGCGTTAAAGCCGCTGAGCTTCTCCCCGGCGTTTTCTCTCCTTCTGATGAGAAACAGTCTACAGCAGCCGCTTCCGTTGACGCATCGGTACCGCAGCCGTGAATTTCTATACAGGTGTTTGTGAGGTGTGTCTATGAGCCTTCACGCCATGCACTGGGCGCGGCAGTCTCTCAAGACGCTGCCCAGCGAGGTTAAAGCCCCAGCGCGGCTGGCGCTCATGCTGTTGGCTGATTACGCCGACGAACAGCACGCTAGCTGGCCGTCTATCAACACCATGGCGCTTGAAATGGGCTGTTCGGTGCGCAGCGTTCAGCGTGCGATTGACCTGCTTGAGCAACATGGCCTGGTACGTGTTGAAAGCCGCCAAGCGAAGAACGGCAGGCAGATGAGCAACCGGTATTTTCTGGCTGTCGCAGGGCTATTTGTAGGGTGTCAATCTGACACCCCCTCTATATCTGGCTGTGATGGGGAGGGTGACAATCTGACACCCTCCGAGGGTGCCAATTTGACAGGGGAGGGTGTCACCGGTGACAGGGGGAGGGTGTCACCCGTGTCACCCCTTGACTCTACCAATAGGACTCTACCACTAAACCCCTCTCTCACTGCGGGCGAACCTGAGCCAAACGTTTTCGAACGTGCAGCCCAGCAGGCCGACGATGGCGAACCCGCTACCGATACCGCACCACGAAAAACGGCCATGCACCTGGGCTGGGAGCCTGAGCCGGAAACCTACCGCGTTGCCTGCCTGCAGCGTGGCCTGTCAGCCGATGCCAACGTGCACGACGCGCTGATCGACTTCCGCGAGCACTTCGCCGCCAGGCCTCAACAAACCCTGACTCACGCCGATTGGACCCGCCGCTTTGCGCGCTGGGTTTCCGAAAACACCAAGCGCCAGCTAGCCCAGCAGCAGACCCCAAACAGCACCGGAGGCAACGCCCATGCAAACCGCCGCGACCGTACTCCCGCTCGCCGTCTCACAGCTCAGGAAGCCCGGGCACGCGCCGCAGGCCGAGAGCCAGCAAGCGCAGGCCAAACGTTCGAAGGGGAGTTCTACACCGGCGGTTACGTCGGCTGACGTGGACAACCTGTTCAACGTCATGGGCGAGCTGTTCGGCAACAAGTTCAGCAGCCAGTGGGGCGCGTTCGATGAAACCGGCGCCTGGTGGGCAGAGCTGCAGCACGTGACGCCGGGGCAGTTAGCGATCGGCCTACGCCGCGTACGCCAGCAGATTCAGGACGCAGCACGCCAGAGTGACGAGGTGTGGCCACCGATGCCCGTTGCGTTTGCCGCGCTGTGCCAACCCAAACCGGAAGACATGGGCCTGCCGGGTGAAGCCGATGCGTGGCGCGAAGTAACCGCCAATGCTCACCAGCCCCAGCGCCATCAGTGGAGCCACGAGGCCGTGCGCATGGCTGGGGCTGCCGTTGGTTGGTGGGAGCTGACCCACGGTGGCGGTGAGTCCCGCGCTAGCCGCATGGAGAGCCGTTTCCGCAAGGAATACACGGCGCTGGTTAACCGCGTGATGAACGGCGAGCAGCTGCAGGCCCGCACGCTGATTGGCCACGACAGCCAGTTAAACCGGGCAGAACTCGCAGAGCGCGCCAGCCGTGAAGCCGCCCAGCAGCGTGCCGAGGCGGCGGGTATGCCTGACCGTATGAATTCAGAACAAGGGCTACGCTCACTGCGTGCCGCTTTGGGAGGTCGTTAATCATGAATACCGCATTTCAACCGAGCGGCAATGAAGTGAAGCAGGCTGCGTTCAGCGATCACCGACGCAGCGGCAAGTTGAGCGTATCGCGTAGCCTGGTGCTTTCCAGCCTGGCTGGTGGGCCGCGCACGCGTAACGAGCTTGCGGTGCGTACGGGGTTGCCGCTAGCGAGCATTTGCGGCCGCTGCCGTGAGCTGCTTGATCTGGAGTACATCGAGGTAGCGGGCCTAACGGCGGATACACCGGCACGGCAAGTGCTGGCGCTGAGCGATTCGGGCCGGGCGCTGGTGCTACAAGCCGCTGAGGCACTTAAAAACAGGGAGGGTGCCAACGATGCCGCTAAGTAACGTTGAGCGTGACGTGCTGGATCTGATTTGTGACGAGCATCGGCAAACGCGCCGTGGGGCTAAAGCGCTAATTGTGCATGCAGGGATGAACGCAAAGAACAGCGAACAAAAGGCCCGCGTGACGGATGTTCTGCATGCGCTGCAAAAACGTGGCTTGGTGATGCTGATGGATGGCACGGCGTGGATTCCCACCGGTAAAGGTGTTGAAGAGATGGCTATAGATCCTGCTGACCTTGATCCGTACCACTTCGCTCATGATGAATCGCCGATAGTCAGTATTGAGCGCATCGGCGCACCGCTGCCAGACGATCTACTCAACCGATGCGCTGCCATGAACGCCGCACTGCTGGCGCAGGCAGAAACGGCCCACGCTGCCGGGGATGCTGACGCATGGCGTGATCTGGCGTGGTTGATGGAAACGGGTAGGCAGCTTGTGGCGGTTGGGGGTGAGGTATGAGCCAGCGTAATGCTCCCAAAGGCGGACTTTACGCCCGTAAATCAGCCATGCTGTGCCAGAATCGGCGCTTTGGGCTCTATCTTGATCAGCGCCGCCGGCGCGTGCATCAAGTGCCGGTGGAGAGCATGCCTGATGGTACCCACACGCCCGAGGATTGCGCGGATTTTATACGTCAATCGTGCGGTGTTGAGAGCCGTGCCGAAATCGACCACAACGATGCGGCGCGCGCCATGCTCGACCGGATTATGGCGGATTACAGCAAATGGGAGCGCATGCAGCGCCAGCAGAAAACTGAGTGGCCCGTGAGTGATGATCACCTTTATACCAGCGAACACGCAGGCAGCGGCCAATTTGGCATTTGTGCTACGTGCCATAAAGGACCTACCCCAGAAGGGCATGACGGATGCTTGGGCACGCTGCCGGGGCCCATCATGAATGCATGCTGTGGGCATGGGAATGACCGGCAGGCATACATTCAGTACTGGGGTGAGGATGGTGCCAGTGGGCGTGAGCTAAGGGGATCCGACGCAGTAGAAGAGCAGCGCCGTCTCATTGCCGAGCGGGGTGATGCATGACCACAACACGTAAACCACCTTGCAAGCCGCGCCGCGTACTCAAAACCAACAATGATGGCTCCCCGCGCAAGCGCCCGGTTGATTGGGAAGGTAACGAGCAGGCCGTGCTAATTCGCTGGCTGCTGGGCGAGAAGATGCGCGGCGAGCCTGTAGGTGATTTGTACGACGTGACCTACCACGTGCCCAACGGTGGCCAGCGGTCGAAAAGCACTGGGGCGGCAATGAAGCGCCAAGGCGTTAAATCAGGCGTTAGCGATCTGGTGGTGATGGATGCTCGCGGCGGTTGGTTTGGCCTGTATATGGAATTCAAGGCGTCGACACCGCATACCGCTGCGCTGGCACCGAGTCAGCATGATTGGCTGGCGCTGGCGCATGACAGGGGATATTGCGCTGTGTTGGCCGTGGGGCTGGAAGAGGCTAAGCGGGTGTTGAGGGAATACGCAGAACTGGTGCGAACTACCCACCACCACACAGCACGCGTGCATTTGAAAAGCGGTACCGAGTGGAGGAAGGGCTAATGGGCATGGCATTGATGAAAGAGGGGTGCATGATGCGGGATATGTACGAGCGTATGCCGATTGGTCGTTTACGTGAGATCGCTAGAGAGTCGCATGCAGACCACGACCCTGAGGCGCCGCGGATATTTGTCAGCCGGGTACTGGATATGGAGGTCGAGCGTCGGACATGGTTTGCCCATGAGAATCTGGGTTTCCAGCCATTCAGCTCAACCGCGAAACTTGGCGAGCATCCGGGTGGCGGTACCGCCGCAGCTGATCCGCTGGCAATTGCCTATGATCGCGGCATTCGTGTACACGCCGCTCATGAAGAAGCTCGGCAGTTTCTAGCGTATGCCAAGCTTAAGCCGCGCGCGCTGTTGGCTGCGCTTATACAGGCGGCTAAGACAGATCGGCGTGTTACTGGGCCTTGGGGTAAAAGCTACGATCAGATAGCCGCTGACCTAGCGCCTTATGCGCAGAGCTTGGGGTTTGCTCCTGGTGTTGGTGCTGGCATCACGCTCGTATGTTTTGAAACGGAAGCGCGGGCCATGCTGGGTAAGCGAAGGGGGTGCCATGTGCCCGGTAGCGCAGAGGAGCGGGAATTGCTGGCGCGTCGTTGGGAGCAGGCAGTAGAAGGCTGCGCGCGGATGGTGGAAACGGAGCATCAGGTGCCACTGTTCAACAAGGGGCAAGCAATAAAAAGGGCGGCGCTTGAGGCTAGGGCGCAAATGATAATGCTCGCTAAAATCGGGTAACTACCACTGTATCTGTAGCAGTCAATAACTGTATCTGTTTTTAAATGTTGCGCCTTGGGAATTGTTGATGTAGTGTTTGTATAGGCTGGCACTTAATGCAGCTAGCCGCCACATACTTAGAAGCCCTGCCGGTCACCCGGCGGGGCTTTTGCGTTTCTAGCGGTTGTGGACCACTGGCTGGTTGCCGGGCTCATATCCCGGAGAAAGCGGGTTCGATTCCCGCCACCGCTACCATTTCCCTGTCGCGTGCCACCTGGTGCGCCTTGCCCCAGTCGTGCGGGGCCTTTTACATCAAGTGACTGCCTATGCCTGCTATCACCCCCGCCCAAGCTGGCGGCGTCAACGTGTGCGCGTTTGTCGACATGCTGGCGTTTGCTGAGTTGGGCAAAGCCATGTTGGACGATCCGCGTACAGATAATGGCTACCGCATCATTGTGGGCTCTATCCCCAGCAAGCTCATTCTCATGGACGATTACGACGACCACCCGCAGCAGCTGGTGAAGATCCGTAAGGGGCTGAGCTCAACGGCAGCGGGACGCTATCAGCAGCTAAGCCGCTTCTGGCCACACTACCGCGATCAGTTGAAGCTGCCTGACTTTGGGCCGCTGAGCCAAGACCGGTGCGCTATACAGCAGATCCGCGAGCAGGGTGCGCTGGGGTTGATTCAAGAGGGCCGCATTGCTGAGGCGATCAACAGCTGCAGGAACATTTGGGCGTCGCTACCGGGTGCTGGATATGGACAGCATGAGCATTCACTAGAGCGCCTACTGTATGAGTTCAAGCGTGCCCAGGGCGAGCTGTGCGATGCAGACCAGACCTGGTATGAGCGTGCTCGATTAGAGCGCCGCAAGGCTGCGTAAACCTTCCCGGCCGCTGAGGTGGTCAACATGAAACCCAGACGCAAAGAGAAACCTGTCATGCCGAACAGAGACCCTAATAACTGGCAATGGCTGGTGGACATGATCCCGTGGGCGCTTCTTGCTGCCGCCACCTTTTCTGTAGGACTGATAAAAGCCCTGCATGATGGCGGGCCGTGGAGAAAGGCCCTGATGGTGGCCGCGATGGGCACCATCCTGTCGCTGTCACTCTATCCGGTATTTCTGTGGTTAGCGGTCTACTACTCCCTGCCTGAAGAGCATACGGAGGCCGTGGCAATGGCGCCGTGCGTATTCCTCGCTTTCATGGGCGTGGAGTGGATCCGTAACAAAGCAGACGCGCTGTACGAGGTGCTGCTGGCCTTTTTCAGGAAGTGGTTGAAATGATGGCGGCGCTCAAAGGTAGGGCGGTTGGGTTGGCCGTGGGCGGCTTGGCACTGCTTAGTGCTTACCTCTACTGGCAGCACGTCACTAGCCAGCGCGACGCCTACCGGGCTGAAGCTGAGCGCCAGCGTGAGCGCGCTGAGATCCTGCAGGAGCACCAGCAGTGGCAGCGCCAGCAGATCGAAACCCTTAGCGCTGCAATGGCCGAGCGTGACCGAACGCTTGAACGGATTGCCAGCGACATCAGCGCCAGCACATCGGCGCTTGAGCGACTAGGAGAGACGGATGCAGACGCGCGTGATTGGCTTGGTGATTGGGTCCCTGGGAGTGTTGATGACTGGGTGCGCCAGCTCCAGCGCCCCGGCGATGCCGGTGGTGTATCAGTGCCCGGCGGTGCCGCAGCACCTAACAAGTGAACTGCCAGCGCCGATGCGCGTATTGGATAGCAACAAGGGCCTGCTGTTACTGCTGGCTGAGTATGAGGCATTACGCCGCCGCGCTAACGCTGACCGCGTGAGTGTGGTTGAGATCGTTGGTGGTGGTGATCGAGCGTCTTCCGAGGAGTAGCGATGTATTCCCATTCCTTAAACAGGTACTTGATGCTGCGTAAGAAGGCTATCGCTCAAGGTATCCCCGATTGGGCCTTACTGCATGCTGATCGATGCGTAGACAAGGCCGCCTTTTGCCGTAAGCGTGCCATTGGCAAGCGTTATGCAATCAGCTATGGGCGTGCCCTTAATGAGCTCATGGCTGGTATCAATATGATGCATTCATTCCTAGGTCGTGAGGCCTACTTGGTGCGAATGCAAACGCCCAACTTGCAGGAGGTGCTGGATGCAAAACAGCAAGCCAGAGACAAGCGTCGAGACAAGCGAAAGCAGCGCGCTGATCGCAGCCCTACAAGCTCAGACGGAAGCAATCAACCGGCTGGCAGAGAGCAATCAGCAGGTGATTGATTACCTGCTAGCGCAAGAAGCCGAAGAGACCGGTGCCGACCTTGAAGGCCCCAACTACCTGGACCTCGACGACTGATGCCAGCACGTACACCAACCCCCTGCCGCGACAAGCTGTGCCGCAAGACAACGCGCCATGCTCACGGCTACTGCGATGAGCACGCCGACCAAGCTAAGGCATGGACAAGAGGCCGCGCTGGGCGTGGCCGTGGTGGTCGAGCGTGGCGCCGCATCCGTGATGCAGTCGCAGAGCGTGACCGTTACCTGTGCCAAGAGTGCAAGCGGCAGGGTAAAGCCACACCGTTTGAGTCTGTTGATCACATCGTCCCAGAGGCCGAAGGCGGCGCCACAACGAGCGCTAACCTTGAGGCACTGTGTGGGCCATGCCACACGGCGAAGACGCAGGCCGAAGCGCTACGGGCACGCCAGCGCGGCGGCTGACACAGGGGGGGCGGGGTAAAACTCTACAGCCCTCGAACGCGGACACCGCACCCTCAGGCTTATTTTTATGCGTGAGAAATAAGGAAAATTTTCTGGAGCCGGTATGGCCAATAGCAATGCCCCGGTTCGGGCGTCTGGCGGTGGGCGAAAACGCAAGACGGACATGAAACACCAAAGCTCGATTTCGCGGATCGCACCACCTCCCGAGCTAATCGACGAGAACGCCGTCCGGCTTTGGAAAAGCCAAAGCAAGATCCTGATCGAGCGCGGGACGTTCGAGCCAGAAGACGCGCCGCTGCTGCTGGCGTACTGCAACAGCTTCTCTTACATGATTACCGCCGACCTGAAAATAACCGACTGGGCAGCCGATGATGGCGGCATGGTCGTGGCCACCTCAGACGGCAGCATCAAGAAAAGCCCCTATGTGGCAGCGCGTAACGATGCCATTGCGCAGCTATCGCGCTTGGGCTCGCTGCTTGGGCTGGACCCATTGACGCGGCTGCGCATGCTCGGCGTGAGTAATAGCGACGACGGCAACGAGGACGACGACTTTAGCGAGTTTTAAAACATGGCCGCATACCCCAACGTCAACGCGGCGCAGAAGTACGCGAGAGACGTTGTAGGCGGCCGGATCCCCGCATGCATATACGTTAAGCAAGCCTGCGCCCGACACCTCAACGATGTTAAGGCCAGCAAGGCCAAGAGCTACCCCTATAAGTTTGACCGTGATTTAGCAGAGCGCGTGTGCCGCTTCATTCAGAAGATGCCGCACACCAAAGACCGTTGGGCGCGCTCAAAGCAACGCCTGGTGCTTGAGCCCTGGCAGTTGTTTCTGTTCTCGATGATTTTCGGATGGGTGCGAAAGAAGGATGGAACGCGCCGGTTCCGCGAAGCCTACATCGAGGTGCCGCGTAAGAACGGCAAATCGATCATCGCCGCCGCGTCTGGCCTCTACGCCTTCTGTGCAGATAAGGAATACGGCGCGGAAGTGTACTGCGGCGCGACCAGCGAGAAACAAGCCTGGGAAGTGTTCAAGCCCGCTCTGGCCATGGCGAAGAAGCTACCCGCCTTGCGTAAGCGCTTCGGTGTCGTGGTCTGGGCCAAGAAGCTGGAGCGTGCCGACGGCAGCAAGTTCGAGCCGGTTATCGGAGACCCCGGCGACGGCTCCAGCCCTTCGATGGCCATTATCGACGAGTACCACGAACACCCAGATTCAAACCTGTACGACACGATGATTTCGGGCATGGGGGCGCGCCTTCAGCCGCTGATACTCGCGATCACCACGGCAGGCTTTGATATAGCGGGGCCGTGTTACGCGCATCGCGAGCGCTGCATCGAAATGCTCGACGGCACGCAGCTGGACGACGAGCTGTTCGCCCTGATCTACACCATTGATGCCGATGACGACTGGACAAGCGAAGAGGCGCTGCTAAAGGCCAACCCCAATGCCGATGTGTCGGTGGGCTTAGATTGGCTAAAGAGCCAGATCGCTACCGCAGTCGCTCGCGCACGCACCGCTAACCGCATCAAGACTAAACACCTGAACGTCTGGGTCTCCGCGAAGGAAGGGTTCTTCAACATGGAGGCGTGGCGTAAATGCGCCGACATTACGCTAACGCTTGATCAGTTTCTCGGGGTCGATTGCTTTTACGGATTCGACCTTGCACGAAAGCTGGATTTAACCGGCATGGTCCGCGTCTTCGTCAAGCAGATCGATGGCAAGACTCACTACTACTGCATCGCCCCCAAGTTCTGGGTTCCAGAGGATACGGTACTCAACAACGACGACCGACGCACAGCAGAGCGGTACCAGGGCTGGGTAGAAGGTAAGCACCTTGAGAACACCGAAGGCGCAGAGATCGATTACCGCGAAGTGCTGGCGCAAGCAAAAGAAGCGCACCTTGAAGCGCCCGCCATTCAATCAGGCATTGACCCACACGGCGCCGCGAACCTATCGCACGAGTTAGACGATGCAGGCCTTAACCCAGTGACGATTCAGCAGGGTTATAAGAACCTGTCTGATGCAATGAAAGAGCTAGAGGCCGCCATCCTCACCGGCCGTTTTCATCATGATGGCCATCCGATAATGACGTGGTGTGTGGGCAATGTCGTTGCTAAGTACATGCCCGGCAACGATGACGTAATGAGGCCTATCAAGCAGGGGAATCAAAACAAGATCGATGGTGCGGTTGCACTGATCATTGCCATCGGCCGCGCAATGACTCCTCCAGAAGACGACCTTTCAGACCACCTTGAAGAACATGGCATCCGCACCCTATGAAATTTTTCTCCAAGCTATTCAGCCGCAAAAGCACGGCTATCGACACGCCCCAGGCGCTCGCTGAAGAGCTTGGCGTTACCTACGACTCCATTAGCGGGCGTCGGGTATCGGGCGGCCAAGCCATGCGGCTCTCCACGGTTTTCGGCTGCGTGCGTGTGCTGTCCGAGTCGGTCGGCATGCTGCCGTGTCGCCTAATGGAGCAAAACGGGCGGACTCGCCTGCCCGCGCAAAGCCACCCCTTGTACCGCCTACTGAACGTGGCCCCAAACGATTACATGACCTCGCAGGAGTTTTGGGAGCTGCTGATAACTTGCCTATGCCTAAGGGGCAACTTTTACGCCTACAAGGTAAAGGGTTTGGGTGATCGGGTATCTGAGTTGCTGCCACTGGATCCCGGTTCGGTGGAGCCAAAGCTAGATTCCAGCTGGAACCCGGTTTACCGAGTGACCTTTAAAGACGGTACTACCGACGTGCTCGGCCAAGACGAAGTCTGGCATGTGCGCTTGATGACGCTTGATGGACTGGTAGGGCTTAACCCGGTGGCCTATGCCCGCGAAGCCATCGCCTTGGGGCTAGATACCGAAGAGCACGGCGCGCGGCTATTTAAGAACGGAGCAGTCACAACAGGTGTTCTGCAAACAGAGCAAACGCTTAGTGATAACGCCTATAACCGCTTGAAGAAGGACTTTGAAGAACGGCATGGCGGCCTAGCCAATAACCACAAGCCCATGATTCTGGAAGGTGGTTTGCAGTGGAAGCCTATTTCGCTCAATGCCGAAGATAGCCAGTTTCTCGAAACCCGCAAATTCCAGCGTGATGAGATCTGCGCCATCTTCCGTGTGCCGCCCCATCTGGTGGCTAACATGGAGCGCGCCACGTTCTCCAACATCGAGCACCAAGGGCTCAACTTCGTTAACTACTCACTAGTGCCATACCTCACGCGCATTGAGAAGCGGGTGCAGGTCGGGCTGATGGAGCCGAAAGACCAAGGCCGTTACTACGCAAAGTTCAACACTGGCGCGCTACTACGAGGCGATTTGAAGGCCCGTTACGAAAGCTACGGGCGCGGCATTCAGTGGGGGATCCTTAGCCCCAACGACTGCCGAGAGCTAGAAGATTTAAACGATCGAGCAGGCGGCGATATTTATTTAACGCCGACCAATATGACCACGATGCCGGAGGGCGCCTCAGATGACAAAACGCCCAACAACTGATCGCAAAAAGCATGCAGACGAAAAGGCCAGGCATGAGCGTCTGAACCGTCAAGCTGTTCAAAACGGACTGATTCAGCCGAGCCGCCGTCACGACCTCGAGGACAAGCAGAAATGACTACCAAGCAACGCTTCGACGCGCCGTTAACGATTAAGGCCGTCAACGATGCCGGCGAGTTCGAGGGTTACGGCTCGGTGTTTGGCAACCAGGACAGCTACGACGATGTGGTAATGCCCGGTGCCTTCCAGGCCAGTTTGAAGCGCTGGCAGGAAAAGGACCGCATGCCCGCCATGCTGTGGCAGCACAACATGCAAGAGCCGATCGGCATCTACACCGAAATGAAGGAAGACGAGCAAGGCCTCTATGTAAAAGGCCGTTTGCTGGTAGATGACGACCCGCTGGCGCGTCGGGCACATGCCCACATGAAGGCGGGCAGCCTCACCGGTTTATCGATTGGCTTCATGCTGAAAGAGTGGGAATACGACCGCGATAAAGAAGTGTTCCTGCTGAAAGAGATCGACTTGTGGGAAGTGTCATTAGTGACATTCCCCGCCAATGACGAAGCGCGTATCTCAAATGTAAAGAACCAGCTGGCGCGAGGCGAAATGCCCCGGCCCAGCGAGCTCGAGAAAGCCCTGCGAGAAGTAGGGCTTTCCCGCTCTCAGGCCAAAGGCTTTATGTCCTCTGGCTACGGCGCCATCCAGCCGCGTGATGCGGAGGCGGAACAAGCGCTTTCCTCCCTTAAATCCCTACTAGAAAAAATGTAAGGAGCCTCCCATGGCTGTTGATGCACAAGACATTAAGCAAGTAGCTGACGAGCTCGGCAAACGCTTTGATGAGTTCAAGTCCAGCAACGACAAGCGTATTGACGCTATCGAACAGGAAAAGACAGCGCTGGCTGAGAAGACAGAATCGCTAAACGCAAAGCTCTCAGAGCTGGACGAGCTGAAAGCGGATCTCGAAAAGTCGCTAAAAACTGCTAACCGTCCAGGGCGCGCTGGTGGCGAAGCGGCCAGCGAACACAAGACCGCGTTCGAATCATTCCTTCGCAAGGGCCGCGAAGACGGATTGCGCGAGCTCGAGCAGAAAGCATTGCAAACCGGTGTAGATGATGACGGTGGCTATGCCGTGCCTGAGGAGCTGGACCGCAACGTGCTAGAGCTACTGAAGAACGAATCGCCTATGCGTCAAGTATGTAACCAGATCACGGTTAGCACACCTGACTATAAGCGACTTGTAAACCTGGGTGGCGCTGGTTCTGGCTGGGTGGGTGAAACCGCTGCGCGCCCGGTCACAGGCACGCCTACGCTGGCTCAGATTGCCGCACACATGGGCGAGATCTATGCCAACCCGCAGGCTACACAAACCAGCCTGGATGATATTTTCTTCAATGCAGAAGCCTGGCTGCAATCCGAAGTGGCGATTGAGTTCGCGGAAAAAGAAGGGGCTGCCTTCGTGCTAGGCGATGGCACCAATAAGCCGAAAGGCTATTTGGATTACCCGATGGCAGCGACGGCGGATGCAGCACGCGCCTTCGGTACGCTTCAGCAAATCATCTCAGGTACGGCCGGTGACTTTACCGGTGATGAGCTGTTAAAGCTGATCTACAGCACTAAGAAAGGGTACCGCGCTGGCGCTACCTTCATGCTCAACATGATGACGCTATTTAAAGTGCGCACCATGAAAGACGCAGATGGTAACTACCTGTGGCGCCCGGGTCTGCAGGAAGGCGAGCCGTCTCAGTTGCTAGGTTATGGCGTGACCGAAAACGAAGACATGCCCAATGCGGCTGCTGATGCGCACGCGGTGTCCTTCGGTAACTTCCAGCGCGGTTACACCATTGTGGACCGCATCGGTACCCGCGTCCTTCGCGACCCCTACACCAACAAGCCTTACGTTGGTTTCTACACCACCAAGCGGGTGGGCGGCATGCTTACCGACTCACAGGCCATCAAGGTGCTAACGCTCAGCGCAGCAGAGTAAACCGGCACTCAATCGCGGACGGTGAAAGCAATCCGCAGGCGTCCTTTAAAGGGCGCCTGCTTTGTTCAGGCTGGAGGAGCCCATGCCCACAATTAACGTAATCAAGCCATTTCCGTGGTCGCCCGATGGCAAGGAAGTTATCGACTACAGCAAAGGGGTGCATGAAGTGCCTGAGCGCTGTGCAGTCGTGGCTGTCGATCAACTCAAAGTAGCCACGCGGTTAAGCGATAAAGAAAAAGCAGAGCTTGAGAAAGAAGCCGCAGTAAAAGCAGAAGCTGCAGCTGCCGCCAAGAAAGAGGCCAATGCGGCCCTCAATGAGCCGCCCGCAAAGGCAGCTAAAGCAACCGCCAAGAAGTAAACAGCCTGCTCGGTGCCGACCATGTTAGATATTGAAATCATCAAGCAGCAGTGCCGTATCGAGCAGGATGAAACGGAAGAGGAGCCGCTGCTGGAAACCTACTCAACAGCGGCCCGCCGCCTGATCGAAAACAAGACAGGCCGGAAGCTATACGCCACCACAAATGAAATACCAGCGGACGGTGACGAAAGAGCGCTGGTTCTCGATGACGACATCACCACCGCCATGCTCTTACTGATCAATCATTGGTACGAAAATCGCGGTGCAGTCATTGTTGGCTCAATCTCTAGCGAACTACCGATGGCCGTGAATTCCCTTATTGGGCCTTATCAATATTTCAACGTGTGAGGTCCTATGAAAGCCGGCACACTCCGCCACCGCTGCACCGTCGAGCGCCCAGCCAACGAGCAAGACCCCGACAGCGGCGCCATGGTGCCGGGCTGGGAAGAAGTCGGCAAAGCCTGGATGGCCATCGAGCCGCTTAGCGTGCGTGGCTTCATCGCCGCCAACGCTGCGCAGTCAGAGGTTAAGGGGCAACTGGTGATGCGCTTCAACGCGGGCGAGCGCTTGGGCATCGATAGCACGATGCGGGTTCGCAAGGGCCGGTACATCTACAACATCGAAGGCGTGCTGCCGGATAAAGACAGCGGGCGGGAATATCTAACCCTGCCATACAGCGAGGGCGTGAATGATGGCTGACCATATCCACACTCGTGAAGATGGGCGAGGCCGCCGCTACTTTCTGCTGAATGGCAAAAGACTAGAGCGTTGCTTTTATGCAGATACAAAGCGTGGCATCGCGGACGTTTACAGCACGGATAAAGACGGAGCTGTAAAGATAGATAAGCATCGAAAGCGAGCCTTGTCTAAGCGCCTGCGCGGCACGATCGAAGTGGTTTTTTATGACTGATCCAGTTGTTCTCAACTTAGATGGCCTTGAGCCGCTACTCGCTCGCATGGATAACATCAACTTCGACCTACGGCGCAAGGGCGGCCGTTTTGCCATGCGTAAGGCGGCAAACCTGATTCGCGACAAGGCCAAGGAAAACGCGCAGAAAATTGATGACCCCGTCAGCGCCGAGGACATATCTGCCAACATTGCGGTCCGATTCTCACCGAAGGAATTCCGGCAAACCGGTGATCTGGTGTTTCGTGTGGGTGTCATGGGTGGCGCGGGGGGGAGGAGAAAGGCGGAAGCATTCTCCGGCCTACCGGGTGGCGATACCCGGCACTGGCGCCAGATTGAGTTTGGTCGGGGCGCTATCCGCGCTCAGGGTGATGGCATCCTAGCTAACCCTCAAGCCGGTGAGTTCTTTGGTAAGGAGGTCGGCCCGGCCCCGGCTCAACCGTTCATGCGCCGCTCGCTGAGCGAAAGCATCCAGGCCGCGACCGACGAATTTATCACCCAATACAACAGGTCGCTTGACCGCGCCCTGCGCAAGCAAGCCCGAGAAGCCGGAGCCTAACCCATGCCCCCTTTGTTTCGAGTCTGCGCCGCTAACGCGGGGGTCACTGCGTTGCTGGGCGTTAACCCCACCCGGCTGTTTCCGTTCGGTGACGCGCCGGAAAACGTCGCCAAGCCGTATGCCACCTACCAGGTGCTCAACGGCTTGCCCGAAAACTATCTGGATGATCCACCCGACGTGGACGACTGGGACATCCAGATCGACATATACGCCGATAGCGTCGCCGACGTTAACGCCGTATTGGGCGCGTTCCGCCGCGCTCTTGAGCCTCACTGTTATATCGAACGACTGGGTGGTACCAGCACAGAAGCGGCCACCAAATTGAAGACCACTAATTTCGACATTAGCTGGTATTACCCAACCTGAAAGCGAGGAACCCCACAATGCTGACCAAAGGCACAAGCGTATTTTTCCGCCACCCGGATTCTGGTGAGATCGTGCGCCTGAAACGCTGTACCGCGTTTAACCCCGGCGCAAGCCCAAAGACCCAGATCGACGATACCGACCTGGAAGAAACCGAAGCGATGCAGTACAGCGCCGGGCTAGCGCAGCCGGGGCAGGGCAGTCTATCGATTAACGCCGACCCTAACGAGCCATCACACCTGATTCTTCAGGAAATGGCAGAGGGCGGTTCAACACCGACGATTGACTGGTTTGTGGGTTGGAGCGACGGCCCTATCGATGAAGATGGAAAGCAAACGGCAATTCCCAGCGTTTCAGGTGACACCGTCACGTTGCCAGAGACACGCACCTGGTATACCTGCCGCGCCTATGCCTCTGACTTCCCTTTCGACTTCCAGCTTAACGCCAACGTCACCGTTGCGGGCGCGCTCCAGCGTAGCGGCCGGGGTCGCTGGATTCCCAAAACCTCCTCAGCGCCAGGTGATGACGCATGAAGCTATCTATTGAAACCCTAGCCGCCCATGGCGGCTTTGTAGCACGCAAGCCGGTAGAGAAAGGCATCAAGTGGAAGCACGAAGGCCAGGAATTCACCGCTACCGTGAACGTGCTCCCGCTTTCCTACGCCACGGCCAAAAGCGATATTCAGGCCGTGCACGCCCAGGGCGACGTGATGGCCGCCCGTATCGCCCACTGCATTGTGGGCGACGACGGCGCCCCGGTGTTCACTGTCGAAGACGTCATCGGCACTGCCGACGAAGAGCGCGGCCCGCTCAGCGTCGAACTGACCAACGAGCTGTTGCGGGTGATCTCTGACGTCAGCGGCCTGGGAAAGCGCCCGACGAGCTCGACGACGAAGACGAAGTCTGGCACGAGCTCGTCCTTGCGGGCATCGGCGGCCGGACGATCGCGGAAGCCCAAGAGCGCATCAGCTACCCCGAATACCTGAGCTGGTTAGCGTATCGCAAAAAGCGCGGCTCGCTGCACGTTGGCATGCGTGTCGAGCGTGCCGCCGCGTTGATCGTTACCCAGCAAGCCAACATGAATCGCAAGCAGGGAGTGGCTGCTTTCAAAACCAATGACTTCATGCCACACGCCGATCAGCCCGAAGTGACGATGGAGCATGCCAAGGAGGCTTGGGGCTGATTATCCATACACCCCCATTGCACGGGTTTAGAACTTCATGCAATGCCCACATAATATGCAGGCAGCTTGACGCCTGCGCCTTCTTGGGCCAACATTCCCTTGCCGCTGCAAAATCAGTGGCTCGGGTTTGGTCGCTCGATTTGAACAAGGCGCAGCATCAGCGCTTAACAGCGCTTTTTTTATGCCTGTTATGGCGGGCTGCGTGGGGACACCTTCGGGTGTGCCGGTTCCCTTGTTCACCGGTCGACCAACCTCGCGCAGTCCGCCACCATCTGAATGGTCGCAGTGTTGGCGGATTCTCACTCAAGAACGAGGATCTACATCATGGCAACACTTACCGCATCACCTATTTCTATCAATTTCCACGGCGCCCACATCCCGACATTTAATGTTGCTGGGATCGTGCGCGTTGCAATGAAGCCCATCTGTGACTCTATCGGTTTAGAGTGGCACGGCCAGCGTCAGCGAATTAAGCGTAATCCCGTGTTATCCAAGGGTGCGGTTATGATAACCGCACCTTCAAAAGGCGGCCTTCAGAAGGTTTTGACTTTGCCACTTAGTAAGCTTAATGGATGGCTGTTTGGTGTAGATGCTGCGCGTGTAAAGCCTGAAGTGCGCGACAAGCTTATTGAGTACCAAGAAGAGTGCTTCGAGGTATTAAGCGACTACTGGCAAAAAGGTGGTTCCGAGAATCCACGCTTTACCAGCATAGAGGATCGAAAGCCTCTTAATCGTGCTGTGCGCACCCTTGCCAACCTACGCAGTGCTCAAGGTGAAAGCGCCGACTACGCAGGCATGTGGAAACTGGTGAACGGTTACCTGGGGCTGGCGCATATCGAAGACGCCAGCCCTGAGCAGCTCGACCGCGCGATGATGTTTGTTCAGGACAGTATCGAGCGGGAAAGCGCCAAGATCATCGAAGGCGACTACATCAGTCGCCACGCACTGCCTGAACCAGAACCGCAACCGGCCATTCACTACCCCATGGAGGCATGGCCTGAAATAAACCCCCAGCTACGCAGCGATTGGTCGAACGAGATTCCCACGATTTACCCCAGTCGCCGCTGGGTAAAAGCACACCACCTCTATGGTGAAAGCGCCCCATCGCCCACGCTTCGCTTACTCAGTCAGCTTAAAAAGGCGGGGTTTGATGTGGGTTGCTGCGAAGCCGAAGTGCTCGCCATGCGCCACTATATTGGGGAGGGCGAGTCCCTTCGCCGCGATATGGAAAGACTGATGGGCCGCTCCAATAGCATGGCGGTCACGGCTCACTCATAAGTGACGTCAGTAAATTCGCCTAAGATAGCCTAGTCAAACTTAGCCAAGTGCGATACGTTCCCTGCTGGGTTAGCTCAGCGGGGCGTATTTGCTTCTTGACTAAAGGCAATAGCTTTCTGACCTTTCCTAATTTCATCTACAAAAGGGTAAGGGAATGAAAAAAAATATAATTTTGGCAGCTTTGCTATCGTCTTTAATTGCCGGGTGCGCTAATACAGCTAACCATAGCAATTCAAACTCAAGCTACCAGGCGTCGGACTCCTCTCCTTCTGTCACAAATGTGCGGATTGAGATTGACGAAAATCAGATAGAAGAGGCGCAGGCCGCTGTTCGAGGCGCTTTGAAAGATCCTGATTCCGCAAACTTCCGAGATGTGCACGGTATTTCTGTAGCAGAAGATGGGCCTCTTATAGCTGTGTGCGGAGAGGTGAATGCCAAAAATAGTTACGGTGGCTACATTGGTTACAATCGCTTTGCATACACCGCAGACAGGGTTTATTTATGGCAAAAAACTCGCAGAATGAACGTTGATAACTCAATAGTAGAATTCACCTGCGATCTTTAACGCCCAACACAATATTTCCATTAACCCGCTTCGGCGGGTTTTTTTACGCCTGGAGAAAAGTATGTCGGTTCGCTCGCTCGGTAGCTTGACTCTGGATATGGTGCTGAAGACCGGCAACTTTACCGGCCCCATGGATAAGGCGCAGCGAGACACGCAGCGTCAAATGCGCCAGATGGAGAAGGATGCCAAGAAGGCCGCCGCCGGTATTGCGACCATAGCCGCCGCTGGCACCGCCGCCGCCGTCGGGCTTTACGCGTATGCCAAGTCCAATATGGACACTATCGATGCAAACGCCAAGATGGCGCGCTCGCTGGACGGCACCATTGATGGCCTGCGCGCGGTCAACATGGCCGCGTCGGACTCCGGGCTGGATGGCATGGAGGCATCGCTTAATCGGATGAATCGCCGCTTGGGTGCTGTGGAAATGAGCGGCGGCCCTGCGCTAAAAACCGTGCAACGGCTAAACCTTGACCTGAAAGCCATGCAGGAAATGGATGTTGATCAGCGGCTGGGTTATATAGCTGACCGCATTCGCGATACCGGCATGTCTTCGCAAGAAGCGGCGCGCCATTTACAGCAGTTAGGGTTTGAGCAGAAAGGCGCAACCGAGTTGTTCATGAAGGGTGGGGACGCCATTCGCGGCGCCCGCCAAGAGATCGAGGACTACGGGCTTTCTGTCTCCATGGTGGATGCCGCCGCCATTGAAGAGGCCAACGATGCGATTGCCAGAATCGGCCTGTCGTCGGAAGCGATGGGCAATGTGGTAGCGGTTCGCCTGGCGCCTGCCCTCAATGATATGGCCGACTCCATTAACACGGTTACCAAGGCGTTCCACGCGGGGGATTACGATCTACAGCTTGAGGTGCTGAAAGGTATAGCGGTAGGTGTGGCAGGCGCCGCCGGGGCTTACGTTA
Source organism: Halomonas sp. AOP43-D1-4 (assembly GCF_052446175.1). Taxonomy (NCBI): domain Bacteria; kingdom Pseudomonadati; phylum Pseudomonadota; class Gammaproteobacteria; order Oceanospirillales; family Halomonadaceae; genus Halomonas; species Halomonas sp. AOP43-D1-4. Next base: position 103,683 of record NZ_JBQSVY010000010.1, read on the forward strand.
CCTACCGGGTGGTCGTGAACGCGGCTACTATCGCGCAGTGGGCGTTCAACGCCTCCATCCGCGCCAACCCCCTAGGGGCGCTGGTCACGGTGGCGGGCGCGGCCGTGGGCGCTATCTACACCTTTCGCGAAGAGCTAGGCCTGGTGTCGCCCAAGATACAGTCGGCGACTGACCGCGTTGACGACATGACCAGCGCGCTGGATGCCAACTCGGAAGCGGCCCTCAAGAACGCCAAGGCCATGCTTGAGGCTGAGCGTCAGTTTCAGCAATTCCGCCAATCCACGCTGGCATTGGCCGTTTCCAACCAGCGCGAAATCGTGCAGGAAGAGCAGCGGCAATGGGAGGCCATGGGCGGTCAACAAGCTTTTGGTATGGGGCAGCGAAGCGAATCACAACAGGCTTTGCATGATCTTCAAGTAGAGCTAATGACGACCCGTAACGCGATTGAGGCGGCGGGTGGTTCGGTCACCGAGATAGATGAAAAGCTGGCCAAGCTTGGGAAGACGACGCGCGAAACGACCCAAACCACAGAGGACCAGGCCAGCGGAAGCAAGCGAGCAAGAGACGCCATCAATGATCAAGTAGCCGCACTTCAGTTGCAGGCCTCTACGCTCGGCATGGCCGAAGACGACCTGGTGCTATACAAGCTGGCTCAAGAGGGCGCGAGCGAAGCACAGCTTGCCGCTGCTCGCACCGCGCTTGAAGCCGTGTCCGCGTATGAAGCCAGCGAACAAGCGGCTTCGGACTATGAAAGCCTTCTTCAATCCTTACGCACAACTGAGGAGCGGCTTACAGACCAAGTAGCCGCCCGCCTCGCCGTACTCGATGCCGCCAACGTCGCGGGCGAAGAGTACGCAGATGTGGCCGCCAAGATCGCTGCCGCAGGTTTTTCTGATGCCCCGGAATACGGTGGCCTGGATGCCTCCATTGGCGGCGCCTTCGGTGAGTTAAATAAAATCGACGAAGCCGAGGAAGAACTACAGGAGTGGTACGACACTCAGCTGGAAATGCTGGCGCAGTACCGTGAAGAACGTGCCGACCTTACCTCGCAATGGGACGCCCAAGAGCGCGCCCTGCACGAGGAACATCAAAACGAGCTGATGCGAATCGAGAAGGCCCGGCAGATAGCGCAGCTGGCCGCTGCCGAGAGCACCTTCGGTGATCTTGCCGGGCTGGCGAGCGCATTTGCTGGTGAGCAAAGCGGTATCTATCGCGCTCTATTCGCTACGGAAAAGGCGTTCGCAGTGGGCAAGGCATTGATGAATGTGCCGTCGTCGTACTCAAAGGCGTTTGATGCGACGGTAGGCATTCCCTATGTGGGTCCTGTGCTGGCGCCTGCTGCTGGTGCGGCTGCCGCAGCCGTTCAGGTTGGGCAAGCAGCGGCGATAGGCAATATCGGTATGGCGCACGATGGGTGGGACAGCCTGCCCGCCACGGGCTCTTACTGGCTTGAAAAAGGTGAGCGCGTTAGCACTGCTGAAACCAGCGCCAAAATGGATGACACGCTGGCACACACCGACGCGGCCTTGGCGCGAGTTGAAAGCCAGATGAATAGGCCGGGGGATAGCGGGGGCCTTAATGTCAGCATCAATAACCACACCAGCGCTAACGTTTCAGCGCGTCGCGAAGAGGGCGGCGGGTTAACAATTGACATTGTTAAGGCCTCCCTAATCGAGGATATGGCGAGCGACGGCAAGGTAACAAAAGCAGGGCAGCATTTTTTGGGGTGGGGGCGGCAGCCTCGCTAGGCGGCCTAACCTTACGGGCTCTCCTGCAAGTGCTTTTCAAGCTCTTCAACTATTTTCTTTAGACGAGGCAGTGCTGCTGCTTTAGCGGAGTTGTATAGCTCAATGCGTGAATCGACATTTGGGACACGCAAGTGGCATTGAACGTCAAAATTGGTGCCATCGTATTCATCCCAAAAAGTAACGTTTACCGGTGCCAGCGCTTCGTCTGGGTTATATGCGCCTACTGAAATTTCCATTATTGATGCTCTATTTAAGTGGATTGAGCTTATGAGACTAGCAGACAAATCTATGTATGGGGCGACCTAATGGCAGACATCAACTACCCGGAAGGCCTGCCGCGCCCGTTTCGGCAGGGCTACGGGCTGCAACACACCGACAACGTGCTGCGCACGCCACTGGGAAACGGCAGGCCGCGCAAAGAAATATTGCACGGCCCCGGACCTACCACCGCTTCTGTTCGCTTTCGTATGCGTCCGCGCTTTGCCCAGGTGTTTGAGGGCTTCTACTGGCACACGCTGAACAGTGGTGTGCTTCCGTTCAACATGCGGTTGCTGAGCCCGTTGGGTGTGCAGTGGTGTGAAAACGTAGAGTTCCTGGAACTCTATGACGGTCCTACGCCGCTGCCTGAATCGAGAGGCGGAGAAGGGCGGATATGGGAATTTAGCGTGGAGCTATTAATTCCTAAGCCTCCGATCGTGACTGCCGAGGACATGCAGTACCCAGAAGAGATTCTGTACAGCGACTTGTTTGATTACACGATGAACAAGCACTGGCCCAAGCCAATCCGCTAACCCGCTACCAACATTCTCAATTACCGCCCACGGGCGGTTTTTTGTGCCCGGAGAAAACCCTATGGCCCTACCACCCTTTGACCCTGCCAGCGAACCGTTGGGCAGCACTGACCCGCGTGTGCGAGAGGTTAATAGCAAACTGCTGGATCTCGGCATGCACTCCAAAGAGGACAAGTTTACCGACCGTTTCGGTGAAGAAAAAATGACGTGGGAGGCGATGCAGAACGAGCGCCTTGGACTGCTGATTGCCGGGGGGCAGATATTTCCAAGCGAGGCCGAAGGCCGTGCTGCCGCTGAGGACGGTTGGTATTACTACGCTGTCTCGCCAAACCCCAATGTGACGCGGTCGCTCTATCGCCGTATCTCAGCGAGTGAGAGCGAGCATATTAAAGACGATCCGTCAGCGGAGTTTGTGGAAGGTGTTGCGGCTGCATCGAATGCGGCGCTATTAATATCAGGGCGTACCAGTGACTCGGCTGGAGAGTTTTGTAACGATGATGAGCAGCATACGCTGTATTCAATCGCTGATAAAAGCGGCAACAATTTAGCTGAGTGGGGGGCGGACGGGCATCTAATAATTGTCACACGTCAAGAGTTTTACAACGATGATAACGATATTGCTCTTTACTCAATCTGCGATAAAAACCGCATCCCGATTTTATCAGTTGATTATAATCTTCAGCCGATAATCCCTTTTATGGGTGAGTTTTTTAACGATGATGTTGAAACATCTGAATATGCCTGGGTAGATAAAAACGGGTATATATATCGCGCTATGGATGCGAGCGGTAAAACGATTGTGGGCGGGGGGAGTGATGTAGATTTCGCTGAATTAAATAAAACAGATCAGATTATCGATGACGGTGCCGCGTGGATTAATCGTGAGTCAGTTTCCGTCAAGCGCGATTATTCCAGCGCTTACAAACAATCGGCAACAACTCAGTTTCCTACAACACAAAGCGTTTATGATGCGCTAGATGCTTTAATGTCTGAGTTTCCCGACTACGTTAGTTCGTTTAGCATTGGGCAGGATGGGTTAGGCGAGGAAATTATGTGCTACCGTTTCCGATCCGCTGATTATGTTGTTTTAGAGCAGGGTAATTCCTACCCGCAAGAGAGTGTCGAGCGACCTAAGATTATCGTTAGCGGGGGTCTGCACGGTATTGAGCAGCATGTTATTCCAGGCAACCAAGCGTTTTTCGAGGAATTGTGTCGCCAGTGGCGAGAGATAGACAGGCTAGATGATTTGCGATGGGGCGTAGAATTTTTATATCTACCCGTCACCAATCCTAGTGGTTTTAGTGCACGGACTCGCAGAAATCACAATAATATTGATTTAAATCGAAACTTTCCTACGCGTTGGCCTGGAACTACGGCCAGCGGCCCATCGCCAGCTTCAGAGGCTGAAACTCAGTCTTTAATGCAATTTATGTCGGAACATACAGATGCAATTGCATTTATTGACCACCATCGGATGTTTCAATTCCAAACGGGTGGCGAGCGCTTAGTGTGGGTAGGTACAGAAGGTGCGAATAATGTTGGTGTTGGTTTAAACGCGGTCAATAAAACGATTGCTGATATTAAAAGGCTGATGCCATTTGTTCCCCAAGGAAATGAGCCTGTGGGTGCTATTAGCTCTCATTTTAACGGCTCGATGGTTTTGCACGCAGAAGAAGAGTTTGGAATTCCAGGATTTTTAGTTGAAAGCCCTAGCCAGTTAGGTGGGAATATAACTCAGCTGCACGTGCATGCGCGTAACTGTCTATTTAATCTTGTTTATGAATTATTTGATAAAGAACGCATTAAACGAAGTAATAATTTTGTAATTAATGAAGCTCCTGATGAAGAGGGAAATGGCGATGACTAACTACACATTAAATCAAAACATTGAACTTGAGAACACGAATGGCTTACGTCGTGTCGTAACTACACCCGAAGGACGTGCGTTCGGCAACGTCCCTGGACGCGAGATACTACTCGATCCAGCTTATGCTGATGCATCCGCTCTGACAGCGCGCAACCGCGCTAAAGCTGCTGACCATCGGACAATCGAACCTTTCGGCGGGGGTTCTCCCGACCCTATCCGCAATTTTAACGGGCTGCCGTGGTTCGTGGGTGACACCGATCGCCGCATCGGTATTCGCACTCGTCCGCGCATCAATAAAAATGAGTGGACTGTTTTTGCAGTCGTAAAGCCTGAGCCTCGCGAAGACGGTATCAATGCAGGTTATTTAGTATCAAACGTGGGAGCTGAGGGAGAGGGTGAACTGCATCTGAGTATTGGCTGGCCACGTAGTGTTTTGAGTGCGCTGCGCGTTTATGAGCAAGGTAGCTCAAATCAACGGATTTCAGCGGATATTGATTTTGCTAGCCGCTCTATTCCATCGCTAGTCGAGATTACATTTAGCATAGAATATGGTTTAAAAATATTTGACGGAGGGGATCTTGTTGCTGAAAACCCTGATGATAAACGACCGCTCACGTATGAGGTCGCGCCTACAGATAGCCTCTGGTTCGCAAACGGACATTGCCGAGGAGGGATTAGTGGTCTTTATAACCTAGATTTATCTAAAGAGAAAAACGCCGGACGCCGAGCGTCGATTGTCAATTTCTTAAAGCAGAAATATGGTATTAGTTAAGCATGCTGTCTCTTCGCCCAACGCGAACGCGTTGGGCGAAGATTAATTTTACTATTGTATTTCAAATATTGAAGATGCTTTTTCTTTTGCATCTATATATGTAATTTTTTCAACCAAGGCTTTTTCAGGGCCATTTGCACAGAGTCTAACTACCGCATCGACAGCCGTTTTGCTTCCTTGAAACAATGCTTCGATATTATTCGAGGAGTTTTTACAATAGCCTGTTACGCCATAAATAAGCGCTTGCTTAGCGATCCAGCGGCGAAAATTAACTTTTTGCACTTTGCCTGAGATTATGATCTTGGCGCAGTGATCCAGTTCTTTTTTATCGTTCGGGAAATAGTAATCAGCAATAGCTGCTGCAACATCTAATGGCTCACCGATTGTAGGCCAGTGATGAATTGGTATATCGCAGTTGGCATTCATTTCTATCACTGAATAGCTCTGCGATGCTGCAGGTTTTGAGATGTCCTCTACTATGAGGTCCACGCCGCAGCACTCAAGATTATCAAACGCTTCCCAGCTTTTGCGTGCAATTTCAACAAAGTCGGGATGAATAATGGACGTTACATCTTCGCCTTCGCCTCCTGCACCAATGTTAGCAATTGTTTGTAAATCAACGCGCTGGTCTACAGATAAAATTGTGTCGGGTGTCATATTGATTTTTTGAAGGCGCGCGATAATTTCTGGTGTTAAATTTAATAAATACCTACCGTCATAGGGATTTTTAGCACGCTCTTTGTTTTTCTCATCCACTAACTCTTTTACTGTTGATTTCCCATTGCCAATTATGTGAGCTGGCCAGCGGCGCATGGCGGCAATGACATTTCCACCAGCCACCAAAATTCGGTGATCGTGACCGTCTATATGCTCTTCAAGTACGGCTGTAGAGGGATGGATACTCTCTAATGCTTGGCTAAGTTGTTCTTTATTTGTAATCGATGACGTAATGCCTTTACCGCCGGAGCCTGAAATTGGTTTCACGACCGCCTTTTTTGTAACGAGGGTGTCGAACCATGCGTGTGCTTTCTCAATTTCTGATGACTTTAGCGTAATGCCTTTCGGCGTTCTTACGTCGTTGGTATCCAGCAGCTCCTTGGTTTTGATTTTGTTTTTTGTGATTTTTACCGCTTTCAGCGATGAGTGAGCAGGCATCGTGCTCTTAAAAACGATGGCTTTGTCTTTCCCCTGTGCAGCCCATCGCGTGGGTTTGCCGTCCGCATCTGTAAAAAATTCAATCATGATATTTTTTTGAAACAATGCCCTTCTGAGGAGTATGTCTTTTTTCCCTAGAAGCTTGTAAAACGGATGTTTTCTGTCAAAAGAAAACGGCTTTGTGAGAATTGAAGAGTCTTTGTTGATGCTGTCCATTCGCATATGATCCAGTTGTTTTTCAATCAGCGCATCTTAACTGCTTTTAGCGTGCTGAGCGAGCTGATCAGGTGCCAAGAATTACGAACCCCACCACCGCCCTGAGCGGTTTTTTTGTGTGCCTAAAATCTGAGGCTACTATGAAAATCACAGTGCAAAAATGGCTGAAAAAGCACGGCTATAACCCCGCTACGGCGGGGTTAGTCGTTTATTCTGGGCGGCTCTTGATACCGCGCTCGACATGGAGCAATGTGCTCGTGAGCGCCTCTGCACAACTGATAGTGAGTCGCGAATGAACGATGTACTCGCCCAACTGCTCAGCGGTCACGACCCGACGATCTATCGTATCCCCGCGGTTGAGCTGACGTGCTCGGCGTGGGAGACGGCGATCCGTAATATCCCCGGCTGGGACGACATAGTGCTAGGGCATGAGGATGGTCAGCGGCATGAGTACCTGGGCTCGCCGCTTGATCTTGCGCTGCCCGCTAGTGATGACAGCGGGCAGCAAAAGCTGGGGTTTGCGCTGGGTGGCGCCAATGCGGATGCGGAAGATCTGGTCGATCAGGCGCTGGATGCTAGCGCGATTATCTACCTCACGCTGCGCATGTATGCATCCAACAACCTCATTGCGCCGGCGCGGCGCCCGCTGCGAATGGTTGTTGATGAGCCAACATTCCAGCCTGATGGCACGCTGCAGGTGCGGTGCCGACATCGCGATCTGCTGTTTCGGCGCTTTTTGCTGGGCCGTTTTACCGCTAACAAATACCCCGGCGTAGCCCTCTTCGTTTAAGGAATCCCAATGCTCGATGAGTACCGAAACGCCCGCTACAAAAGCGGCGGGAGGGGTGAGCGTGTGGGCGGCATTCGGTTATTTGATTGTTACGGATTCTTACGCGCTGTGCGCGCCGAGCAATACGGGTTGCCCACGCTGCCCAGCTATGAGGGCGTGGCCACCGATGACGCCCGCCGTGTGAACCGTTCGCTGCGCGAAGTGTGCCAGGGTCTACAGCCGTGCGGAGTGCAAGCGGGCGCAATGGCGGTGTGCTGGACGGGTGAGCTTGCACTGCACTGTGGCGTCGTGGTGCCTCTCAACGGCCTGTCGGGGGTGATGGAGTGCACTGTGGATGTAGGTGTCCGCTGGCAATCGGTGCGCTCATTCAGCCGTGAATTTACCAGAGTGGAGTATTTTACGTGAGCGAGATTCGTTTATACCCGTCACTATTTCGCGAAATAAACGGTGTGGCGACGCAGCCCATTAGAACGCAGGACGTGGCTGGCGGCTCGCTGCAGGAGTGGCTGTTCAATGCCGTGCCCACGTATGCAGAGAACCCCGAATTCACCCCGTGGGAGATAGAGCTGGAAGGGGCGCGTGGGAATGTGGTGCTGCCGAATGACTATGCTGGCGTGATGCTCGATCAGGTGTCGGTAGTTCACATCTATGCAAATCCTCAGCGCTCGGTCGTCAGTGCAGTCGGCTCGCTGTTCAGTGCGGTGGTGGACCTGTTCAGCGGAGTGTTTAGTTGGCTGATGCCATCGGTCCCAACGCCCAACGCGAATGGCGGCATCGAGCAGGGCTCACAAATTAATGACCCGAGCACGACGATAAATCGCCCGCGCTTGAATGGCGTCATCAATCAAGTGGCCGGGCAAGTCAAGTTAGCGCCGTACTATTTGGCACCACCTCACTCTTACTTTATTGACCCACGAACCAAGGCAGTGGACATACTGCTGTGCGTCACATGGGGGTCGTGCCTGCTGCCTGCCTCGCAAATCCGTATCGCTGAAACGCCAGTAACCGCGTTTGGGGATGACGTACATTGGCAGGTATTTCAGCCGGGTGAGAGCATCACAGGCCATTCTGCTAATCAGCTCTGGTACAACGCGCCAGAAGTGGGCGCGGCCAGTAATGGGCAGGCGGGGCTAAAGCTCAAAAGCGTATTCCATATCACTGAGCGGTTAACAGCCCCTTCGATCAATGTCGATGGCAATCAAATTAGCCTTACGGGGGAGCATGAATTCCCCAGCGATTGGGAGCCGGGCCTGCTGCTCAATGTGCGCGTACCGCGCCAAATAGAACTACAGCCCCCGGCCCCGGAGGATAGCCGCGCTGTACTGGCAGGGTCGTATGACGACTTGGGTCTAGCCGTGGGCGATGCCGTGGTAATTCATGGCGATGCGCTGAACGGTGATTACATCGTACACAGCGTGAGCAGTAATGCTCTAACGCTGAGCTATCCGGACCTTACCCCCGTCACTGATCCCACCGGGGGCGTTTATCAACTGACGATAGATAAAGCGGGCGCGCGGTACCGCATCGTGTCGCGTAGCCAGAGCAGCATCGTGGTCGAGAAATTACTGGCTGATAACAACGTAGACGCAACCTGGCTGGGCTGGAACGCCTGGGTATATCGTGATCGCTGGAATATTTTTGTAGACAGTAGCTATGCGCAAAGCGAGTGGCTAGGGCCGTTCCCTGCGCAGAAAGCAGGCACGCTGATTAACCGCATAGAGGCCCAAGTGCTGGCAGTACGTGGACTGGGCTATGCCCACGAAAATGGCGTGGACTACAACGGGCAATGGGTTGAGTTGCAGTGGCGTGAAATCGGCACTGAGGAGTGGCAGTGGATGGGGCAGGAGCTGTGGGGCGCATCGCGTGACCAGTTGGGTTTCACCCTCGGTGTCGATTTTGATACGCCCACGGCAGTGGAGTGCCGATTGCGTCGGATGAATCCCGAGAACACTGACGTGGCCGCGCTTGAGGAGCTGCACTGGACAGGGCTGAGCTCGCGGCTTTCTGAAAGCCCGGATCGCTACGACGACATTACGGTACTGGCAATGACGATCGTCGGCAGTGATGCGATCGCGGCGCAGAGTGAAAACCGGATTACGTGCGTGCCGACGGCAATACTCAAGCGCATGGATGGCACTGTAGGGCCAACGCGATCAGCGATTGATTTTGTACGCAATGCCGCCAATCAATCAGGGGTTTCAGACGATGAAATCAACATGGAGGCCATGCAGCGGATTGACAATATAACAGCAGCCAGGGGGGATACCTTCGACTATAACAATGACGGCGACGACACGGTAAAGGCAGTGCTGGAACGCGCACTGGCAGCGGTATGGGCTCAGTTAACGTGGGACGAGGTGCTAACGCCGGTGCGTGATGAGCCCCGCTCCCAGCTGGGGCACATGTATAGCCCGCAGAACATGCGAGCGGACGCACTGCTGACGAAAACCGTTAGGGCGGTGAGGCCGGATGACTACGATGCGGTGGACGTGGAATATAAAAGTGCAATCACTGGTGTAATTGAGACTGTGCCATGCCGTATTTCCGATGACCCGCCTCAGCGGATTGAAACGATACGTGTGGAAGGGGTGCCGGACGAGGTGCGCGCGTGGCGGCACGGTATGCGCCGCTTAATGCGTCACCTGCATGTAAGGAAGAGCTACACGTGGGGCACGCCTACCGACCTGCTGAATAGCAGCAAGGGCGACTACGTTCCCGTCGTAGGGCCTATCCCCAGCCGCGCTCAGTCGGCATTGATTGAACGTGTGGCGGTGGATGAGGACGGTGTGCATTTACAGGTAAACGAGGTGCTGAAATGGGGCAGCATTGAGCAGCACGTTATTTACTGGCGCAACCCGGAGGGAGAGTCACAAGGGCCATATCGCGTGCTACGTGGTGATGATGATTATCACGTGATTGCGTTGATGGGTGATGATCCGGTACCGGTTGTCGATCCGACAAAGGAACCCCCGCACCTGGTGTTTGGCAGAGTGGAGCATGTGTTGATCAACAGTATTAAACCGTCGGGCATGAGTAACGTCAGCGCAGAGGCTGAGGGCTATGACGAGCGGGTGTATCAGTACGATGATGCGCATCCGTAGATGGAAGGCTGCTGCCTGCAGGAATGTGAGCGGTTCTTTTGTTCCTGATGTAAGCAAAAGCCTACAAAATCAAAGCACATTTCCTACATGCGCGCGCCGCTTGAACAGCTATTGTAGGAAGAGTGACGCCAAGCTCGCCGCAATAGCATGTCGCATGTGTCACTCGGAGTCGCTCGAACGGACTCGAGCTGCCAGGGATGGCGTATTTAATAAGGTAGCGGCCTCACAATCTGCCCTACCGGCGCATCGTCACGTGTGCGCCGCCATACGCCCTCAGTCATCATGTCACGCCGCTGGATCACATAAGCAGTAGTACCGGGCTGACTCGGGTCGCCGGGCAATGACGTTGTATAACATCGACCGCTATATAGCTGGCTCCGGTGGATGATGTGGTACTCAATCATGCATCGCGGCAGCATGTATTTGCCGAAGCGCCGCCAGCCGCGCCGCTCCATGCTCTTGCGCCATAAGGTTGCTTTGTAGTCCATTGCGTCGTTATTCGATGGTGCGGCAAGAGGTGGTGACTTTGCACCCTTGATAAATGCCGTCGGAATCCGTGCCGTTATCCCGGTACGCCTCCATGATAACTATCTGAATGTCAGTTGGTGTCTCCCCAAGCGTTTGGTGCATTTCATCAAATGCCGCTTCCATGTGGCGGCTGATAATTTTCTGCATAGCGCTGGTGTTGTCCTTCATGCCATCGACTCTTCTGGATTCCAGCGCAGTCGTACAGACTCGGCTGCGTCATCGAGAGGAATCATTGTCACGTTTTCAACTGTGCCAAGGTCGTCTAGCAGGTGCGCCCAATCCTCATCACTGTCATCAGGCTGGCGCTGGATCTCAACACAGCATTTATCTTGTGCACTAGGGCTGTTTATCTGGCGCTTCACTCGGTCAACCAGAGCTTGGTAGGTTTTCGCTGACATAAGCACCTCATTATTTAACTGTTGAAATATACAGTGGTAGGTGCGGAGTATAGTCAGGGGAGGCTACAAAAATCTAGGGGACTGGTCGCAATTTGGTCGCAGACTGTGTGCGACCAATGTGCTGTGTGTAAGCATAGTAAAAAGGTAAGAGGCTGATTTTCTAGCGAAGCCCGGTGCAAGCGCGGCCCGCTGGAATTGCCGAAGCGGATTCAAAATCCGCTGTGGTAGTTACAGGCTGAAAATTAGTTCTTGGATTCTTAGCAAGCCCTTGGATTTATGTTCAAAAAAATCCTTATGCTTGTTACCAATACCAGCGTTCAAACTTCCTAAAATATGCGATAAGAGCTGGGCATTACAGTATCCGCCGACTTCTTCAGTTCTCCACTCTTGCAACTTCTCCCCTATATTTGATGAGAGGTAGGATATTACCGAACAGTGACGACGAATTTGCATATCTAAATGCCTTAACTGTATGCCCCTTTCTTGGCTGTGCTCTTCATGGGCAAGTGCGCTTATCTCGGCAAAGTCGGCAAGTAAGAGTTGAAACCGCTGAATTAGGACCTCTTTTTTCTGAAGCTCTAATCTACTTTTCTCGCTTTCTCTGTGCACGTCAACAGCGTGCTTTGCAGATCTCGCAGAGCGGAAGGCTGCAAGTGCTGCTATAGAAGTTGCTATTGCAGCGATCACGGCCGCGACATCGGCAATGTTCAAGCTTAGTTCAGCCATGGTGCAAGACTCCTGCTGGGTATTAGGTATGCTCTGATTAGTAGCAACGCATGGTTGCGGTTTGGTTGCTGACTGTCTGCAACCAATATAAAGAATGTAAGCATAAGACGGCAGGAGGCCGAAGGTCTAGCCGGGAGGCCGCATGGCAGGCGCGACCGTGGTTGATACTGCTTTGCACTCATAATCCCATGTCCAATGTCTTGTTCGTGGCGGATATTTGCCAGCGACTGTACAATCATTTATCGAATAGCTGCCCAAAAAAACCGATCTGGGTAACATGCTGGGTAACGAATCTATGAATTGTAAGCATGAGTGAATATAATCAGGCAGTTATGAGTAAAAAAGTTGTTATGTTGGACAATTACGACAGCTTCACTTTTAACATTGTCCAATACTTGAATGAATTGGGTGCAGAGGTGGTAACGCATCGAAACGATGCCATTACCCTTGAACAGATTGAAGCCCTGGCGCCTACGCATCTGGTTATTTCCCCGGGGCCATGCACGCCCAACGAATCGGGGATTTCAATGGCCGCTATTCGTCACTTTGCCGGTAAACTGCCTATATTGGGTGTTTGTTTGGGGCATCAGGCGATTGGTCAGGTATACGGTGCTCGGGTGGTCCGTGCACCCCAGGTGATGCATGGTAAAACATCGGCTGTTTTACATACCCATCAGGGCGTTTTTGACGGGTTGGATAACCCCCTCGAAGTAACCCGTTATCACTCGTTAGTGGTGGAAAGGGAAACGCTCCCCAACTGCCTGGAAATAACGGCCTGGACAACAGACAATGATGTGACGCCTGGTTTGATCATGGGACTGCGCCATAGCACACTGGATGTAGAAGGGGTGCAATTTCACCCTGAATCAATACTGACTCGCCAAGGCCATGAGCTATTGGCAAATTTTTTAAAACGTGGCTGATTGCCTGGTTCACACGCTTTAGAGGCTCCTCTGTTCATGCAAATGCGAGATGCAATTAATGCGGTGATACACCGTGAAGACCTCCCTTTTGACGTTATGCATGCCCTGATGCGCCAGATAATGACGGGTGAAGCGTCCGATGCTCAAGTAGGCGGCTTATTGGTCGGGCTTGCCATGAAAGGGGAGAGCGCGGTGGAAATTAGCGCTGCCGCCCAGGTCATGCGCGATTTAATGCGTCGTGTTGAGCTAAACGCTGAGAACGTCGTGGATATCGTGGGTACCGGCGGCGATGGCGCTAATCTATTTAACGTATCCACCGCGTCCAGCTTTGTGGCTGCAGCGGCGGGTGCGCATGTCGCAAAGCACGGTAATCGCAGCGTATCGTCGTCTTCCGGCAGCGCCGATCTTTTTGATATTGCCGGTATTTACCTTGATCTTAAGCCTCAGCAGGTCGCCCGTTGTATTGAGCAGGTGGGGGTTGGCTTTATGTTTGCGCCGAATCACCACCCGGCGATGCGTTATGCCATTGGCCCGCGCCGTGAGATGGGCGTGCGCACGCTCTTCAATATTCTGGGCCCGCTGACTAACCCTGCAGGGGCGCCCAATCAGGTGGTCGGTGTGTACTCGCCAGAACTGGTGCCGCTGATGGCTGAAGTGCTTAAAAAGCTGGGCAGCCGCCATGTCATGGTGGTTCATTCAGAAGATGGTTTGGACGAAATATCGCTGGCAGCTTCTACGCAAGTGGCGGAGCTTAAAGAGGGCGAGATTACTCAGTACACGGTTTCCCCTGAAGCGTTTGGCATTGAGCGCCAGAGCCTGGCAACGCTGAAGGCCGCTAACGCAGAAGATAGCCTGCGGTTGGTAAAGGCGGCATTGAGCGGTGAAGGCCCCGCATCCGACATGGTGGCCTTGAACGCAGGTGCCGCCCTTTACTGTGCGGGTGTGGCTGACAGCCTGAAAGAGGGCGTTCTGATCGCTCAGGATGCTCAGGGGTCTAAACTGCCGCTTGAGAAGCTCAGAGAGCTTTCACACTTCACCAGCGTTTTCAAAGAGTAAGTGACCGCTATGAACCAACAGGCAACACCCACTATTTTGACGCGAATTCTTGCCCGCAAGGATCAGGAAGTCGCCGAGCGCCAGCAGGCGGTATCCGAGACGTATTTGCTCGCGCTTGCCAAGCAGCAGAGTGATCCGCGCGGGTTCATCAACGCGCTTAATCAGCGTATTGCGGTCGGTGACCCGGCGATTATTGCCGAAGTTAAAAAGGCGTCGCCCTCCAAAGGCGTCATTCGAGAAGAGTTTCATCCGGCGGATATCGCCAAAAGCTACGCTCAAGGCGGTGCGGCCTGCTTGTCCGTACTAACCGATGCGGACTTTTTCCAGGGGCATGAAGACTATTTGATCGTCTCGCGGGACGTCTGCGAGCTGCCGGTTATTCGCAAAGACTTTATTACCCACGGTTACCAGGTCTCTGAAGCACGCGCCATTGGAGCCGACTGTATTTTGCTGATTGTCGCCGCACTGGATGATGCCAGGCTGCTTGACTTGCATCAGCAGGCCAATCAACTGGGAATGGATGTGTTGGTAGAAGTCCATGATGCCGATGAGCTAACGCGTGCGCTTAAGCTTGATTTGGCGTTGGTAGGCATTAACAACCGTAACCTGCACACGTTCGATACCAGCCTCAACACGACGCTGGATTTACTGGCGCATATTCCTGAAAACGTAACCGTTATTACTGAGTCGGGTATCCATACTCAGGCGGATGTTCAGTTAATGCGGGATCACCACGTTAATGGTTTTTTGGTTGGGGAGGCTTTTATGCGCCAAGCCGACCCTGGCCTGGCGCTTAAAAAGCTGTTCTTCTAAGCCTTGTTAATCCCTGGGGTGTTCGCCCGCGCTGCGTAAGGCATAAAGCAGGGCTTGCAGCGGGTGGTGAAGCGTTTGTTCTGAAAAACGCTTCACCTGGCTGCGGCACGAATACCCCGTGGCCAGCAGCCTGTCGGTGTTTTCCTCTGCCTCGACCTGGGGTTGCCAGGATTGGGCGTAGATGGTTTTGGACGTTTCGGCGTTGCGCGTTTCATGGCCGTAGGTGCCGGACATTCCACAGCAGCCGGTATTGATCAGCTCCAACGGCAGGCCAAATGCAGCAAATACTTGCTGCCACGCCTTCGGGCTTCCGGGGGCGTTGGTTTTTTCGGTGCAGTGCGAAAGCAGCTTAAAGCCAGGGGCATTGGGGGATAGCTGTCGGGGTGCCAGGGAGGGCAGTCGGATAGCCAGCCACTCCTGCAGCATCAATACCTCGGGCACGGCGTCGGGTCCCAGCGCTTTCACGTACTCCTGACGGTAGGTCAGGGTCATCGCCGGGTCGATCCCCACCATGGGCACCTCAAACTCGCGCAACGCCCGCAGGCGTTTCGCCTGCTTTTCGGCCGTACGCTCAAACGCACCCAAAAAGCCCTGGACGTGTAGCGGTTTGCCGTTGGCGCTATAGGGCATCACAAACACGCGCAAGTTGAGCCGTGAGAGCAGTTCGACCACGTCCATGACCAGTTTGGCTTCAAAGTGCGTGGTGAACGCATCCTGAACCACAATCACGCTATTGGCGCGCTGCTGGTCGGTGAGCAGAGCAAGCGAGGTGGGCGTGGCTTCCGCTACACCCCAGGCACGCAGCTGCTTTTTAACACTGGCGCGAGAGAGCTGCGGCGAGTCGCTCATCCCCACGCTACGGCGCATCAGCGTTTCCACCCAGCGCTGGCCCATCACGGCGTTATACAGTGGCGCTGCCCTGGCAAGCGTGGGCAGCATGAACTCTGTGCTGCCTATTACGTAGTCGCGCAGGGGGCGTAAATAGCGCCCGTGATACACCTCCAAGAACTGCGAACGGAACTGCGGCACGTTGACCTTAATGGGGCATTGCCCCGCACAGGATTTACATGCCAAGCAGCCGGCCATGGCGTCGTAGACCTGATGAGAGTAGTCATGATGCTGCCGGCGGCTGAACGTATTCGCCAGGCGTTTTGGAAAGTGTTTAACAAAGCCCCATCGGCCTTCCGCCTTTTTCTTGCGCGACTCCTCGACCACGTCAATGCCCGCCTGGGATTGCAGACGTAGCCATTCACGCATCAGGCTGGCGCGCCCCTTGGGCGAGTGAATACGGTTGCGGGTCGCCTTCCACGAGGGGCACATGGGGTCGTCCACATCGTAGTTGTAGCAGGCGCCGTTACCGTTGCAGTACACCGCTGCGTCATAGGCCTGCCAGGCGCGCTCATCAATGGTGCGGTCCAGCTGGCCGCGCATCGGCACTGCGTCGATGCTTAGCAGGTCCGGGTCGCTGTCTTTGGCAATCAGCGCGCCGTTCTCTGCCGGTGAAGCGATCTTGCCAGGATTAAGCTGGTTAAACGGGTCAAACGCGGCCTTGACCCGCTGCAGGCTGGGGTAAAGCTCGCCAAAAAATTTGGGTGCATACTCGGAGCGTACCCCTTTGCCGTGCTCACCCCACAACAATCCGCCGTATTTTTGGGTCAGGGCGGCGACTTCATCGGAGATGTCCCGAATCAGCACTTCCTGGGCCGGGTCTTTCATGTCCAGCGCGGGGCGCACATGCAGTACGCCCGCATCGACATGCCCAAACATGCCGTAAGCGAGCCCACGCGCGTCCAGCGCGGCGCGGAACTCGCTAATAAAATCGGCCAGATGTTCTGGTGGTACCGCGGTATCTTCAACAAACGGCAGAGGGCGCTTCTCACCCTGCACATTGCCCAAAAGGCCCACCGAGCGTTTGCGCATGCCGTAAACCGCGCTGATCTGCTCACGGCCTTCGGCCAGGGTATAGCCTAATCGCGTGACCGTGGCATCCTGGTTCAAGTGACGCGTAAAGGCCTCTACCTGCTCGGCCAGCGCCGCAGGGTCGTCGTCGCTAAACTCGACCAGGTTGATACCCCGAATCGGTATGTCGCTCTCGGGGAAGAACTCGGCCACGCTGTCCCACACAAAATCGGCCATGGCGAGCGTGAGCACCGTATCGTCGATGGTTTCGATCGACACAGGCCTGGCGCTGGCCATCAGCGTTTTGGCATCGCGCAGCGCATCCATAAAGCTTGTATAGCGTACGTTGACCAGGGTGGCGTGCAGGGGGATGGGCAGTACGTTCAACACGGCTTCGTTCAGAAACCCCAGCGAGCCTTCCGAGCCACACAGCAGGCTGTTGAGATCAAGTGCATGCTGGTCGTTGCGCAGGTGGGCCAGGTCGTAACCGGTCAGGCAGCGGTTAAGCGGCGGAAAGGTCGCCTCAATCAGTTCGCGCTGCTGATCAATAATGCTGGCCGCTGTGCGGTGCACCTGTCCAATAATACCGTCCTGCTGGCAGGCCTGCTGTTCCTCATCGGCACTGAGTGCCCGGCTATGCAGATGCTGGCCACCCAGCAGTACCGTGTCGAGTTCCAGCACGTGGTCACGGGTTTTTCCGTAAGCACAGCTACCCTGACCGCTGGCATCGGTCGAGATCATGCCGCCGATGGTCGCTCGATTGGAAGTCGAAAGCTCTGGGGCAAAAAACAGCCCGTAGGGCTTTAAGGCGGCATTCAACTGATCCTTCACGACTCCCGCTTGAACGCGTACCCGACGGTTCTCGACATCAATGTCCAGCACCTGATTCATGTGCCTGGAGATATCCACCACGATGCCATCGGTAAGCGACTGACCGTTGGTACCGGTGCCGCCGCCTCTTGGCGTTAACACCACCTCGCGGTAAGGCACTTCAGAGGCCAGTTTGGCCAGGCATTCCAGGTCTTCTGCATGGCGGGGAAATACCGCCGCCTGGGGCAGACGCTGATAGATCGAGTTGTCGGTTGCCAGCACCGTGCGGTGGGCATAGTCAGGGGCAATCTCACCATCGAAGCCGCGTGTTTTAAGGGCTTCCAGAAAGCGCAGGTAGTGGGAGGCCAAGCGTTCAAACGGGGCGGTCCGAGAGTCCAGCGATGCAATCATAATCGTTCAAGCCGTCAGTGCCGGGGCATCAAAAAAAGAGAGCGCTACTTTACCTCACTGCCTGCCTGGCTGCACCCTGCGCTAAACATGCTAGCTCAAAGCTTCTTTTACCAGGGCGGCAGAAGCAGGTGACATGGGCAGTGTCAGGGCTAATTCATGCGCTTGGGGTGACATCTTGCGCCAGGTTTTTTGAATAATTCGCACCATATGGTCATGTTCGACCTTGCGCGAGAAATCGGCAAAATAGTTTTCCAAAAATACCAGACAGGCGCAGTCTTCAAGTGTCTGTACATCGGCATCACGTCCGAGGCCCTTTTTGGTGATGAGTGTGATAACTCGCTCGGCGTCCTCTGCGCTATAGCCTGCTTCACGCATTAATTGAGCGGCCGTGTCGCCCGCGCGGATACCCTGGTCGCGTCGCCAGGTTAAGTAGCCTACTCGACCTTCAGGGTACGCTTCGCGCGCTACCTGCCAGCGCTGCAAGTGCTGGGCGCGGACAGCAATCTGTAAGCACTCGCTGGGTGTCTGGTTAAGGTGAGCAAGCCATTTGCTCATGCGCTGTGCGTAAAGCAGCTCGGCGGGGAGCGGCTCATCGGCCACGTTGGTCGTTTTGGGGTCTTCGCTGTGAAGCTGGTCCAGCGCAGTTAATACCTGTTCAAGGCGGTGGGGCATGATGCTCTCCTGGTTAGCTGTCGCGATACTCTGCAACGGTCTCGTCGCAGAGTATTCTGGCGTGGGGCGGGCGGTCAGGCTTTATTATCGGCGTTATAAACGTCGAGGTTCAATTCGCCTTCGCTTTTACCTACCAGGGTGGTGACCATAATGTCGCCCGCCACGTTAACGCTGGTGCGCGCCATATCGAGAATACGGTCGATGCCTGCTACGACGGCGATGGCCTCAAGCGGTAAGCCAATTTGAGCCATCACGATAGAGAGCATGATAAGACCCGCACCGGGTACGCCCGCGGTGCCAATGGAAGCAAGCGTGCCGGTGGCGACAATCATGCCATAGTCGACCAGGCTCAGCTCAATACCCAGCATTTGGGCAATAAACAGTACGACGACGCCCTGGTAAAGCGCTGTACCATCCATATTAATGGTCGCGCCCACCGGCAGTACAAAGCTTGAAACGCCTTCAGATACGCCCAGGTTTTTCTGTGCACAGCGAATCGATACCGGCAGTGATCCTGCCGAAGAGGCGGAGGAGAACGCTATCATCATGGCGTCCAAGCTACCCTGGAGATAACGCACTGGATTAAGCCGCCCCAATAGGCGAATAAAGCCTGAATAAATCACCAGAACATGCAGCGCACAGGCCAAATACACCACGCCAATCAGCTTGGCGAGTGGTAACAGGATTTCCAGCCCGTATTGGCCAGATACATGCGCCATTAGGCCAAACACCCCAAAAGGTGCAAAGGCCATGACGATGCCCGTGAGCTTGTACATTGCCTCGGCAAAGCTATCGAACACCACGACCAGTGCTTCACCCTTTTCACCAATCAGAGTCAGTGAAATGCCCAAGCCAATCGCAAATACAATAATTTGCAAAATGTTGCCGTTGGCCAGCGCATCAATGGGGTTGCGGGGCACCAGGTTAATCAAAATGGATGCCAGGGTAGGCGCCTCGCTTGCATTCACGCTGCTATCAAAACTGATGTTAACGCCTGCTCCAGGCTGTAGCAGTGTCGAAAGCAACAACCCGATACTGATAGCAAAGGCCGTGGTCAAAAGATAAAGGCCGATGGTACGGGCGCCAATGCGACCCATTTTTTGCGGGTCGCGCATCGACGTAATGCCGACCACTAGTGTTGAGAACAGTAGTGGTACGATCAGCATCATGATCGCGTTGATAAAAATATCGCCCAGCGGCTTAAAGATGCTGGCGTTTTCACCCAGTAGTGCGCCCGCCGCTATCCCTAGCGCTAAACCTGCGAGAATTTTCTTCCAGAGGGCGATGCCTCTCCACCAGCCGAAGGCGCCTTGTGATGTGCTCACGGATCTCTCTCCTTGGAGTTTTATTTACGGTTGATCAATAGCAGGATTACGATTCGGCGCGCACTTTATCACTTTTTAGTAAGAAGGGCGGGGGCTTGTAATGGGCGAAGTGAGCGCTTACGGGCGGCCGCGGCTTCGAAGCAGCCTCTGGTTATTTACCCGACGACGTGAGTTGCCGGGCACGTTGCTATAACGCCCCATAGCTCCCCGCCGTGCTTTTGCCTACAATAGGGGCCTTTGATACTGGCGTTTGGCGCCGTGTTTAACTGAATACAGGCCAAGGAATAACTCATGCTCGATCCGAAACTGCTGCGCGGTGATCTGGACGCGCTAGCGCAACAACTAGCTCGTCGCGGCTTTGTACTGGATAAAGAGGGGCTTCAGACGCTGGAGTCGCGCCGCCGTGAATTGCAAACGCAGACCGAGCAACTGCAAAGCGAGCGTAATACGCGCTCAAAAGCCATTGGCAAGGCCAAAGCTAGTGGCGAAGATATCCAGCCGCTGTTGGATGAAGTCAGCGATTTAGGCGATCGTCTGGATAATGCCAAGTGTGAGTTGGCCGAGGTGCAAGCGGCCTGGGATGACGCGGTCAGCGGTATTCCTAACCTGCCCCATGAAAGCGTGCCGGAAGGTGAAAAAGAAGAAGACAACGTTGAACTGCACCGTTGGGGTACACCACGTGAGTTCGATTTTGACGTGCTCGATCATGTCGATTTAGGCAAAAAATCCGGTTATCTGGATTTTGAATTGGCCGTTAAACTGACCGGTGCCCGCTTTGCCGTTATGCGTGGGCCCATTGCTCGTCTGCACCGTGCGCTGGCTCAATTTATGCTGGATACCCAAACCGAGAAGCACGGCTATGAAGAGTGCTACGTGCCCTATATGGTGAACCGCGACTCACTAACCGGCACCGGCCAGCTGCCGAAGTTTGGCGAAGACCTGTTCAAGCTGGATGATGAGCGCGAGTACTACTTGATTCCTACTTCTGAGGTGCCGCTCACCAACTTTGTGCGTGATGAGATTGTGGATCAAGCGGCATTGCCGATGAAGCTTACGGCGCACACGCCGTGTTTTCGTAGCGAGGCCGGTTCGCACGGGCGTGATACTCGCGGCATGATCCGTCAGCATCAGTTTGATAAAGTGGAAATGGTGCAGATTGTAGAACCAGAGAAGAGCTATGAAGCGCTGGATGAAATGCGTGGTCATGCAGAGGCGATCTTACAAGCGTTAGAGTTGCCGTACCGCGTAGTGACTCTTTGCACGGGCGATATGGGCTTTGGCGCGGCGAAGACCTACGACCTGGAAGTCTGGCTGCCCAGCCAGAGCACTTATCGGGAAATTTCGTCTGTTTCCAACTGCGAAGACTTTCAGGCGCGGCGCATGCAGGCGCGCTTCCGTCAACCGGATGTGAAAAAGCCACAGCTCCTGCATACGTTAAATGGTTCTGGCTTGGCCGTTGGCCGTTGCCTGCTGGCAATACTTGAAAATCACCAGCAGGCAGATGGCTCGGTGGTTATTCCTGAGCCGCTACGTCCCTATCTTGGTGGTCAGGAGCGTCTGGCCCTTTAAGCGTCCATTCGACGTTAACCCCGGCATCAATACGGATGGTGCCGGGGCTGTAATCGCTTTGTGATCCGCTACTGGCCATATCACTCTCAGCCCGCATGGCCATCATGCGGGGCTGAAACATAGGCGCTTGCGTCTCTTCAATACGCTGAACGTGGCCGAGTTCGGTTTCCAGCGTGCTGGCCATCAGGTTGGCTTTGTGGCGAGCTTTCTCCAGTGCTTTTACCAGCGCTTCATCGGTGGCGGCTTCTCTGTCCTGTAAATCAAATTGGACGCCGTCCATTGCATTCACACCCACCCCGATCAGCGCGTTGAGCACATCGCCCAATTGATCAAGGTCGGTTAGTTCTATGCTGAACGGGCGTTCAAGACGCGTGCGTTGGAGCATCTCCTGGTCGCCATTTTCGCTGCGTGGCGCAGCGACATGGTCAGGATAAACGTTCAACGACCCGGCATTGATAGCGCGTCGCTCAATTCCCAGGGCTTCAATGGCTTCGATCAGTTCGCTGGCGCGATTCTCAAGGCGTTCACGGGCTTCTCCTAACGCTTCGCTGTCGGTATCTTCCAGTGAAGAAACGGCAGGCGTGTTTTCCCAAAGGCGCGCTGTGAACGTCGCCTGGTCGGGTTCAACCTCAACCCAGGACTGTGCCTGGACATTTAAGCTGGGCGGTGCAGGCGGGGCCGCAAAGGCGAGGGGAGTGCTCAGAAGCGCCAACAGAGCGCCACTTAAAATTCCATAACGAAAACGCGGTAAACGTGCCGATACTGGGCTCATAGAGAAACTCCTTGAGGTAGAGAAGACTAGCCGGGTACGCGTCAATTAAAAGTATAGACGCTTGCTTGGAATAGCGACTACAGGGAAAGTTCAGCGTAAAAGAGGTGACGCAAAACAGTTGCTTATTATTTGCACGGTTTGTGCAATACCTTTATTACCGCCATTATGTACGGGTAACGAGCTAAGGATAAGGCTATGTCGAAATTATCGGATGAGGATTATCGAAGTATCCCCTTAAATGCCACGTTGGCGCTAGCGGCATTAGTGGTAATTATTGCGGGAATGAAAGGGGGGGCAGATTTACTTGTACCCTTGCTGCTGGCGGTATTTATCGCGGTAGTGTGTACCTCTCCGGTGCAGTGGCTACACCGTTGTGGCCTAAGCATGAGAGTGTCGGCTTTTTTAACCCTGATGGTGTTGTTGGGGTTTCTTTCACTGATTGGCGTGTTGGTCGTCAACAGTTTTAGCACCTTTGTGGCGGCGCTGCCTGATATTGAGGAGCGGCTTTACGAGCACTATTGGGATTTGCTTAATACGCTCGCCATGCATGGCTTCAATATTGACCCTGATGAGCTTAGCGCCGTCTTTTTCAATGAGGATGAGGAAGGCTCTTCTTGGGTGGCAACGCTGTTGGGTGAACTGGGCAACCTGGTGATGCAAAGTATCATCGTGGGGTTGCTGGTTATTTTTATGCTGTTTGAAACGCTGAACCTTCGCCAAAAAGTTTCGCGTGCCTTGGAAAACCCTGCGCCTAGTTTAAAGCGCTTTAGCGAGTTCAGCTTAACGCTAAAGCGCTACTTGGCCGTAAAAACAATGATTAGCCTGGCCACAGCGGTATTAATTTGGCTCTCCTGTGTGATTGTCGGGGTTGATTTCCCATTGCTTTGGGGCGTTCTGGCGTTTGGGCTTAACTTTATCCCTAACATTGGCTCAGCACTTGCGGCTATTCCTCCAGTGCTGCTGCTTCTGGTGTCCCAGGACGGTGGCGCGCTACAGGCGCTGCTGCTGGCGTCCGCTTATCTGGTCATTAACTTTGTACTGGGTAACCTGATTGAACCGCGTGTCATGGGGCAAGCGCTAGGGCTTTCAACGTTTGTGGCGTTTCTTTCGCTGGTTGTTTGGGGGTGGATTTTTGGACCGGCGGGGATGCTGCTATCTGTCGTGTTAACCATGACCCTAAAAATTGCCTTGGATAGCCATCCGCAGACGCGTTGGATTGCTCATTTTCTGGGGCCAGGGAGACACCGCACGGGGCGTTATCTTAGCCAGCAAGATGCAGGTCGCGCACCGTGGAAACGTAAAAATAGTGCTACGCCCGAAGAGCATCTAAAAGAGGGGGAGAGTTAACAGGAGGGACCGCACGGCCACCACCGGTTGTGCCGGCGGTGGCCAATTTCATCAAGCGTTTTGGTCGATGAATTGCGTTAGTTGAGACTTGGATTGCGCGCCTACCAGTGAAGCGACTTTGGTACCAGACTTGAACAGCATAACGGTCGGTACACCGCGTACGCCTTGTTCTGCGGCAATTTCAGGCGCATCGTCAACGTTTACGCTGACCACTTTTAAGTTATCACCGCGCTCGGCAGCCACTTCATCGACAACCGGTGCCATAACTTTACACGGGCCACACCAGGGTGCCCAAAATTTTAGCAGGACAGGCTGGTCGGCGTTGAGGACTTCTTGCTCAAAATTAGCGTTAGTGACGTCAACATTATTAGCCATTTGCTTCTCCCGTTTGCGTTGCTCTTGCAGTGTCGTTGCCTCAAATGGAGCAACGGTCATTACGCGTTAAACCTGCGCACTTTCATTACGCCAAGTCGGCAGATGTTAGCGGGCGCGGCGTTTGCTGGCAAATATCTGCGCTTATTTTTGTGCTTAATTACAAAATTAATAGATGCTAATAGAGATTATCTCTTATAATATAAGTGAATTATAGAATGTTTTTTTATGCCAAATAGTGCTTTGTGGCGAGTGCAAGATAGGCGGTGCCAGCGTTAGATGACCTGCCTGCTATCGGTATAGATAATGAGGTGATGATATGAAGCTACAACAACTTCGCTATATTTGGGAAGTTAACCGACACAACCTAAATGTATCGGCGACCGCTCAAAGCCTGTTTACCTCTCAGCCTGGTATTTCCAAGCAAATACGGCTGTTGGAGGATGAGTTGGGCGTTGAGATTTTCGCGCGTAGCGGAAAACATCTAACCCGGGTAACGCCAGCAGGTCAGTCCATTATTAACCTGGCGGGCCAGGTGCTCAAGCTTACCGAAAATATTAAACAGGTGGCCCAGGAGCATAGCGATGAGCGGCGGGGAAGCTTATCTATTGCGACCACGCATACCCAGGCACGCTATGCACTTCCGCCGATCATCAGTGAATTTACGCTGAAATATCCGGAAGTCGCGCTACATATGCAGCAGGGTACGCCTAAGCAAATTGCTCAAATGGTGAGTGAGGGGCAGGCCGATTTTGCGATTGCCACTGAATCGCTGGAGCTGTTTACAGACTTGGTACTCTTGCCTTGTTACCGCTGGAATCGCTGTATCCTAGTGCCTAAAGGCCACCCACTGGCAGCGCTGAGTGGACCTTTAACGCTGGAAGCGTTGGCAGAACATCCGCTGGTGACGTATGTCTTTGGTTTTACTGGCCGTTCCCAGTTGGATGATGCGTTTAAAGCGAAGGGGTTGACGCCTAACGTTGTGCTAACGGCAGCGGATGCCGACGTGATTAAAACCTATGTGCGGCTCGGCATGGGCGTTGGGATCGTGGCACATATGGCGGTAGACGATAAGTTGGACGGGGATTTAGTCGCGGTGGATGCCAGCCACCTGTTTGCGAGTTCAACGACTAAAATAGGCATTCGCCGGGGCACGTTTATGCGTGGCTATATGTACGATTTCCTGGCGCGCTTTGCCCCACACTTGACGCGAGACCGTGTGGATGAGGCGCTCATTGCTGGCCCACGCTTTGAACAAGCGCTGTTTGAAGGGATAGAGCTGCCCGAGTACTGATAGCTTGTGGCATTGATGTGTGACAAGTGCTTGTTACACGCACTTACCACAAGCACTTATTACAAGTACGGATTGAAAACACTAACGCTTTAAGCGCTCACGTTGTTAGGGGGCATGATGCCAGCGAAACCGCTGGTAAGCCGCTAACAACGTGAGTCGTACGTTTGGCTTGTGGCCTAACCTCGGTGCCAGGTTTCTCAGTACTTGGTCTTTCAGTACCTGGTTTTTCAATGACAGGTTTTCAGAGAAAGGCTTAATGCTGTAGGTGCAAGCCGCACTCGCGTTTTTCCTCCACCTTGGTGGGGTCGAAGTAATCGAAGTTGTTAGGCAGGTCGTGCGCCTGTAAATATTGATACATCTCTTTAGCACTCCAATGCAACACCGGCGCCACTTTAACCAGCCCATCACTGTTACGGCTGACGGGCTGCATTTTGGCCCGTTCGGGCGTGTCTTCTGCACGAAGCGCTGTAAACCATACGTCAGGGCGCATCTCACTTAATGCACGTTCAAACGGCTCGATTTTGACCTCTTGGGTGAAGGCCGCATGGCGTGGGTCATCAATGCCCGGCATGGGGCCTTCGAGCGCTTCACGGTGCGCGCGCGTCCGCTTGGGTATATAGCTGACCATGTTCAGATTCAAGCGCGTTATTAGCTCGTCGGCGAATTGATAAGTGGCTTCGGTATTATAGCCACTGTCCATCCAGACAATCGGCATGTCAGGACGTACCTGTGTCACCATGTGCAGAATAACGGCTTCAAAAGGGCGAAAGTTCGTCGTACAGATCGCCCTTTCGCCTTGTGTTAACGCCCACTCAATAAGTGCTTGTGGGTTCTTGCTAAAATCGTTCTCGGAAAAATCACGATTGATCGCATCTAGCGATGAGGACATGCTGCCTCCTTGTCATATTAATGAACCATACCGCTAGGCTATCAAACTGTCCGCCGTTCCCCCCAATACTGTTTGGTTTGGCTTTTATATTCCTTTTTGATTTAAGTACGGCGGCTGTTATTCCAGTGCCTTAATAAGATGGCGAATTTTATCCAGTGTCTCCACGTACTCTTCCTCAAGTGCTGAGTCGGCAACCAGCCCACCGCCGCCCCACACGTGAAGCCTCCCGGCATCCGCCGCTAACGTACGAATAGTAATAGAGGTGTCCATGCTGCCACGTATATCAACGTATCCCATGCTTCCGCAGTACACGCTGCGCTGACACGGCTCAAGCTCGGCGATAATCTGCATGGCGCGAACCTTGGGCGCGCCGGTAATCGACCCGCCGGGAAAGGCCGCCGCCAATAAGGCAAGAGGGGAGGCGCCGGACGCGAGCTGTCCGCGCACTACGCTCACCAGATGATGCACATTAGGGTAGCTTTCCAGCTTGCAGAGTTGGGGCACATTGATACTGCCCGGCTTACATACACGGCCCAGGTCATTGCGCAGTAAATCAACGATCATGACGTTTTCAGCACGATCTTTAAGGCTGCTGGTTAGATCATTGGCCAGAGCAAGATCCTCACCAGCCGTAGCGCCCCGTGGACGGGTGCCTTTTATAGGACGAGCCTCAACCGCGCCATTACTGCTTTTGATAAACCGCTCGGGTGAAAGAGAGAGGACGGCCTGTTGGCCCCAAGCCATGAAGCCTGAAAACGGTGTGGGCGTGGCGTTGCGTAAGCGTAAATAGGCCTGCCATTCATCGCCCTGGTAGGCAGCAGAAAAGCGCTGGGCGAGGTTAATCTGATAACAGTCGCCCGCCAGAATATAGCGCTGAACGGCTTTGAAGCGTTCAGCGTAATCGCTCTGGCTAAGCTCTGCTTGAAAGGGTTCGGTTAAGGCAAAAGGAGGGCGTTTGGGCGGCGCCTGGTCTAGCCACTCTAGAACCTGCTCTCGACGCTGCGCGGTGGCTACCAGCCACGCCCGCTTTGCTACGTGGTCAAGGGTGATGCACCAGTCATAAAGGCCCAGGCGCGCCTGAGGTAGGTGAGTCACCTGAGGTTGTTGGTGGGTCGCCAGCGAGCGCCCAAGGTCATAGCCCCAGTAGCCTATCAGCCCGCCCATAAAGGGCAGCTCGCTATGTAAGGCGTGTTGATCAACCTCTGTAGCCTGGTGCGGTAGCTGATTTAACAGCCACTGCTGCTGAGCAAAGCAATCGCCTGGCGGTAGAGCCGCTATATTGAGCTGTTTACTCGTGAGCACTGACTTGCCTGTGGCGTCCACTTCCAGCGTCGCTAAGGGGTCGCTGCTCAGAATATCGTAGCGCCCTTGAGCGACGGGGCGGCCACTATCCAAAAGTACTGCACCTGGGCGTTGGCGAAGCGAATCAAACAGCGCTAACGGGTCAGAAGAATAGGGCAGCGTAAATATCGACAATGCCGTGGTCATGGAGCAAACGCCTCGCCGGTAAAAGGCTGCTCATTTTAGAGGGCGTTGAAGGCCGACACCAGCAATGTAATCGATGTGCTTCAAACGGTTTTAGCGAGATTGTTGACACTAGTGAGAGGGGTAGACTTTTTGCTTACAACCAAAGATGCATAAAATCGCCATTATTCTATGGTTGACGCTAGAAAGGCGCACAGCTAAAGTTTGAACACTTTCCTAATTGTCGACAATTCGCCATGAGTTCATCTATTAGCGCCCCTTATTCTGTTGATTCGTCGCTTGAAATAGCGCCGCCTGAAGTGCGCACGCTAGCCGAGCGGGTATTTCATCAACTGCAAAGCGATATTGTGCGTGGCGTCTTGGCGCCAGGCAGCAAAATCACTGAGCCCGGGCTTTCAAAAACGTACGGCATTTCTCGTGGTCCGCTTCGCGAAGCCATGCGGCGTTTAGAGTCTCATCGCTTGATTGAGCGCGTACCTCACGTCGGCGCACGCGTCGTTAAGCTCTCTATGAAAGAGCTGATAGAGCTGTTTGATGTACGCGAAGCGTTGGAAAGCATGGCCGCAAGGCTAGCAGCGGAGCACATGTCGGCAGAGGAAATACAAGGCCTTCGTGATGTGCTGGCACTGCACGAAGGGCAGGCCGATTTACAGCGCGGTGAAGCTTACTATCAGCGTGAGGGTGATCTCGACTTTCATTACCGCATTGTGCAAGGCAGCCACAACAAGATGCTAATGAGCCTGCTGTGCAATGACTTGTACTACCTGGTGCGCCTTTATCGTACACAGTTTAGTGCCAGCGGTACGCGCCCGCAGCGTGCCTTTGTTGAGCACCACCGGATCGTGGACGCCATTGAAGCAGGCGACGCCGAACTTGCTGAGCTATTAATGCGCCGCCACGTCAGTGCCTCGCGTGCCAATGTGGCCGACCGTTATGCCGCGATTCTTAAACAGCAATCATCTGAGCCTGCCGAGGAACGGCAGGCCACTACCCTTCAGGAGACACGCTAATGTCAACGCTCACCCCAGGCGCCCGTTTTAAAGCCGCCCTTGACGCCCAGCGCCCGCTGGCCATTTTAGGCACTATTAACGCGTATACGGCGATGATGGCTGAACGTGTCGGCCATCAGGCGATCTACCTTTCCGGCGGTGGGGTGGCAAATGCCTCGTTTGGCCTGCCTGATTTAGGGATGACCAGCATGAACGATGTCGCCGAGGATGCGCGCCGTATCTGTGGTGCAACGGACCTGCCGTTGCTGGTGGATATTGATACCGGATGGGGCGGCGCGTTCAATATTGCCCGTACAGTGAAAGAGATGCAGCGTGCTGGCGTCGCCGCCGTTCATCTGGAGGACCAGGTGGCGCAAAAACGTTGTGGTCATCGACCCAACAAGGCAATTGTTTCCCAGGCTGAGATGGTTGATCGCATTAAAGCGGCCGCCGATGCCCGAATAGATCCCGATTTTTATCTGATTGCACGCACCGATGCTTTTCAAAAAGAGGGCCTGGACGCGGCTATTGAGCGCGCCAATGCCTGCGTTGAAGCCGGTGCGGATGCCATCTTTGCTGAAGCCGTATACACCCTTTCTGATTACCAGGCATTCTGCGAGCGAGTGGATGCCCCGATTCTGGCCAATATCACTGAGTTTGGTGCGACGCCGCTCTTTACTCAAGCCGAGCTTGGCGAGGTTGGTTGTCGCATGGTGCTTTACCCGCTCTCTGCGTTTCGAGCGATGAACGCTGCTGCCCTGAATGTCTATCAAAGCATTCTGGATAATGGCCATCAAAAAGAAGTCGTTAACACCATGCAGACGCGCGATGAACTCTACGATTTCCTCAACTATCACGATTTCGAGCAGAAACTGGATGCGTTGTTCGCCGAAAAGGGCGAAGAGCCGCAATGAGGCGCGCACGACAACACGGTTATCTGCAATTAATGATAGGTACAACGATAAGCACACCAGGAGACTCGTCATGGCTGATAAACCGCTAGCGGGAGCAGGGCTGCGTGGACAAAGTGCGGGAACTACCGCCTTGTGTACTGTTGGAAAGACTGGCTCGGGCCTAACGTACCGTGGCTTTGATATCAAAGAGCTGGCTGAAAAGGCTAAATTTGAAGAAGTAGCGTACCTGCTCTTGAAAGGTAAATTGCCCAATCAGGCAGAGCTTGACGACTACATCCGCAAATTAAAGGGCTTGCGTGGGTTGCCCGATGCGCTGAAAACGGTGCTTGAGAAAATTCCGAAAGATGCTCACCCGATGGATGTCATGCGGACCGGCACGTCCATGCTGGGCAATCTGGAAACCGAAGAGAGTTTTGACGAGCAGCAGGACGTTGCTGATCGGCTGCTGGCCGTGTTGCCTTCGATCATTTGCTACTGGTATCGCTACTCTCATGACGGAGTGCGGATTGATACCCAAACCGACGCTGCATCGGTTGGCGGGCATTTCTTGCATCTACTGCGTGGCGAGCCGGCCTCTGAGCTCCATGCGCGAGTGATGAACGTATCGCTTATTTTATATGCCGAGCATGAGTTTAACGCCTCTACCTTTACCGCCCGGGTGTGTGCCTCAACGCTTTCTGATATGCACTCTTGCGTCACTGGCGCCATCGGTTCGCTGCGTGGCCCACTGCATGGCGGTGCCAATGAAGCGGCCATGGCGATGATCGAAAACTGGCAATCGCCGGAAGAAGCCGAAAGCCAGATCATGGGTATGCTTGAGCGCAAAGACAAAATCATGGGCTTTGGCCACGCGATTTATCGCGAGTCTGATCCACGCAACGAGATCATCAAGCAGTGGGCCAAAAAGCTTGCCGATGACGTAGGCGATACGGTGCTTTATCCCGTATCTGAAAGGGTCGAAGAAGTGATGTGGCGTGAGAAAAAGCTGTTCTGCAACGCAGACTTCTTCCATGCCAGCGCCTATCACTTTATGGATATCCCCACCAAGCTGTTCACACCAATTTTTGTCATGTCCCGGCTAACGGGCTGGGCCGCACATGTCTTTGAACAGCGGGCCAATAACCGGATTATCCGTCCCAGCGCCGACTACATCGGTCCTGAAAAAAGCGAATGGGTCCCCATTGAGGCGCGTGATTAATCAGCGTGCGGCCCGGCAGCTTACTTGCCGGGCGTTTTTTTAGCTCCCTTTTCATGAGTTTGCTTGCTATGAATAGCCAATATCGTCAACCACTGCCAGGCACCAGCCTTGATTACTTTAATGCGCGCCAAGCCGTTGAGGATATTCAACCAGGAGCCTACGCCACGCTCCCTTACACATCGCGCGTGCTGGCAGAGCAATTGGTACGCCGCTGTGATCCTGAGCTTCTCACCGATGCCCTTAAGCAGCTCATTGAACGCCGACGCGACCTGGACTTCCCTTGGTATCCTGCGCGGGTGGTATGCCACGATATTCTAGGCCAGACGGCGCTGGTTGATTTGGCCGGGCTGCGCGATGCCATCGCTGAGAAGGGCGGTGACCCGGCCAAGGTCAATCCCGTTGTCCCCACCCAACTGATTGTTGACCACTCGTTGGCGGTAGAGCATCCGGGTTTTGAAGAGGGGGCTTTTGAAAAAAATCGCGCCATTGAAGACCGGCGCAACGATGACCGCTTCCACTTTATCAACTGGACCAAAACGGCTTTTGAAAACGTTGATGTTATCCCGCCTGGCAACGGCATCATGCACCAGATCAATCTGGAGAAAATGTCGCCGGTAGTGCAGAACCGGGACGGCATTGCTTATCCCGATACCTGCGTGGGTACCGATAGCCATACCCCCATGGTGGACGCGCTTGGCGTTATTTCAGTCGGCGTGGGTGGCCTGGAAGCTGAGAGCGTCATGCTTGGTCGCGCTTCCATGATGCGCTTGCCCGATATCGTCGGGGTAGAGCTGACCGGGAAGCTGCAGCCAGGAATCACGGGCACCGATATGGTGCTGGCGATCACCGAGTTTCTGCGTAAAGAGCGCGTGGTCGGTGCCTATCTGGAGTTTTACGGCGAAGGCGCCGATGCGCTGACGGTTGGTGATCGTGCCACGATTTCGAACATGACGCCCGAGTATGGTGCGACGGCGGCGATGTTCTATATCGACAGCCAAACCATCGATTATTTGAAGCTCACCGGTCGTGAAGATGAGCAGGTGGCGCTGGTAGAAACCTATGCCAAGCACACCGGCCTCTGGGCGGACAGCCTGACGCAGGTTGAGTACGAGCGGGTGCTGAGCTTTGATCTTTCATCGGTTGCGCGGACGTTGGCAGGGCCTTCCAACCCACATGCGCACCTGCCGACCTCCGAGCTGGCTCAGCGCGGTATTGCGGTAGGGCTCGATGCTGCGCGCGAAGAAGAGAAAGCGGGCAAAATGCCTGATGGCGCCGTTATTATCGCCGCCATTACCAGCTGCACCAATACGTCCAACCCGCGCAATATGGTGGCGGCTGGGTTAATTGCGCGCAACGCCAACCGGCTCGGCTTGTTGCGTAAACCCTGGGTAAAGTCATCCCTGGCGCCTGGTTCAAAAACGGTCAAGATGTATCTGGAAGAAGCCGGTTTGATGAATGAGCTGGAGGATCTGGGGTTTGGCGTGGTGGCTTATGCGTGCACCACCTGTAACGGCATGTCGGGTGCGCTTGACCCTGTTATTCAGCAGGAAATTATCGACCGGGACCTTTACGCCACGGCAGTGCTTTCCGGTAACCGCAACTTTGATGGGCGGATTCACCCCTACGCCCAGCAGGCCTTTTTGGCCTCGCCGCCATTAGTGGTTGCTTACGCCATTGCAGGCACTATTCGCTTTGATATTGAAAAAGACGTGCTGGGGATCGACCAGGCGGGGAATCCCGTTGCCTTGAAGGATATCTGGCCAGCGGATGAAGAGATCGACGCTATTGTGAAATCCTCGGTGAAGCCCGAGCAGTTCCGCCAGACCTATATCCCCATGTTCGATATTGATAAAAGCGCGCGTGCCCAGGTTAATCCGCTATATGACTGGCGCCCCCAGAGTACCTACATTCGTCGCCCACCTTACTGGGAGGGCAATATGGCGAAAGAGCGTACCTTGAAAGGCATGCGCCCGCTGGCAATCTTGCCGGACAATATCACCACCGATCACCTATCGCCTTCCAACGCCATTCAGCTTAACAGCGCGGCGGGTGAGTATTTGGCGAAAATGGGCCTGCCGGAGGAGGACTTCAACTCCTACGCGACTCATCGCGGCGATCACCTCACCGCCCAGCGCGCTACCTTTGCCAATCCCAAGCTGTTTAACGAAATGGTCCGCGATGAAGAAGGCAACGTCATTCAGGGGTCGCTGGCGCGGGTCGAGCCAGAAGGTGAAGTGACCCGCATGTGGGAAGCTATCGAAACCTACATGGCGCGTAAGCAGCCGCTGATCATTATTGCTGGCGCCGATTATGGCCAAGGCTCATCAAGAGACTGGGCTGCCAAAGGGGTGGCGCTCGCGGGTGTGGAAGCCATTGCTGCTGAAGGGTTTGAGCGTATTCATCGCACTAACCTGATTGGCATGGGCGTAATGCCGCTAGAGTTTGAGCCGGGAACCACGCGCACGACATTAGGCTTGGATGGCACCGAAACCTTTGATGTTGAAGGGGCTGTATCGCCAGGCGCGATGCTTACGCTGGTGATCCATCGTCAAAACGGGGGCAGCGAGCGCGTAGCGGTCAAATGCCGCCTGGATACCGCCGAGGAAGTATCAATTTACGCCGCCGGTGGTGTGCTGCAGCGCTTTGCCCAGGACTTCCTCGAGTCAACGGCTGCGTAAGTGCCGGGTTATTTTTCGGAGTGAACAAGATGACTGATGTCGCCAACGCCCGCCATGTGCCGCAAATAAAAATCCCCGCCACCTATATGCGTGGCGGCACCAGCAAAGGCGTGTTTTTTAAATTAAGCGATTTACCCCAGGCTGCTCAGGTGGCGGGAGAGGCGCGTGACAAGCTGCTGCTGCGTGTGATTGGAAGCCCCGACCCGTACGAAAAACAGATTGACGGTATGGGCGGCGCGACCTCAAGCACCAGTAAAACGGTCATTCTTTCCAAAAGCCACTCGGCTGATCACGATGTGGATTATGTGTTTGGCCAAGTATCCATCGATAAGCCCTACGTGGATTGGAGCGGCAACTGCGGCAATCTTTCGGCGGCGGTAGGCCCATTTGCCGTAGCGAACGGGCTGGTTGATCCGGCACGTCTGCCTGAAAACGGTGTGGTCGAGGTGAGAATCTGGCAGGTCAATATCCAGAAAACTATCGTATCGCAGGTGCCCATCGTGAATGGGGAGGTTCAGGAGACCGGCGATTTCGAGTTGGATGGCGTGACCTTTCCCGCCGCCGAGATTCCCGTGGCTTTTATGGACCCGGCTGACGGCGAGGGGGCGATTTTTCCCACCGGCAACCTGGTGGATGACCTGAATGTGCCGGGTGTGGGTATTCTGAAAGCTACCCTTATCAATGCAGGTATCCCCACGGTGTTTATTAATGCCGCTGATATTGGTTACCGCGGTACCGAGCTGCAAAACGCCATCAATGGCGACGGTAAAGCATTAAGCATGTTTGAGACTATCCGTGCCCATGGCGCTGTACGTATGGGGTTGATAGGGGATGTCAGTGAGGCTGCGAGCCGCCAACATACGCCCAAGGTAGCGTTTGTTGGGC
This sequence comes from Halomonas sp. AOP43-D1-4, assembly GCF_052446175.1. NCBI lineage: Bacteria > Pseudomonadati > Pseudomonadota > Gammaproteobacteria > Oceanospirillales > Halomonadaceae > Halomonas > Halomonas sp. AOP43-D1-4. Next base: position 138,076 of record NZ_JBQSVY010000010.1, read on the forward strand.
CGCCAGCTGATTATGTTTCCTCAAGCGGTCAGGCTGTTAACGCTGGTGATATCGATCTGGTGGTGCGGGCGCTTTCCATGGGTAAATTGCATCACGCCATGATGGGCACTGCCGCCGTGGCAATTGCTGCTGCCGCTGCGATAGACGGTACGCTGGTTAATTTGGCGGCCGGAGGCGGAAAGCGCCAGTCCGTTACGTTTGGCCACCCGTCGGGCAGTTTGCGCGTTGGCGCAGAGGCCAACCTGGTTGACGGGCACTGGCAGATTGATCAGGCCATTATGAGTCGCAGCGCGCGCGTGCTAATGGAAGGTGCGGTACGCGTACCGGGCGACAGCTTTTAACTCACTGCATTGATCGGGAGGCGACTCCATGAATGTCACAGCGGAGATAAACGAGCGGCCAGAATACGATGATGAGCTACAGCTAATCGCTGATTATGTGCTGAGCTTTGATACTCCCTCGTCGGCGGCACTGTCTACGGCTCGTTACTGCTTAATGGATACGTTGGGCTGTGGGCTTCTGGCGCTGCGTTTTCCAGAGTGCACCAAGCATCTTGGCCCGCTGGTAGAAGGTACCCAGGTTCCATTTGGGGCGCGTGTGCCGGGCACTTCGCTACGCCTTGACCCGGTAAAAGCGGCCTGGGATATCGGCGCAACTATCCGCTGGCTAGATTATAACGATACCTGGCTTGCCGCCGAGTGGGGGCATCCCTCTGACAACCTGGGTGGCATCCTGGCGGTTGCCGATCACCTGTCGCAAAAGCGGGTTGCCCAGGGGGATGCGCCTCTGACGATGCGTGATGTGTTGAATGCCATGATCATGGCGCATGAAATTCAGGGAGTGTTGGCCCTGGAAAACAGCTTCAACCGGGTGGGGCTGGATCATGTACTGTTGGTGAAAGTGGCTTCGACGGCGGTGGTTGCCAAGCTAATGGGCGCTACGCGCGAGCAGTTGCTGGCTGCGCTTTCCCATGCGTGGGTAGACGGCCAGAGCCTGCGCACCTACCGACATGCACCCAATGCCGGGCCGCGCAAAAGCTGGGCGGCTGGCGATGCCACTTCCCGAGGCGTTCGTCTGGCAGATATGGCATTACGCGGTGAGATGGGCATCCCCAGCGCGCTCAGTACACCGCAATGGGGGTTTTACGATGTGTCCTTTAGCCATAGTAATAAAGACCTGAGCCTTAAACCTGAAGCAGAGCGGCGCCTGCGTTTTCAGCGTGAGTTTGGGTGCTATGTTATGGAAAACATTTTATTCAAAATTGCTTTCCCGGCGGAGTTCCATGCCCAAACCGCCTGCGAAGCGTCCGTGCTTCTGCACGCTCAGGTAAAAGAGCGCTTGGCTGATATTGAGCGCATTGTGATTACCACACATGATTCAGCGATTCGGATAATTTCCAAAACCGGAGCGTTGGCTAACCCCGCTGACCGCGATCACTGCCTGCAATACATGACGGCCGTGCCGCTTATCTTTGGCTCGCTTACCGCCGAACACTATGAAGACAGCTTTCATGCGGCTCATCCGCTAATTGATGTACTGCGCGACAAAATGGTGGTCGAGGAGGATAGCGACTATTCAGCGGCTTACCACGACCCGCAAAAGCGCTCTATCGCGAATGCGGTACAGGTCTTTTTCCGTGATGGTAGTGCAACAGACAAAGTTGCAGTGGAGTATCCGATAGGCCATCAGCGTCGTCGAGAAGAGGGAATGCCGCTATTGGTTGATAAGTTTGAGCGCCATCTCGCCACCCGTTTCCCTGCATTTCGCTGCGAAAAGATTAGCCAGCTCTGCGGCAATCAAGCGACGCTTGAAGCAATGCCGGTGGATCAATTCATGTCACTTTGGATGATTTAAAAGTTTGCCTAGTCACGAGGTCACGGGCAGTAATGCGAAAGAGAGAGGAGTCGTTAGGTGAGCTTTTCAATGTTGGGTATGTGATAAACACTTGCCCGGCAAACAGCTGCTGTGCTGCCGCCGGGCAATAGTAATCCTGCTATGTTGCAGGGCTTACTGCAAGGCTTAGTCTTCGAGTGCGATTTGGTCGCGCATGCGATCTACGGTTGCTGCGCCGATGCCGCTGACGCGCGTTAAATCATCAATACTTGCAAATTCTCCATTGGTATCACGCTCTTCGATAATGGCGGTAGCGCGGCTTGGTCCAATGCCGGGAAGCTCGCTCAACAGCTCGGCATTGGCGGTATTGACATTGATAGGCGCGACGGCTTGAGCCAGTGCGCTACTGGATAATCCCAGACTTAAACTAAGTAACAGGGCGGCAAACAAGCTTTTTAATGTCATGTTCATTACGCGTATTGTTCCTTCTTGACGATAAAGAAAAGTAGCACAACCGGGCACTGTACTAACGAACACTGCATTAACGGGTGCCTTGACTAACTTAACGCGTTCGCTGTTGGATTGTTGTCAGTGATGTACGACACTGTTTGTAGGATTTTCGCTTGTACTGGTTAGCAAATAGCTTACAAGCGGGTCGTGTTGGACTGATATAATGCTTAAAAATGCGTATGGAGTAGTGTTGTGTCTGAATCCCCGTTGATTATCGCGCTTGATTACCCGTCACTTGACGCCGCCTTGTGCATGGCGGACCAGCTAGACCCCGCCCGGTGTCGTTTAAAAGTAGGTAAAGAGCTTTATACCCGCAGCGGCCCGGCTATCCTTGAAGCGCTGCATGGGCGCGGGTTCGACGTGTTCCTTGACCTCAAGTTTCATGATATTCCCAATACGGTGGCGGGGGCTGTTCAGGCCGCAGCAGAGCAAGGCGTCTGGATGGTGAATGTGCACGCCAGCGGTGGCCGCAAGATGATGGAGGCTGCCGCCGAGCGTTTGGTTAGTCAAGGTTTAGACACGCACCTTATCGCTGTTACCGTATTAACCAGCCTCCAGGAAAGCGACCTTTACGAAGTGGGGTTAAACGTTTCGCCCGCCGAACAGGTGGAGCGCTTGGCGCTGTTGACCCAACAAAGCGGCCTGCACGGCGTTGTATGCTCAGCCCAAGAGGCGGCACATTTAAAGGCTGTGTGTGGTGAGTCGTTTTTAAAAGTAACGCCCGGTATTCGGCCGAGTTTTGCCGCCGTTAACGATCAGCAGCGTATTATGACGCCGAGCGAAGCGATGCAGGCAGGGAGTACACATTTGGTGATAGGGCGGCCTGTTACTCAGGCGTCTGACCCCATGGCGGCGCTGGCGGCTATCGAAGCAGAGCTTCAGTAGCACGATATGTATGTGGCTACTCGCCCTCTACACCGGTAATCGGCTTGGTAGTGCCCCAGCGGCGGCAACTGGGGCACTGCCAGGCAAGGGCATCACTTGTAAAACCACAGCGCCTGCATTGATGGCGTGGACGATCTTTTAAAAGCGCATCCGTGTGGTATTTAAGCAGTGATAAGCGAGTGTCCGGCGCCGTTCTTCCACTTAGCTTCTGGCTTTCGACATACAGATCCAGCAGATAGTCCAACCCGCCAAGGCTCGGCGCATCACGTAGCCAGTTTCCGGTTAACTCAATGGCGGTATCCACGCCATCCCGCTGGTGAATAAGCTCGCCGAGCGTCACGATAACGCTGGTGTAAGGTGCCTGGCCCAGTAGACGGTATAAGTGCTTCTCCAGACCTGCTATATCGTCGTTACGCGCATAGGCCCGCTGAAGGGTTGGCAGCATGGTTGGGATATGCGCGGCATCCTGTTCAGGAATATGGTCAAGACGTTCTATCGCGCGGCCATAGTGGCCGTTATCCATCTCAAGATCCGCCAACAGTAGTGTGGCGCGAATGCAACGTTCATCCAGCAGTAAGGCTTTTTTTAGATGCTTTTTCGCGAGCGCACGGCTGGATTGTTGGATCTCTTCTATGGCCAGCTCGCATAGCCAGTGTGACGCTGGGCGCCGCATACCTGGGTGCTGCTTTAGCAGGGGCTGGATCACCTCTAAAGCGGTTTGCCACTCCTTTTCGCGCTCCAGAAGATCCACCAGTAGCTGCTTGGCCGCATAGCGGCGATCATCGTCGGTGGATTGCTCAAGCAGCGAGTGCAGCAGTCTCTGGGCACGGTCATGAACACCTGGCGCTATAAAATCGCGCGCAAGCTCAAGCTGGATGCGTTCGTTGGTGCCATGCGATAGGGCCGGGCGTGCGAGCAGGTTTTGGTGAATACTGACGGCTTTGTCTGCCTCGCCACGCGTGCGAAAGAGCTTACCCAGCGCGATATGGGTATCTACCGTATCGCTATTAACATCAAGTGCACTGATAAATGTGTTAATGGCTTCATCGGGTTGCTCATTCAGCAGGTAATTTAACCCAACGAAATATTCGCGCGACAGTTGAGAAGGCGGCGCTGTTGGCGCTCGCCGGTGGTGCTGGGCAGCGTATCGAATGCCTAGCCCGAAGCCTATGGCAATCGCTACCAATAGTAGCCCTAGCAGCATGACATCATGCATTTACGCTAGTTCCTTAAACTCCTGGGTGCGTAAACGATCAAGCTCTTTGCGCTGCTGTTTGTTATGGCGCTCGCTGCGTGCAAGACGTGCTTTCAACCGTACGTATACCCCCATCATTGCGAGCATGCCGAGTATGACGCCAAACGTTAATGTCGCCAGCAGCCATACCGAGAGTGTGATGGGGGGGAGTTCAACCCAGATCAGATTCAAGGCAATGGTTTGCTGATTGTTGACGGCAAACAAGATGCCTACCAGTAGAACAACCAGCAAAATAATGGCGAGAATCAGCCCTTTAATCCAACGCATGAGAGTTTCCTAGTCAGTGACGTTCGCAGTATGACCCTATTGTGTATGAGTCTTGGCGCGACGTCATCCCACAGTCACAGATTATCAAAGTATGGTGGCTTCGGGCTCTGTGTTAGTAACCCAGCGCACGACTGGCATCTACCTGTTCGCGCAGCTCTTTGCCGGGCTTAAAGTGCGGTACATATTTACCGTCCAGCTCGACCGGATCGCCCGTTTTGGGGTTACGGCCAGTACGCGGCTCACGGAAATGCAGTGAGAAACTGCCAAAGCCACGTATTTCCACACGACCGCCGCTGGAAAGAGCGTCCGTCATATCATCCAGTATAATACGTACCGCCGTCTCGACTTCTTTGGCGGATAGCTCCGGTTGACGCATCGCGATTTGTTCGATTAGTTCAGATTTTGTCATCGGTTGGCTCCCTGTAAACGGTGAAGGCTGCCGTTAATAATAGCGGCTGACCTTGATAACCTCGAATTCAGCATACTGTGCAAATTGATATTAAACAATTCAGATAAAACAAGGTACTAGACTGAATAACAGCATAGGCGAAGCTTGGCGCTGGCGCGACCCTTTAGCTTAGGTATACTGACGCTTCATTTTACCAATGAAAGAGGCTGACCTTGAACGACGATACATCCCCAGCAGCCGTGCTACGTAAGCGACTCTACTGGCATTCGCGTCGCGGTATGTGGGAGCTTGATCTGTTGCTGATCCCGTTTTTAGAAAAACGCTTTGACACACTTAGCGAAGAGGAGCAGTTGATTTATCAGCGCCTAATTGAAGAAGAAGACCAGGACTTGTTTGTTTGGCTCATGCACCGTGAATGGCCTGAAGACCCAGCGTTAAAGCATATGGTGAAAATGATCGTTGAGCATGCAGAAAACACCGATAATTCTGCCTATCGTACCCTCTAAAACGGCAGGCCTGCTTCACTCGGGTTTGGCGATGGGGCTCTGTTCGTTGAGCTACTGGGTATTGGGGCTTTGGGTAGGCAGCGGCATTACCCTTGTCATCAGCCTTTTGCTATGGCGTACTCTGCATAGGCAAGTCCATGGCGTGCTTTATCTAAGCAAGCGTGATACGGCTATTTATGGCCGTTGGCGAAAGCCCTATGGAGAGCTGAGCGATGAAGTGGTGGTTCGCTGTGATTACCTGGGGCCTTGGTTGGTGGGCTTGTGGGTGGGGCCACAGCGGCTCTGGCTGTGGCCCGATAGTTTCTCTCGTCATCATCACCGTTTGTTGCGCCGCTTATACCACCGTGCCGGGCATTAAATCCGCTAGCGTTAAACAAGAAATCGCAGGGGCGGGAAGGTGAGACGGCCAATCCATAGAGTAATGTAGCCCGCGTGATTCATGCCGTTTCGATGCAGCGATAACGGTTAGTTGAGCCAGCCTGATTGCTTGACGTAACTGCATGTACTCAGGTTGAAACTGGCCGGCTCCTAAGCGTTCCAAACGCTTATCCAATAACGCCAACTGCTCATGGGCGGCAGCCAATCCTGAGTTGCTGCGTACAATCGACACCTGTTGGCTCATCGTGGTACGTAGCTCGTGGCGCCATTGAGCCAGTAGGTCCTGCTCTTCAACGCTTAATAACCGGGCGGACGGTGGTAGGGGCGTAATGGGCGGCGCGTGCCATTCGTTGAGATGTTGTTCTCGAAGTGCGCTTGCACAGCTACGCGCATACACCAGGCACTCCAATAGTGAGTTGCTGGCCATGCGGTTGGCACCATGTAGGCCGGTACAGGCAGCTTCACCGACTGCATAAAGCCCCGGTATGCCTGTCGCGCCCTGATGATCGGTGGTAATGCCCCCGCAGCTATAGTGGGCGGCGGGGACGACGGGGATGGGTTGCTGGATGATATCAATCCCGCGTGAGGCGCAGTGTGCCAAAATGGTTGGGAAGTGGTGGTGAATGGCTTTTTCACCAAGGTGGCGGATATCCAGCCATACGTGCCCTTGGGTGCTTTGCTGAATTTGAGCATCGATGGCTCGCGCAACAACGTCCCTGGGAGCAAGTTCTGCGCGAGGATCAATGGCTGGCATAAACCGCTCACCGGCTTCATTGAGCAAGTAACCACCTTCGCCACGTACGGCTTCGCTAATTAAAAACGCGGGGCCGTCAGGATCATACAGGCTGGTCGGGTGAAACTGCTGAAACTCCAGATTCATTAATCGCGCGCCAAGCTCCGCAGCCATCATCATGCCTTCGCCGCTACCGGGGGTAGGGGTTGTGGTATGGCGATAAAGGCCGCTAGCGCCCCCGGTGGCTAGCGTGGTGTAAGTCGCGGTGAGTGTTTGCCGTTGTCGCTCTGTATCGATGCCATAGGCACCTGTGCAGTGCCCGTGGCAGTTTTGGAGTAACCCTAAAATAGTGATATCGCGGCGCAGGGTAATATTGGCATGCGCGGCGACTTTGTCTTGCAGGGTATCTACCACAGCGCGTCCCGTGGCGTCGTCAGCATGAATAATACGCCGGGCGTTATGGCCGCCTTCACGGGTCAGGTGATACGGATAGCAAGCGTCAGGGGCGGGGTCCGGGGTAAAGTGTACCCCTCGATCAATTAACCATTGGATGGCCGCCGGGCCGTGTGTAACGGTAAAACGTACAGCCTGCTCATCACATAACCCGTCACCGGCTACAAGTGTGTCACGAATATGCGCTTCCAGGTTGTCTTCGGGGGAGAGCACCGCTGCAATGCCACCCTGGGCCCATCGGCTGGCGCCTTTATCATTGTGGGCTGGATTTACCAGTGTCACCGACAGGTGGTCGGCAATGTCCAGGGCGAGGGTTAACCCGGCGACGCCGCCGCCAATAATTAATACATCCGTTGTTGGCGTGCTCATGCGGCCCGCTCCTTGTTTTTGCTATCTGGCGCTATGGCGCATAAAAGGTAAGCGCATAGCGTAGTCATTAGTCGTTGACGATGTATAGACGCAAAAAAATCCGCGTCGATCAAAATGATCTCGCAGATAATAAAGTCATAAGGGAAGATAAAAGCAATGGTGCCCGGAGCCGGACTTGAACCGGCACGGAGTTACCTCCGAGAGATTTTAAGTCTCTTGCGTCTACCAATTTCGCCATCCGGGCAGTGCAATTGGTGTATCGTTGCACTTAACACAAAAGTGGAGGCTGGAGTCGGAATCGAACCGGCGTACACGGAGTTGCAGTCCGCTGCATAACCACTCTGCCATCCAGCCTAAAGAGTCGATGGAGCGGGAAGATAGATTCGACCGGGCTGGCGTTCCAGCTCTCGACCTAACCTGCTTGCCGCACAATCCAAGTTGGAGCGGGAAAAGAGATTCGAACTCTCGACCCTCGCCTTGGCAAGGCGATGCTCTACCACTGAGCTATTCCCGCTCGACTCGAGGGCGAATTATACGCATCGTTGAGCGGTTGTCAATCCTCAATGATGCAAACATCCCCTTCGAGGAATCAACTGCTTACATGGAGCGGCTAAGGTGCGGCCAGGCAGCCTTTAAATATTGGATCATGGACCAAAGCGTTAAGGCCGCAGCGACGTACAGCACTACCACACCCAGCAGGGCGATTTCATGTGTGGGCGGCAGCGCCAAAAGGATCAGCAGGGCCACCATCTGGAGCGTGGTTTTAAGCTTGCCTATCCAGGAAACCGCGACCAGGCCCCGCTTGCCCATTTCTGCCATCCATTCGCGTAGGGCCGATATCACAATTTCACGGCCAATAATGACAAGCGCAGGCAAGGTCAGAATGAGTGTATCGTAGCGCTCAATCAACAGCGCGAGTGCCACAACGACCATTAGTTTGTCGGCCACTGGGTCTAAGAAAGCGCCAAAGGGTGTTGACTGATTCCAGCGGCGGGCCAAATAGCCATCTAGCCAATCGGTCATCGAGGCTAGCGCAAAAAGGCCAGCCGCCAGCGGCATGCTCCAGTTAAAAGGCAAGTAGAACAGCACAACGAGCAAGGGAATAAAGGCAACTCTTGCCAGTGTAAGTACGTTGGGTATATTCATCGCGGCTGGCGATCCTTACCGGAGAGTCATTAAATTCGAAATGTAGTAAAGGCTATTCTATCCGCCTTAGCGACTAGCATCTATGCCCAATGGTGGTTTATCCATTCAGGGCCAAATAAATACTCTCTGCAAGTGCGGCACTAATGCCTGGGACTCTTGCCAGCTCGGCGCGGCTCGCTTTCTGCACACCTTGCAATCCGCCAAAAAAACGTAACAACTCACGGCGCCGTTTAGGGCCAATGCCGGGAATGTCTTGCAGCGTAGAAGTGCGCCTGGCCTTGTCGCGCTGGGCTCGGTGGCCTGCAATTGCAAAACGGTGCGATTCATCCCGAATATGCTGAATCAAGTGCAGAGCAGGGGAAGCGGGGTCCAAGGGAAGTGGGTTATCCGATGTTTCCAAAAAAAGTGTCTCAAGCCCGGCTTTGCGTGTGGTGCCTTTGGCAACGCCTAGCAAAATGATCGTGGTAATGCCGAGTTGGTTGAGCACCTCGCGGGCCATATTAAGCTGACCTTTGCCGCCATCGACAATCACAATATCCGGAGCGATGGCTTCGCCGCTTTCTACGCGTTTCAGCCTTCGCGTCAGCGCTTGCTGCATGGCGGCGTAATCATCGCCCGCCGCCACGCCTTCTATGCGGAAATGGCGATAGTCGCTCTTGCGCGGCCCTTGATGGTCAAAGACCACGCAGGAGGCCACGGTGGCTTCACCCTGGCTATGGCTGATATCGAAACACTCAAGCCGTTCGGGCATGGATTCAAGGCCCAGCGCTTTCTGAAGCGCTGCAAAGCGCTGGGTGAGCTGTGTATGGTTCGCCAATTGAGACGCTAACTGCTGCTCAGCATTGGTCATCGCCAGCTGCTGCCACTGGGCGCGATGCCCGCGTACCTGGCTTGTCACACGAATACGCTTGCCCGCTTGCTGTGTGAGCGCCTCGGCAATCAGGTCGCTGTCATCCAGCACATGACTGGTAATGACTTCACTGGGCACGTTATGCGGTTGGCCAAAATAGTACTGGCTCACCACCTCGGTCAGTAGGGCTTCTGGGGAAAGGTCCAGACCGTTTTTGGGCGCATGGTGGCGGGCGCCGAGCATGCGTCCATCGCGAACGCTTAACACCGAAACGCCTAGCGCGCCTGGCCGTTGGGCGAGCGCGAAAATATCGGCATCGCCGTTCTGGTTATCGACAAATTGGCGCTGCTGTAGCTGGCGTAATTGCTGTATCTGGTCACGGAAGCGGGCAGCCTCCTCAAAATCCAGGTCTTGGCTGGCGGCTTCCATCGCCTCGGTCAGCGCTTGGGTTACGTGCTCACTTTTGCCTTCCAGACACATAACGGCGTGTTCAACGTCGCGGCGGTAATCCTCTTTTGCAATGTAGTCTACGCAAGGGGCGCTACAGCGCTGGATTTGATGCTGTAGGCACGGACGAGAGCGATGGGCAAAAACGCTGTCTTCGCAGTTGCGAATGCGGAAGATTTTCTGCATGAGTGACAGACTTTCGCGTACCGCGCCGCTGCTAGGATAGGGGCCCAAGTAGCGGCCGTCGTCACGCCGTTGACGTGCGCGTTTATATTCAAGTCTGGGATAGTTGTGGCGGTCGGTGACGAAGATAAACGGGTAGGACTTATCATCCCGTAATAAAATATTGTAGGGCGGGCGAAGCTCCTTGATCAGGGTTTGCTCAAGTAGCAGTGCCTCGGTTTCGCTGCGGGTTACGGTGATTTGAATATCCGCAATCCGTGCCACCATCGCCTGCGTTTTAGTGTTCAACTGGCCACGAAAATAGCTGGCAAGGCGGGCTTTTAAGCGTTTCGCTTTGCCTACATAGAGCGTATCGCTGTGTTCGTCAAGCATACGGTAAACGCCGGGGGAGGTGCTTGCCGAGCTTAAAAACTGTTTTGCATTAAATGTCATTGCACCGTATCGAACGCCGAGGAGTGGCTAAGGATGTTAGGTTTATCCCTGACTGGCGTCAAAGCCATCCACTAGCCCATGACGTAGTGCCAGGTGTGTCAGTTCGACATCGGTGGCCACCTGAAGTTTATCAAATAGCCGATAGCGGTATGTATTCACGGTTTTGGGACTCAAATGCAAACGGTCAGAAATATCCTGAACGCGCTGACAGTTGACGATCATTAATGCAATTTGTAGCTCGCGATGGGAGAGGTGGCTAAACGGGTTGTCTTCGTTAGTAAAGTGAGACAAGGCCAAGCGCTGGGCTATCTCTTGGCTGACGTAGCGACGACCATGAAATACCTGGCGGATCGCATCGGTCATTTCTGTTGCGCCGGCGCCCTTGCTTAAAAACCCGGATGCGCCAGCCTCCAACATGCGGCGTAGTACACTGTCTTCCATGTGCGCCGTTAAGATCAGTACCTTGATATCTTCCATCGTACGATGGATGCGGCGCGTTGCTTCCAGCCCGCCTATCCCCGGCATGCGTATGTCCATCAGGACAATGTCCGGTTTTAAATGACGGCACTGGGTGACTGCGCTTTCGCCATCGTCGACCTCACCGACAATTTTGATATCGCTCTCTTCATTTAGCAGATGAGCAATACTGGTTCTTACCAGATGATGATCATCGGCGATTAGAACGTTGATCAAGGGGGCTGGCTCCTGCGTGGAAACATAGTGGGCTCAGAAGGTAGCCTCTGACGCTGACCCATAGAGTGCCACAGCTGACTATAAAGTAGAATTAGCAAACGCGTATTTGAATGGTTTCTTGACCTTGGTCCGGTTTCATAATAGCATGCGCCTCGCTTAGTCCGTAAGGGCGACGGCATTGGGGCCTTAGCTCAGCTGGGAGAGCGCAACACTGGCAGTGTTGAGGTCAGCGGTTCGATCCCGCTAGGCTCCACCAGAATTAATCGAAAAAGCCTCGCTATTCATAGCGAGGCTTTTTCGTATGCGTGTATCAATGGCTCTTGGGTGATGGTTGCCTAAAACTCGCCATCTGATGCAAGCCATCAATATCAATAGCCACCAAACAGGGTTCTTTGGTGGCTATTGATGCGGGTTTATTCGCTAATCTGGCCAAGCAGTAAAAACTCGATTAACGCCTTTTGCGCGTGTAAGCGGTTTCCAGCTTCTTGCCATACCACGGTGCGGGGGTCATCAAGCAGCGTATGGCTGATCTCTTCGCCACGGTGTGCAGGTAGGCAGTGCAAGAACAGTACATCGCTTTGCGCCTGATCCAGCATGGTTTCTGTGACCTGGAAACCGGCAAAATCCGCTTCACGCTTGGCCTGCTCTTCCTCTTGACCCATGGACGCCCAAACATCGGTGGTCACCAGGTCTACGCCCTGAACGGCTGCCTGCGGGTCGTGCATTAGTGTGACGTGATCCCCAGCGGCCTCCATGATGTCGGCGCGTGGTTCGTAGCCTTTCGGGCAGCAAATGCGCAGATGGAAATCAAACTGGCGCGCCGCGTTAATCCACGAGTGACACATGTTGTTACCGTCGCCAATCCAGACGGCGGTGCGGCCCTTAACGCTTCCGCGTAGCTCGGTCCAGGTCATCACGTCGGCCAGTAGCTGGCAGGGGTGATAGTCATCGCTTAACGCGTTAATGACGGGAACGCTGCTGGCGCTGGCGTAGGTTTCAAGGCCTGCATGAGAGAAGGTGCGGATCATAACGGCATCGACCATCTCAGAAAGCACGCGAGCGGTGTCTTCGATTGGCTCGCCGCGCCCTAACTGAGTGTCGCGCGGAGATAAGAACAGCGCGTGCCCGCCAAATTGCGCCATGCCGGTTTCAAACGATACGCGTGTACGTGTCGACGATTTTTCAAAGATCATCGCCAGCGTTCGGTTCGCCAGCGGCGCATACTCCGGCCCGTTGGCTTTAAGATCTGTTTTAATTTTAATGGCACGCTGAATCAAATAACTCAGTTCATCAGGCGTCAAATCCAGCAGGGTAAGGAAATGGCGTGTCGCCATGGTTGCTTCTCTCCGCGTAAAAACACCATCCTAGCGAGGCGGCGGGGGATGCGCAACGCGAACGGCACGCGTAGAATGGCCTCCAAAGATTAAGGCCGAGTACCGTACTCAGGTATTAAGGCAGGCGTCAGGCGCCTGGGTGATCTACGGTTTATTTCGTGCGTATACTGACCTTCGTTGCGCTAGTTCTTTACTTAAGGAGTACTTTTATGAGCACAACAGCCGAAAATATTCAGCGTCAAATCAGCGAAAATCCCATTTTGCTTTACATGAAAGGCTCGCCTCAGCTGCCGCAGTGTGGCTTCTCAGCCCAGACGGTCCAGGCCTTGATGAACTGCGGTGAGCGCTTTGCGTTCGTTAATATTTTGGATAACCCGGATATCCGTGCTGAGCTGCCTAAAATCGCCAATTGGCCTACTTTCCCGCAGCTGTGGGTTGAAGGTGAGCTGGTCGGTGGCTGCGATATTGTCGTGGAAATGCATCAAAACGGCGAGCTCGAAAAGCTGGTTAAAGAAGCTGCCCAGCGGGCAGGTGCGGAAGATGGTGCAGATAACGCCTAACGATAACGCCTAACGATAACGCCCGAGTTCCCCGCTCGGGCGGTTGGCGGGCTGCGGCGTAGCCGCTAGAATGGCGTTTTATCACGCATTGTGGCACCTGCTGTTATTGAAAGATGCATCATCAGGACAGCCCGCCGAAGGAAGTATTGCTCAATGAGCTATCAGGTTCTGGCCCGCAAGTGGCGACCACGTACATTCCACGAACTCGTGGGTCAGGCCCATGTTCAGCGCGCCTTGGTCAATGCGCTTGACCAGGGGCGTCTTCACCACGCCTATTTATTTACTGGCACCCGCGGTGTCGGTAAAACCACGCTTGCACGTATATTGGCCAAATGCTTGAACTGCACGGCTAACGGGCGCGGCGATGAGGGCATTACCTCAACACCGTGTGGTCAGTGCGATAGCTGCGTAGCCATTGATGAAGGGCGTTTTGTCGATTTGATCGAAGTCGATGCGGCGTCGCGCACCAAGGTAGAAGATACCCGCGAATTACTGGATAACGTGCAGTACGCGCCCACCCAGGGGCGTTACAAGGTGTACCTGATTGATGAGGTGCACATGCTTTCAACCAGCAGTTTTAACGCGCTATTGAAAACGCTGGAAGAGCCGCCCCCTCACGTTAAGTTTCTGCTTGCCACTACGGATCCGCAAAAGCTGCCTGCAACGGTGCTGTCGCGCTGCCTTCAGTTCACGCTTAAACACATGCCGCCTGAGCGAGTTGTTGAGCATCTCACCTATGTACTGGGTGAAGAGGGCGTGGCCTTCGATGAAAGCGCGCTATGGCTATTAGGCAAAGCAGCTGAAGGCTCAATGCGTGACGCCATGAGTCTGACCGACCAGGCGATTGCCTTTGGGCAGGGCGCCGTCCGCCATGTCGATGTAGCGGCGATGCTGGGAACCCTGGATCACCGGCATATTTTAGCGCTGGTAAGCGCGCTGGCGGATGTAGATGTGCAGCAACTGCTGGCTGAAGTAGCACAATTGGCAGAACAGGGCCCTGATTTTGCTGCCGTGCTAGACGAGCTGTCGGCTATTTTGCACCGTCTTGCCGTTGCCCAAATGGTGCCGGACGCCGTGGATAACAGTCATGGTGATCGAGAGGCTATTTTACAGCTCGCCAGCCGCTTTACCGCTGAAGATATTCAGCTCTACTACCAGATAGGGCTTCAAGGCCGAGGCGATATGGCACACGCGCCTGACTTGCGCAGTGCGCTGGAAATGACGCTACTGCGCATGCTGGCATTCCGGCCGCAGGGCGTGCCCAAGCCGCCCCGCACGCCGCTACCGCTGCGTGCTGAGCCAACAGGGTCGGAGGGAAGTCAAAGCGTGGGGCAGAGCGCAGCGCCAGCCAGTACGGCGACTCAGTCACCTGCTTCAGCCTCGGCCAGCAATTATGTTCAATCAGAGCCCGAAGCGTCTGCGGTTAGCTCTCTATCCGATGCTCCCGTAACTGGGGCTGGGGATCAGCCAAAGGCAGACACAGACTATATAGACACGCCGCAAGCAGAGCTCGAAAAAAAACATGCCCAGCAGCCAGCGCCTGATGCACGTGTTGAAGGGGAAGCGCTTGGCGATAGTCCCGAAATACGGATGGGTTCAACAGGGTATAAAGCAGACGATAACGAGGCAGCTGCCGCGGATAGCCCAATGCCGCCGCCATGGTCGCTTGATGACGTAGAGCAAGCCGAAGCACATGAAAGCGGCCAAGCGGAAGTGCCTTCGCCAAGTGTTCGCAAAGCACCCGCTTCAGAGGCTGTGTTGGCTTCAGCGCCGGTATCAACCTCTGAGTCAGAAGCCGTGCCAGCCCCTGAGCAGACAGCGCCCATCGCTGACATCGGCAATGAAGTGCTGGACCATGCAAAATGGCTGCTATGCTTTGATTCTTTAGGCTTGGGCGGCTTAACGCGCAGTTTGGCGGCGAACTGTCTGCTGGAGAGCGACGATGGCAATACGTTGACGCTGCGCTTGGATCCAAGCCAGGCGGCCATGCAGGCAGAGATTCACAAAACGCGCATCGAACGCGCATTAAGTGAACAAGGGGTGCCGCGCCGGGTCGAATTCGTGGTGGCCGAGCTGTCGACACAGAGTGAGACACCGCGTCAGCGCGAAGAGCGGTTGAATCAAGAGCAGCATGCGCAGGCTGTTGATCTCTTGAACCACGATCCCAATATACAGAAGTTACAGCAGGCGTTTGGTGCGACGCTGATAGAATCAACCGTCAAGCCCGCGGCCGCCAAGCGTTAGCACTGCACCGGATACTCGTTTTTTAACAACCCCGTCTTTAATTAGCCAGGAGAGAACACCATGTTGAAAGGTGGAATGGGCAACTTGATGAAGCAAGCCCAAGAGATGCAGGAAAAAATGCAGCGCATTCAGGAAGAAGCCGCTCAGTCAGAAGTATACGGTGAAGCCGGCGCAGGCATGGTTAAAGTCACCATGAACGGACGCCATGACGTGAGCCAGGTCAGCATCGATCCAAGCGTAATGGAAGAAGATAAAGAGCTGCTTGAAGATCTTTTAGCCGCCGCGGTGAATGATGCTGTACGTAAAGTTGAAACAAACTCTAAAGCTCGGATGGAAGAAGCAACGGCTGGATTGAACCTGCCGCCTGGTTTCAAGATGCCGTTCTAAGTAATGCGATTCTCTCCTCTTATTGAACAACTGATGGATGCGTTTCGTGTGTTGCCAGGGGTTGGGCCGAAGACGGCCCAACGTATGGCAATGCATTTGCTTGAGCGTGAGCGGGCAGGCGGTCAGCGTCTTGCTTCGGTTATTCAAAAAGCGATTGACGAGGTCGGCTACTGTCAGCGCTGTCGCACACTGACCGAAGCAGATATTTGCGCGATATGCGAAACGCCTCGCCGCGACGATGCCTTATTGTGTGTGGTTGAGTCACCCGCTGATCAGCTGGCGATTGAGGAAGCGGGCGGCTTTCAGGGCCGCTATTTTGTGCTTCATGGGCACTTGTCGCCTCTGGATGGTATCGGTCCTGACGCGATTGGGCTTGAGCAGTTGGAAACGCGTGTAGCAGAAGGCCATATCGAAGAAATTGTACTGGCGACCAACCCAACCGTCGAAGGTGAAGCAACCGCGCACTATATCGCCGCTCAATTGGCCCACTACGGCGTGAAGTTTTCACGTTTAGCTTATGGTGTTCCTATGGGTGGTGAGCTTGAGTATGTCGATGGCGGTACCTTAAGCCGTGCGTTTAATGGCCGACAGCCCTTTACCAGCGATTAACCCATCAACATTGCAAGCGCAATCGCGGTTGTAGCAACCTGGAAGTATGCTTTGTCTTCTCTAGCCTCCCCCGTATACCAGTGGATTGACAGCCCCGAGGCGCTTGATGCGGCCTGCGCACAAGTGGCCAACGCCCCTGTCATCGCGCTGGATACAGAGTTTTTCCGTGAAAACACGTTTTTCCCCGTCCCTGCATTAATTCAATTTGCTGCCGGGGACGTTGCGTATTTGGTTGACCCGCTGGCCACGTCCTGCACGCCCGCCTTTCGGCAGTTACTGCAAAATAGCGCCATTAAACTGCTGCATGCGTGTAGTGAAGATTTAGAAGTTTTTCAGCATTGGGCCGGGGTGCTGCCAACGCCATTGGTGGATACGCAGGTTGCTCAAGGGTTTCTCGGTGAAGTGCCCTCGATGGGGTATCAAAAGCTGGTGGAGTTTTGGATAGGCGAAACGCTGCCCAAAGAGGAGACACGCTCCAACTGGCTAGAGCGGCCTTTGACGTCCTCTCAGTGTGACTATGCGGCGTTGGATGTTATTTACCTGCTTCAAGTATGGGCGCATCAGGCTGAACGACTGGAAGGGTTAGGCCGCGGCCAATGGCTGCATGAAGAGTGTGCCAGTTTGATCGAACAGGCCGGGCGCAGTGTTGAAGCGGATGGCCAGTGGTACGCCCGTCACCGTCAGCTATGGCGGCTTGATCCGCGCCAATTAGAAGCTTATCGCCTGATGACCATTTGGCGGGAAGGCGAAACACGGCGGCGTAATTTGCCGCGCAATTGGCTTATTAGTGACAAGTTGCTGTTTGCGGCTGCTGACGCCATGCCGAAAAATCGCTATGAGTTGGCCGAGGTGGAAGGCTTTAAGCCAGCGTTGGTCAAAAAAGAGGGCGACACGCTATTGGCAATGGTTAAAAAGGCCCAGCACTGCGACGAAAATGAGCTGTTGGCGCGTTGGCCGGACCCGATGCAGCCCGCCTTTAAACAACGTTTCAAAGCCCTAAAATCCGTTATTAACACGAAAGCGGCCGGGCTTGGCATGGCGTCTGAAGTGTTGATGCGCCGCCGTGATATTGAGGCGTTGGTTATGCAGGACATGGCAAGCCAGCCTTTAACTCTGCCACAAGGATGGCGGGGCGAATGTTTCGCCGATGAGCTTGAGCAGGCATTAAAGGAGTTGTCTAAATGAGTGACAAGCTGCTTTGTGAGATTTTTAAAAGCTCGCGAAAAGATGAAATGTATTTATACGTTGATAAGCGCAAAGGGTTCACGCCCGTTCCTGAGGCGCTGCTTGCAACGTTTGGAAAGCCCGTTGCGGTATTCACCATGATTCTCACCGCCGATAAAAAACTGGCCCGAGTAAATGTGGATGACGTTATAGCCGCTATTGATGAGCAGGGCTTTTATCTGCAGATGCCGCCTGCAAAAGAGGATTACTTGCTTGATGTACATCGCGCGCAATTAAACGCGCGCGACGCGGCGCAGTAGCCGCTACCGTGAATTTCCTGGCCCATGCCTGGCTTGCCTGTGAAGGGAGTGATGATTTTCTTTACGGTAACCTGATTGCCGATGGTGTTAAAGGTAGCCATCTGGGTGATTGGCCAGCCGATGTCGCGAGCGGCATACAGCATCACCGTAAAGTGGATGCCTGGGTCGACCAGCATCCAAGCGTGCTAAATGCGAAACATCGGGCGCCTGCAGGTAAGCGACGCTACGCTGGGATTGCACTGGATATTGTGTGGGATCATTTTTTAGCGCGAGATAAGGCCGGCTTGCTTGAGCAGCAGCAAATGGTAGAGCGCTGTTATCGCCTGTTGTCAGCGAGACCGGCGCCCAATCGGCTGGAGGGGATGATGCCCTTTATGATCAAGCATGATTGGCTAAGAAATTACGCCGATTTTGATTTTACCTGCAAGGCAGTTGCGGGTCTTGGTCAGCGCTTGTCAGGACCAAATCGGCTTGCTGAACTCATCCCTTGGCTGCAAAGCGACTATCGTTTACTGGAAGCGGATTATCATTCGCTATGGCCAGCGTTAAGCGCCACGTTAAGCAGCGATGGGCTGTAAATTACGCGTATAACCCGCAAGAGGAGTAAGGATGGAAACCGGAATGCGCGAGCGCTTTTGGGAGCGTTACACGCTGGAAGAGCTTACCCCGCACGAGTGGGAGGCACTTTGCGATGGCTGCGGGCAGTGTTGCCTGTTAAAGCTACATGATGATGAAACGCAGGAGCTGGCTGTCTTGAACGTCGCCTGCCGCCTGCTGGATATTCAAAGCTGCCAATGCAGTGATTACCCGAATCGCTTTGATAGTGTGCCTGACTGCACCCAACTGACGCCTGCACTGGTAAAAGAGTTTACCTGGCTGCCCGCTTCGTGCGCGTATCGCCGAGTATCCGAAGGGCGGAAGTTAGCTGGCTGGCATCCGCTGCTGAGTAATGATGCCGAGCGCGTGCACCGTAAAGGCATCAGCGTGCGTAGCTTTGCGGTCTCTCAGGATGATGTGCCTGAACGAGAACTTGAATCCCACATTATTGCTGTACTGCCCATGTAAGTAACCATCCTGCAAGTGGCAGCCCCAGCCCTCTCCTTTTTGACGACATTAAGCCGGTCCACACAAATATCCAGCCTGACGTGATCGTTAGGCGACGGGCTTGTGCTTGGCTATATTTCTTAAGGCAAGCATTATGCCTTTGAACAAGGATGGTTGAGCCGCTGTGTTTTTAGCTGCTCTGTTTTTATTCGGCTTGGCGGACGGTTGCTTAAGCGGCATGTCCCAAATGGTTGGGAAGTGGTCCTGGTGCTTCATTGCTTGCTCCAATAGTAAAGGTAAAAGCATTCGACTAAAGTTGAGTATGAAGCAAAATTGTTTTTGTGGAAAGTATTTTCAAAAAAATAAAAGGCAGCGCGAAGGCTGCCTAACGGTGGGAGGTTTAAAGCAGTGGGCTGCTTAGATGGTGCTATCCTTGAAATCGGCGGCTAACCCCAATGCCCAAAGGATAAACGCGTCTTGCCTAGCGGTATCTTGCCACGCTTTAAATCGGCCGGATGCACCGCCATGCCCGCTGCTCATATCGGTATGCATCAAAACAGGGGCGCTGCCTAGCTGCTGTAGGGTGACTTGCGCGTAATATTTGGCAGGCTCCCAGTAGCTCACCCGTGTATCAAACCAACTGCCTTCAATCCAAAGCGCGGGATACTCTTGGGCCGTTATATTGTCCATGGGCGAGTAGTGACGAATGCGTTCGGCCACTTCGGGTGTTTCGGGGTTTCCCCATTCGCTGTACTCAGCGGTGGTTAGGGGAAGTTCGGGGTTTTGCATCGTGCGTAAGACATCCAAAAACGGCACATCAAGCACAGCGGCACAAAAAGCCTTGGGAGCACGATTAACACACGTGCCGACCAATAAACCGCCAGCGCTGGCGCCGTAAGCGACTACTCGCGCAGGGTCACTTACTCCGCACTCCACCAGCGCATCCCGCGCGGCCAGAAAGTCGTTAAAGCTATTCTCTTTGTGCGCCATTTTACCCTGCAAGTACCAGGGTTCACCCCGCTCGCCACCGCCGCGCACATGGGCAACTGCAAACGCGGCGCCGCGTTCAAGCAACTCCAAGCGGGCAATAGAAAACCACGGGTCAAGCGCTTCCCCGTAAGCACCGTAGCCATAAAGTAGCGTGGGTAATGGCTCACCGACCAGGTCCGCACGCATTACGATAGAGACCGGTACTTGCTCACCGTCTGCGCTGGTGGGCCATATTCGGCGACTTACCAACTGCTCCGGTGTTAAACCACCATAAACGGGAACGCGCTTAAGGAGTGTTCGCTCGCCACTGGCAAGATCAAGCGCAAACCAGCTGGGGGGCTGTGTAAAGGACTCCTCGCGTAAGCGTAATTCCTGGGTGTCAAAATGCGGCGCATCTTCAAGTGATTGGGAACAAGGTTGCTCTGGCAGGCTAAGGTAGTCGTCAACCAGGCGATGATGCTGTGCATCCAACACCCAGCGACGCAGCACTACCTGCGCTTGGGTATGGTCGCGCTCTGCGATAATCAGCCCCCAGGAAAACGCATCAATACCTTCCAGTGTGGTGTCATCGCGCGGCGCGATAAGTGGCTGCCAGCGTGCTTCAGGGTTACCCAGGGCAGGTTCGTCCAGGAAGTCGAGCTGAAAATGCGCGCTCGCCTGGTTATGGACGCGGTAAAAGGTGCCTGGCCGGTGGTCAATCGTGTACTCAACGCCGGGTTGACGGGGCTGCACACAGAGTGGCACGGCCGATGGCTGATGCGCGGGCAGCGCGTAAATCTCGTTGGTATCTTTCGAGCCGCTTTCGATCAGTAACCACTGGCGCGAGCGGGTTTTGCCAATGCCCAGCCAAAACTCAGGGTCCTTTTCACGCAGCACCAGAGTAGGCGCTGAGTGCTGTGCAGGTGCGTTAAAAGGGAGCGATACTTGCCAAATACTGTCAGGGCGTTGGGTTGCATCAAATCGAGTAAAAAAGAGGGTTGCCGAGCTTGCTGTCTGGTCTTCAGCCCAACATAAGCCCGCGCCAATATCGCTGAGCAGAGAGACAGGCTCGCCGCTGGGCAGCGATTTTATCCAAAGCGTGTAGCGCTCGTCTCCTTGTGTGTCCTCTGTCCAGGCGAGCCACTGCTCGTCAGGAGAGAGTGCCATATCGCCCATGTCATAAAATTCTTCATCCGCAGCACGGGCTTGAACATCAAAAAAACATTCACGCTGTGCCGGTTGCCCGTTTGGGAAACGCCACCAGCGAGGGTAATCATCGTCGGCGCCGGTCTCGCTCCAGAACGTAAAGTGGTCAAGCGCTGTCTCAAGGCTGGTGACGGCAAGCTCACGGCGCGCAAGATGGCTTTTATAGAGCGTTTCGGCCAGCGGAGCCAGCGGTGCAAACCATTGGGCCTGCTGCTGGTTGGCGGCTTCTAAAAATGCGCTAACATCAGGCGAATCTCGTGCTTCCAACCAGTGCCATTTGGGATCATTAGCGCGATAATAGCGCGCGACGGGTGAGCCTGCGAGCGTGTCTGGCTGTGCTTTCATAAATTGATAGGTACCATAGCGGGAAATTAACGTCGGGTGCATGCACCCACATGAGGGGTATTATGCTGTTTACAGGTTCAATGTCACAGCTGTGGCTAAGTTATTACGGTATTTCGCTGCTGGTCGTCATTGCCATCTATTTTGCGGTGGCGTTTCTACCGCGTTTGCCGCGCCTGGTGGTGACGTGGGGAATGGCGGGCGCCATGTGGACGCCAGCGATGTTTCGTCTACCGTTAGTAGAAGAGGGTGAGTTCTATACCGGTTGGGCGCCTGCGGCGATGGTGGCCGCGGTTGGTTTTCTTGAGCATAACGTTAATGCGCTGCGTGGCAGCCTGTTGTGCCTGGTCGCTGGGATTGCTATCGGCGCAGCGATAGGCATTGCTCTCTGGTGGTGGCGTCGGCCGCCAAGTGCGCCGCCCGCCAAGCGCGTGAAACAGGAGGAAGCTGAAGACCCACAGCCTACGCGTCGTCGCGAACCGGTTATTGGTTAATGCAGATAATGAAAAGCGGAAGGAGGCGCTGTTATGTGTGAGCTGTTGGGGATGAGCGCTAACGTCCCGACCGATATCTGCTTTAGTTTTTCAGGCTTTTTACATCGTGGTGGCGGCACTGGGCCGCACCGCGACGGGTGGGGTATCGCTTTTTATGAAGAGGGCGGGTATCGCGAGTTTCGAGACCCGCATCCTTCTGTCAACTCGCCCATCGCACGGCTAATCTGCGACTACCCGATTAAATCAAACGTAGTGATTAGCCATATCCGCCAGGCAAACGTTGGCGGTGTGCGCCTGGCGAACACTCACCCTTTTACGCGTGAAATGTGGGGCCGCCCTTGGTGCTATGCGCACAATGGTCAGCTAAGCGAATGGCAGCACTTACCGTTGGGGGTGTACACGCCGGTTGGCAATACCGATAGCGAGCATGCTTTTTGTTGGCTAATGGGCCAACTGCGAGACGCTTTTCCAACGGCCCCGGCATCGCTTGAATCTTTATGGGAGACGCTGCACGCACGATGTGAACAGCTACGCACGCTGGGCGTATTTAACTTGCTGCTGTCCGATGGTCAGTATCTCTATACCTACTGCTCGACGAAGCTTGCGCATATTACCCGGCGAGCACCCTTTGGTGATGCCGAGCTTTCTGATGCCGAACTTACGGTTAATTTTGCCGAGCACACGACACCCAATGATGTGGTTTCTGTTATAGCCACCGAGCCGCTAACCCACAATGAAGCCTGGTGCACCATGGTGCCCGGCGAGCTTGTAGTGTGGCGTGAAGGAGAAATCGAGGCGCGTTACTGTCCATAAGGACTTGTCCATAAGAACTGTCTATAAGAACTGGCCATTACGCTACATTGTTACGTAGACATTTAGAAAAGATGGGAGGAAAGTTAAGAGCTCGGCCCTTTATCGGCTAAAGTTGAAACACAAGTTTCAATCGATCGTTTTACAGCATGTCTGGGGTCGTATATCGTTGGTCCTCTTGCCTCGCGACAATAACAAGGTCGGTTATAACATCGACATGGATAGCGGAGATTGCCCATGAGCGAACACGCCACAGCGCCTATTTTACGCGGCCCAGCGCTTGAAGGGTTGGATAAGTACGACTCTGTCACAGATGTTTTTCACGCGGCAGTAAGCCGGTATCAGCAAAAGCCTGCTTTTAGCTGCATGGGCAAAACGCTTACTTTTGCTGATCTTGACCGTCTTTCAGCAGACTTTGCCGCTTGGCTTCAGCACGAGACTGATTTGAAGCCGGGCGACCGGATCGCCATTCAACTGCCCAATGTCTTGCAGTTCCCCGTGGCGGTGTTTGGCGCCATGCGGGCAGGTCTGGTCGTGGTAAATACCAACCCGCTTTACACCGAGCGGGAGATGACCCACCAGTTTAAGGATTCTGGTGCCAAGGCTGTGTTGATATTAGCCAATATGGCTAAAAAGCTTGAAAACGTCGTTGATAAAACCGATATCAAACATGTGCTGGTCACCGAGCTGGGAGACCTGCACGGCCTGCCCAAACGGTGGTTGATTAATGCGGTCGTGAAGCATGTGAAAAAGATGGTGCCTGCCTACTCGCTGCCCACCGCGTTAAGCTTTCGTGATGTTTTGAAAAAAGGCGCTTCTTTAAATCACACTGAGGTAAGCCGAGAACAGGATGATTTGGCCGCGCTACAGTACACCGGCGGCACAACCGGCCTGCCAAAAGGGGCGATGCTAACCCACCGTAACTTGATTGCTAATATGCTGCAGGCGCGTGCCGCTATTGGTACGCATCTAAACGTGGGCGAGGAGTTAGTAATAGCGCCGCTGCCGGTTTACCATATCTACACCTTTACAGTGAACTGCCTGTTTTTAATGGAGTCGGGCAATCATTCGCTGCTGATTACCAACCCCCGTGATCTGGACAGCTTTATAAAAGAGCTTAAAGGGCTAAAGTTCACAGCTTTTATTGGCTTAAATACGCTGTTCAATGCGCTGTGTAATCGTGACGACTTTAAGCAGCTCGATTTTTCCCATCTAAAGCTGACTATTTCTGGTGGTATGGCGCTAACCAAGGCAGCCGCCCAGCGTTGGGAGCAAACGACGGGTTGCCCAGTTGCTGAAGGGTATGGATTGACAGAAACCTCGCCAATTGTGAGCTTTAACCCAACCGATGCTATTCAACTGGGTACGATCGGTAAGCCCGTTGCAGGCACCTCGGTAAAAGTAGTGGATGCTAATGGCAATGATGTGGCTCTGGGCGAGCCGGGCGAGCTTTGCGTGCAGGGCCCTCAAGTGATGAAGGGATACTGGCAGCGCGACGATGAAACCCGTAACTCCATCGATGAGGGCGGCTGGTTCCATACCGGTGATATCGCCGTGCTTCAGGACGACGGCTACATCCGCATCGTTGACCGCAAGAAGGATATGATTCTGGTGTCGGGCTTTAACGTCTACCCCAATGAGGTGGAAGACGTGGTCGCCGCCCATCCGGATATTATCGAAGCGGCGGTAGTCGGTGTGCCGGACGACGACGCAGGTGAAGTCATCAAGCTGTTTGTCGTCTCCAAAAACAGTCAGTTGGATGCCGAAACGCTGCGCAGCTGGTGCAAAAAAGAACTTACCGGCTATAAAGTGCCCAGGTTCATCGAGTTTCGTGATGAACTGCCCAAAACCAATGTGGGCAAAGTATTGCGTCGTGAACTGCGCGATGAAAATAAGCCTGCGGCCAGTGAGGCAGATAGTTAGAGGAAGCGTCTATAGTGACGAAAATAGATAACGCACTGATGAGCGATTACGCCACTGGTTAGGCGTCGCGTTGGTGAAAGCGTTACAATATTCGGCCCGCTCGCGTAGCGGGCCGAATAGTTATTTGCCCTACCGATATCCATTGGTACATCTGCTCTTCAATAACGAATGGAAACTGAGTCTAACGTGACCACCGATATGCCCTCTGATCTTACCGATAATCAACGCCTGGCTAAGCTTAATGAAACTATAAGCAACGTTATGCTGCGTGATGCCCAGCGTCTTGAGCGGCGCGTAGCAGGGCTGGCGCGTCGCCTGCGCGACAACAAGCCGATTGGTCACGGTTTGCACGAGGTGGAGCGCGATATTCACCGGGCACAGCAAGTGTTTAACCAGCGCGAGGCGTTGAAGGTGACCTTTAACTATCCGGCTGAGTTGCCGGTGGTTGAGCGTCGGGAAGATATTTTAAACGCCCTTCGTGACCATCAGGTGGTGGTAGTGGCGGGGGAGACCGGGTCGGGCAAAACGACTCAGCTCCCCAAAATGTGCCTGGAGTTAGGCCGTGGACGTAAAGGACTTATCGGTCATACACAGCCGCGGCGTTTAGCGGCGCGCAGTGTTGCCGGGCGGCTGGCCGAAGAGCTTGAAGTGCCGCTTGGCGAGCAGGTGGGCTATCAGGTACGTTTTACGGATCAAAGTAGCTCCACCACGCTAGTGAAGCTAATGACCGATGGTATCTTGCTGGCTGAAACCCAACACGATCCCTTGTTGCTGCGCTACGACACCATCATTATTGATGAGGCTCACGAGCGCAGCCTGAACATCGATTTTCTGCTGGGCTATTTAAAAAGGCTGTTGCCTAAACGTCCTGACCTTAAAGTGATTATTACCTCGGCAACCATTGATGTTGATCGTTTTGCCGCGCATTTCGGTACGCCTAAAGCACCCGCGCCCGTCGTTGAGGTATCAGGACGCACGTATCCGGTCGATGTGCATTATCGCCCTTTGGTGCGTGATGAAGAAGATGAAGAGGATCGCACCTTACAAGAAGGGATTTTGCACGCCGTTCTCGAAATCGAAGCCATCGAGCGCGAAAAAGGCTGGCTACATGGCCCCCGGGATGTTCTGGTATTTTTGCCAGGCGAGCGAGAAATTCGTGAAACAGCCGATACGTTACGCCGGGCTGATTTGCAAGGGACGGAAATACTGCCGCTGTACGCACGTCTCTCCAATGAGGAGCAGAACCGGGTTTTTTCTGCCCACCGTGGAAGGCGCATTGTGTTGGCCACTAACGTTGCGGAAACCTCGTTGACGGTGCCTGGCATTCGTTATGTGGTGGACCCGGGGCTTGTCCGGATTAGCCGCTACAGCTATCGGGCAAAAATTCAGCGCCTACCGATTGAGCCGGTAAGCCAGGCCAGCGCCAATCAGCGCAAGGGGCGCTGCGGTAGGGTGGCAGAAGGGGTGTGTATTCGTCTTTACGACGAAGAGGACTTCGTCTCGCGTCCAGCCTTTACTGATCCTGAAATTCAGCGGACCAATTTAGCCTCGGTCATTCTGTCGATGCTGGCGCTAAAGCTGGGTGATATTGAAGCCTTCCCCTTTGTAGACCCACCGGACAGCCGCTTTGTAAAAGATGGTTTTCGGCTACTGTTTGAGCTGGGCGCGGTCAACGAAAAGCATCACCTTAGCGAGTTGGGGCGAAAGTTAGCGAAACTGCCCATCGACCCGCGCTTGGCACGGATGGTGTTAGCAGGTGCGGAGCGCGGTAGCCTGCGCGATGTTCTGGTGGTGGTGTCCGCGCTTGCCATTCAGGACCCGCGAGACCGTCCGGCCGATAAACGCCAGGCTGCCGATCAGGCGCACCAGCGTTGGCACGACCCGGATTCAGATTTTGTCGCGCTGCTCAACTTGTGGCATGGCATTGAGAATGCCCGCGAAGCATTATCCGGCAATCAGCTGCGCCGCTGGTGTCGCGAGCACTATATTAATTATCTGCGCATGCGTGAATGGCACGATACGTTCCGTCAGCTTAGGCAGTTGCTGCGCGATATGCAGATCGATGTTCCCGCTCCGCTACCGCGCAATGATGAGGAGAGCGAAGAGCAGGCGCGTCAGGCCAGACGCAAGACCTCAGGTAAGTTACACCAGGCGCTTCTTTCAGGCCTTTTGTCTAACCTGGGCACGGTAGTAGAAAATCGCGAGTATCTGGGGGCGCGTAACCGCAAATTCATGATTCACCCCGGCTCGGGGCTCGCCAAAAAATCGCCCAAATGGCTAATGGCATTTGAGCTGATTGAAACCACAAAACTGTATGCACGCACCGTTGCCAAGATCGATCCCCAGTGGATCGAACCGCAGGCTCAGCACTTGGTGAAACGCAGCTATAGCGAACCTCATTGGGAACAAAAGCGCGCGCAGGTTGTGGCTTTTGAGCAAGTAACGCTGTTTGGCTTGCCTATCGTCGCGCGTCGGCGTGTGCACTATGGTCCGATTGCCCCCAAAGAATCGCGCGAGCTGTTTATTCGTCGTGCGCTGGTGGAAGGCGAGTTTAGGACCCAGGGCGCGTTTTTTGCTCATAACCGCGCACTCATTGACGAAGTGGAGGCACTTGAAGACCGCGCCCGCCGCCGTGATATTCTGGTCGATGAAGAGGCGTTGTTTGCGTTTTACGACGCGCGTATTCCAGACGACATTGTCAATGGTAAAGGCTTCGAGCACTGGCGCAAGCAGGCTGAACGCCAGACGCCTACGCTGTTGAATTTTGATCTGGATGCGCTGAAAGCGCGTGACGCCGCCGATGTCACCCAAGCGCAGTACCCTGACCATTTAACACTTGCCGGGGTGGCTTATCCGGTGAGTTATCACTTTGATCCCAATGCAGACGATGATGGCGTTACATTGACCGTACCTGCCGCCATGCTGCCTCAATTGCCTGTGCACGCATTAGAGTGGTTGGTGCCTGGGCTTTTAAGAGAAAAGTGCATTGCGCTTTTAAAGTCGCTGCCTAAAAGCATTCGCCGCCAGGTGGTACCCATTCCTGATTGGGTCGATGCAGCGTTGGAAACCCTAGTGCCCGATCAGCGCCCGCTCACAGAAGCATTGGGCGAATTTATACGTCGACGTACCGCAACGCGTGTTCATCCGGATGACTGGCGGCTGGATTTACTCGATGCCCACCTGATTATGAACATTCGAGTCGTCAATCATGCTGGAGAGCTGCTGGGTCAAGGGCGCGATGTCAGAGCGCTGGAGCAGCGCTTTGAAGCGGCGGCCAGTGCCGGTGCCCAGGCGTTGGCCGAGCAGGCAAACCAGGCGCCTACGCTTGACGGCCTGCCTGAGGAGCCATTGCCTGATTCGCGTGTGACTACGCAGGCGGGTATTCGTGTCGAGGCCTACCCGGCGTTGGTGGCTGAAGCCAGTGAGTTTAAGGTCACACTTTTTGATCATCCGGCAAAGGCATTGGCGGCGCATCAAGAGGGGGTTGCCCGGCTGGCAATTGCCAAACAGCCTGACCAAATAAAAGCGATTAAGCGCCTACCCGGTGTTGAAAAATGCGCGCTGCTGTTTGCCAAAGTGGGCAGCAAGCAAGCGTTGCTGGATGACCTGATGTTAGCCGTCTTTACTCAAGTCGTTGCCCAGCACCCTTTGCCGCGTTCATCGGCCGAATTGAGTGCTCGCCTGGATGTTACCAAAGCAGCGTTGGTTGATTACGCGACTTCCCTGCTTGAACAGGTCGAGGCGGCGCTAAAAGGTCACTTGGCAGTGAGTAAAGTGCTTAAAGGCAAGCTCAATTTTGCGCTTGCCCTAGTGTATAACGATATCAGCGTACAGATGCAGCGGCTGGTCTACCCGGGGTTCATTCGTGATGCAGGCCAATGGCTGACAGAGTATCCTCGTTACACCGAAGCCGCGCTCATCCGCCTTGAGAAAGCCGCACGTGAGCGCGGGCGTGACCAGATGCTGATGCATGACGTTCAGGCCCTTGAAACTCGCTTTGATGCGCGGCGTAAAAGCGAGTGTCGGGGGCGTGTTGAAGATCCCGAGTTGGTGGAATTTGGCTGGTGGATACAGGAGCTTCGCGTTTCCCTTTTTGCTCAGCAGTTGGGAACGCTGATGCCCGTATCGGCAAAGCGCCTTGAAAAGCGTTGGCAAGAAATAATTAGCGTTTAAAAGATGACTGGTAAACCCTGCAAATAACGCACACAGTAATATTAAGCGCGAGCCTTGGGCCTGAGTCTGAACAGCAAGCAATAGGGGCAAAAGCCGCTTAGAGGAGATAGGCATGACAAACGTGGTGATAACCGGGACAGGGCTTTATACACCGGAACACGCCATTGATAATGCGGCGCTGGTGGCTGCATTTAATACGTGGGTGGATAACGAAAATGCGTGTCATGCGGATGCGATTGCACGGGGTGAGCGTGAGCCGCTAGCCCACTCCAGCAGCGAGTTCATCGAAAAAGCCTCTGGTATTAAAAGTCGTTACGTATTGGATGCTTCAGGTATTTTAGATCCTGAGCGGATGTGTCCTCGGCTGCCATTACGTCAAAATGACGAGCCCTCTATTCAGTGTGACATGGCCGTCTCTGCCGCACGCCAAGCGCTGGAAAAAGCCCAGGTAGCACCTGGTGACATCGAACTGGTGATTGTGGCTTGCTCCAATATGGAGCGTGCCTATCCTGCGTTAGCGGTAGAAGTGCAGCAGATGCTGGGTGCCAAGGGTTATGGATTTGATATGAACGTGGCTTGCAGCTCTGCTACGTTCGCCCTTGAATCGGCCGCTAATGCTATTGCGTCCGGCAGTATTAAACGCGCCCTGGTAGTGAACCCGGAAATCTGTTCGGCACATTTAAACTTTCGAGACCGTGACAGCCACTTTATTTTCGGCGATGCTTGCACCGCTGTGGTCCTGGAAAATAGTGTCGATGCAGTGGCCGATGAGCGCTTTGAAATTATAGGTACGCGGCTTGTTACCCAGTTTTCCAATGCCATTCGCAATAATGCCGGCTTTTTAAACCGTGTGACGGACAGTGATCCGTTAGCAATTGATAAGCTCTTTGTGCAAGAAGGGCGGCGAGTTTTCAAAGAAGTATGTCCCATGGTAGCCCAGCTGATTACAGATCACTTGACCTCGTTGGAGCTATCGGGAAGTGATCTCAAAAAAATGTGGCTGCATCAGGCTAACCGCCATATGAACGATCTTATCGCTCGCAGGGTATTGGGTTTTGAGCCCAGTGAGGCGCAAGCGCCCATCATTTTAGACCGCTATGCAAACACAAGCTCCGCTGGTTCCATTATTGCCTTTCATTTACATCATGAGGATATGGTGGAGGGCGACATTGGTGTGATTTGCTCCTTTGGAGCAGGCTACAGCGCAGGGTGCGTCGTAGTTCGACGTCAGTAACAGTACGACGTCAGTGATAGTACGTTAGTTTTTGAAGAGGAATAACCATGCTGCGGTTGTTAGCCAGGCAAGCCACCACTTTTTCACTGCGTAACGCAGCCCTACCAGCTGTGCTGCTTATCACCATGGCGGCTAGCGGTTGTGCCAGCACGCAAATGGCTCAAGATGCGAATCCGGATGATCCGTGGGAGGGCTTTAATCGCCGCGTTTTTGCCTTTAACGATGTCGTTGATCAGTATACGTTGAAGCCGGTAGCCCAAGGGTATCGCACGATTACGCCGAGCCCTGTACAAACCGGTGTCAGCAACTTTTTCTCCAACCTTGGCGAAATTCGTACGACCATAAATAGTCTTCTTCAAGGAAAACCGGCGAACGCTGGGTTGGCAACATCCCGTTTTTTGATCAACACAACGGTGGGTATCGGTGGGTTGCTTGATTACGCGACGTTGATGGAGATTAACGCAAGCGACGAGGATTTCGGGCAAACGCTGGCGGCCTGGGGGTGGGATGACTCACGCTACCTTGTCTTGCCGTTTTTGGGGCCCAGTACGTTACGTGATGCTACGGGTCGGCCTGCTGATATCATGACCTACCCCATCGTTTACGTGGATGATAACACCACCGAGCTTGTATTAAGCGCGCTCAATATTATTGACCGACGCGCCGCATTACTTGATCGGGAAAACTTGATTAGTGGTGATCGCTACAGCTTTGTGCGCGACGCTTATTTGCAGAGCCGCCAGTTTGAAATTAGTGACGGCGAGTTAGGCGATGACCCGTTTGCAATGGATGATTTTGACTTTAACGACAGCGATTTCAATGACAGTGATTTCGACGACAGCGATGTTAGTGACGACGATTTCGCCGATTGAGGCTTGATATGGATCATTCCAGGCAACTGGTTGCGGTAATTGACGCGCCCGGTCCGGAGCGCGATGCGCTGGCAGAAGCCATCACGTGTGATGGTATGGGCGTATATGCTGCAGATAATATCGACTATCTTCCAGCAGAAACCGCTTTGATTGTTGCGCATGCGCACTCGGTGCCTCAGCAGCAGTGGTCGCAGTTGACGCGTCGCTTACCCACGTTGGTGGTAAGCGACTCACGTCAGGATGCGGACCTGATCAAGGCGATTGACATAGGGTTGGTGGACTATATCGTTCATCCTCTACGCCATGCTGAACTGCTGCGACGAATGATTCGTAAGGCTATTGAGCTCAATGAGTTAGCCATTGAGCGAGACCGTGATAGAGAAAGACTCGCTGAATTAAACGAGAGTCTGGAGACACATCTGGCGCTGCTGCGCATGGACCAGCAAAGTGGGGGGCATATTCAGCGTCGGTTATTGCCTGCTCACCCCAAAGTGGTGAACGGCGTTTACTATGATTATTGGTTTGCGCCCTCGCTTTATCTATCCGGCGACTTTCTGGATTATCAGCGTTACAACGACCGTTACAGTGCGTTTTATTTTGCAGACGTTTCTGGGCACGGCGCATCCTCGGCGTTTGTGACCGTGCTGTTAAAGTATTTATGCAACCGTTGGCTGAATGAGTGGGACGGCCAAAAGCCCGAGTGCTTGGCGCCGGACTGGTTGGCCGCTATGAATCGAGAGTTGCAGGGGACCGATATCGGTAAACATGCAACGTTGTTTGTAGGTGTTATTGACCATCACTCTCATACTCTTCACTATTCGCTCGGTGCACAGCTGCCGATGCCTTTTTTGGTTGCGGGCGGTAAGCTCTCTCGGCTTGAAGGAGAGGGGATGCCAGTAGGCCTTTTCCCCGATATAGAGTATCCTTCGCTGAGCTGTGCCTTGCCGGCCGAATTTCGATTATGGCTGTGTTCAGATGGTGTATTGGAATGCTTGCCGGGTAAAACGCTCGACACGCGGCTCAAGGAGCTTGAGCAATTAGTAAGCGAAAGTGTCACGCTTGAGCAGTTGCGCGAACGGCTAGCCAAAACAAGTGTCCTGCTGGCAGCAGGGGAGACGGGTGAGGCGAACCAGGAACGCGGTGCTTTACCCGATGATCTAACAATCATGATGGTGAGCGGATTTGGTCATGCTGATTGATGAAGGCCGTATTAAAGCGGCGTTCGACTCCGGTGTTTTTGTCTTAAAACTCTGTGGCGATGTGCGGTTAACGCTTTGTGCCACGCTGGATACCCAGGCACAACATCTGGCTGAAACGCCTGGGTTACGTGCGGTAATGATTGACTTGCGTGAAGCGACCAATGTCGATTCAACGGCATTGGGTTTTCTTGCAAAGGTGGCGATGGCTGTAAAAGGGCGTTTGGCCCACCCGCCTACTATCATTGCGGATAATCCTGATGTTCGTAAAATGCTCGATGTTATGGGCTTTGCACGTTTTTTTACCTTGATGGAGGCGCCGCTTCAACAGCCGCCGGCGCTTAGCGATGCGCTTGTTGAGCTGCCTGAAGAGCCTGCGGATGAAGATGGGCTGCGCGAGCGAATTCTTGAAGCGCATCGTATTTTAATGCACATGAATGAGCATAATCGCGAGCAGTTCCAGCCGTTGGTTGAGATGTTGGAAGCGCAGAATACAGAACCCCACCATTAAAAAAGCCTCCCTGATAAAGAAAGGGAGGCTCCGACGACTGACAACCCCCCCACTTTTGTGGGGGGGGTCGTTTAAGCGTGGTGCAATTTAATAACTTATGACTTTCGCAGTGTGCCGAGCAATGTTTCCAGCTCACGCTGGTCGGCCATAAATTTGCGAATACCTTCCGCTAGTTTATCAGACGCCATTTCATCTTCATTCATGGCCCAGCGGAAATCGCTTTGCGTTAATGGCTCGTCCGCTGAGCTACTCGCGCCCATCGGCGTTAGCTGGCGAGTTAGTTCACCCTGCTGTTCATCCAACTCGGTAAGCAACTTGGGCGAAATGGTCAGACGGTCACAGCCTGCCAGAGATACAATCTCGCCGATATTACGAAAGCTTGCGCCCATTACGATGGTGGGGTAGTTATGGCCCTTGTAGTAGCTGTAAATCTGTTTGACAGACTGTACGCCTGGGTCATTGTTACCGTTAAAATCGGCTTCAGGCTGACGAGATTTATGCCAATCGAGGATGCGCCCGACAAACGGCGAAATCAAAGTGACGCCTGCATCGGCACATGCTTGAGCCTGAGCAAAACCAAACAGCAGCGTGAGGTTGGTACGGATGCCTTCACGCTCAAGCTGCTGCGCTGCCTGAATACCCTCCCAAGTGGAGGCCATCTTGATTAGTATGCGCTCAGGACCCACGCCCTTTTGGGCGTACCGCTCAATCAATGAATGCGCGCGCGCAATAGTGGCATCACGGTCAAATGAAAGCCGAGCACTTACTTCGGTGGATACGTAGCCGGGCACCAGTTCACTAATTTCACTACCAATCTCGACAGCCACGCGGTCAACCGCATCATCAATATCCTTGCTTTCCTTGGCAATAGCGGCCAAGTGGGCGCGGCGCTGCTCTTGCTGAGCGGCTTGTAGGATGAGCGAAGGGTTCGTCGTTGCATCTTGTGGCGCAAAACGTCGGATGGCTTCAAGGTCGCCGGTATCGGCGACTACCGAGGTCATTTCTTTAAGCTGTGTTAGCAGGCTAGTGGCCATTCATTACTCCTTGCGTCGTTAGTCCTTTACTGTAGCAAGGCAGGCGCTCGCTGAATATTATCCGATGTGGGGGTATTGGATAAGTCAGGTGTTGGCGGAGAGGCTTGCCAAATAAAATCATCGCTGGATATCTCTCCGATTTTAAAGCGTGCGGCTTGTTCACGCATCCTTTCTGCAGCGGCTTCAAGCGACATTGCATCCTGAGCAGTAGCTTCAACCTGCTTGGTATTGGCCCGATTCACCTGGGTCTGGTCTGTTCGTGTAGTGTTGAATTAAGATGTTCAATGTGCGGTGCTGCTCATTATCTGGCTACCGTCTTGGGTTTGTGCCGCCGCCGTAGACGTTAGCTGGGTTGCATCGGCGGCAAAACCAGCGATGGTGGCAACGTTCTCTGTCAGCTCATCCAGGTTAGCTGCGGTCGTTTCGTGGGATTGCGTTTTGCGGGCGTGTTCGGATAGCAAGGTCTTCATTGCCTAGCGCTAGGCGTTGAGCGCTATCGAAAATATGGCGGCTATTACTATGAAGCTCTGAAACGGTTTCAATGAGAGCAGCACGCTGCATATTATATAGCGTCTCGAAGTGTCGGGTGAGGTGCTTCAGCGCTCTAAAATTCATAGTGTTCCCATCAGTTGGTCTTGGAAAAGGCTTATGAATCCTGGGCTCAGCAGTTTCAGTTTTTGGGGCTGCGGTGCTTAATTTTCATCACCGCGTTACTATTTAGCAGCCTATCGATTGCTGCCGTGCTTGATGGTGGCTAATTAATTCAGGGAGTCCTATGGAACTTAACCCACGACGGGTTGCTTTGTTGGTTGCTGCCAACACAGCGCTTGCCCCTTTTGCGATTGACGCCTATCTGCCTGCGATTGGTGTGTTAGCGGAATCTGTTAATGCCAGCATTCATCACGCGGAGCTTTCGATTAGTGTGTTCCTGTTCGGTTTTGCCATTGGTCAACTTGTCTTTGGACCGCTATCTGACCGGATAGGACGCAAGCCGGTACTCATGGGTGGTTTAGTCGTATTTATGCTGGCAAGCCTGATGATTACCACGGCTGATAGCCTCAACTCGCTTTTGTTTTGGCGATTTATCCAGGCGCTGGGTGGCGGAGCCTGCGTGGTAAACTCTGCCGCCATTGTACGCGACTGCTTTAGCGGCCGAGAGGCTGCCAAAGTGATGTCGACCATGGCCATGATCATGATGTTGGCTCCCCTGGTGGCACCGGCGGTGGGGAGTATGCTGCTGCATGTGGCAGGCTGGTGGCTGATTTTTGTTTTTCTTGCGGCATATGCCGGTTTTTTGCTTTGGCTGCTGGGGACTCGGTTACCCGAAACCCGTGATATGACACTGCCTGCAGCGTCGCCTCGTCAGGTGCTCGGCAATTATGTAAGCGTGCTGCGGCATAAAGAAGGCATGGGGTATATCTGTGCAGTGGCCGCCTCTTTTGCCGGTCTTTTCGCCTTTGTAACAGCATCGCCCTTTGTCTATCTTGATTATTTTGGTCTCTCTCCGGGGATGTATCCGCTGATTTTCGGGGTTAACGTCGTTGTTATTGCGCTCTCCAACCGCGTTAATATTTATATGCTGCGTCAACGCACACCCCAACAAAACCTGCGCCTGGGGTTAATGATCCAGATGGTCGCGGGCTTGGGCTTGGTGATCGTTACAGCGTTGGATATGGTCACGCTATATACCGTCGTGCCTCTGGTGATGGTATTTACCGGCATGATTGGCTTGATCACTCCGAATGCCATCTCGTCACTACTGGATCACTTTGGGCATATCAGTGCGACCGCAACGGCGTTGCTAGGTGGCATCCAGTTTAGCTGTGGCGCGCTTGCCGGGGTGTTGGTCGGGGCGTTTGAAGTCGCCCATCTGTGGCCCATGGTATTGACCATGCTGGGGGCGTCATTACTTGGAAATATTGGTGTGCGGATGCTAACCGCCAATTCAGAACAGAGTCGCTAGTCGTTTTACCCTGTCGTAGTGTTCTCCTTTGCTATACGACGTTTTGCGTATTTAACGATTTAGAGATTGTCATATTTCTGCAATGATACGTGTGCAAACTCTCCTTTGTGAAAGGCCAGAAGGCCAACTCTTCCGGTAAGCATCAGCTGGCCGGATATCAAACCAGAGGGGAACACGACGTGAAAAAGCATACGCTAAGTGTTGCAGTAGTAGCCGGTCTAGCGGTAGGTGTTTCAAGCGCTGCCATGGCTCGCGACACAATCCAAATTGCGGGCTCTTCTACTGTACTGCCGTTTGCAGGTATCGTGGCTGAAGAGTTTGGTAATACGTATTCTCAGTTTAATACGCCGGTAGTTGGTTCTGGTGGTTCAAGTGGCGGCCTTCGTCAGTTCTGCCAAGGCGTTGGTGAAAACACCATTGATATCGCTAACGCTTCTCGCTCAATTCGTAGCGGTGAGGTTGAGAGCTGTGCCGAAAACGGTGTTAACGAAATTATTGAAATCCAATTCGGCTACGACGGCATTGTATTTGCCTCGCGCCTTGATCGTGGCGAGTTTGCACTAACGCCTGAGCATGTTTTCAAAGCGGCGGCTGCTCAACTGCCGCAAAACGGCGAACTGGTTGATAACCCCTACACCCGCTGGTCTGAAATCGACAGCAACCTGCCTGACCAGGAAATCGTACTGGTTATCCCGGCTTCCAACCACGGTACGCGTGAAGTCTTTGAAGAGAAAGTCGTTCACCCGGGTTGTGACACTGTTGCTGAAGTAGAAGGCGATGCTTGCATCAACCTGCGTGGCGATGGCCGTATCGTTGAAATTGCCGGCGATTACACCGAAACACTGGCACGTCTGGATGCTCAGGAAGATGCAGTAGGTGTCTTCGGTCTTAGCTTCTACGATCAAAACCGTGACCGCTTGCAAGTGGCGACCGTTGATGGTGTAACGCCTAGCCTGGAAACGATTGGTTCTGGTGAGTATCCGGTTTCTCGTCCGCTGTTCTTCTACGTGAAAGGCGAGCACATTGACGTGATTCCTGGCCTGGCGGAATACACGGAGTTCTTCCTGAACGAAATGACCTCTGGCTATGGCAGCCCGCTGGAAGACGCTGGTCTGATCCCGATGGATGAGAGCGAGCGTAGCCAAGTGCTTGAGCAGTTCGAATCCCGTACGGTCGTA
Source organism: Halomonas sp. AOP43-D1-4 (assembly GCF_052446175.1). Classification (NCBI taxonomy): domain Bacteria; kingdom Pseudomonadati; phylum Pseudomonadota; class Gammaproteobacteria; order Oceanospirillales; family Halomonadaceae; genus Halomonas; species Halomonas sp. AOP43-D1-4. The sequence continues at coordinate 174,992 of NZ_JBQSVY010000010.1, forward strand.
AGCGTCGACTAAGTGCGGCACTGCTTCAGATTCGGTGTACTTTATTAAGTTTGTTTTTGCGCCAGCATCATGCAGTTGATGCTGGCGCTTAAACGTAGCAAGTCAAAGGCGGAAAGATAATGAGCAACTTTGCCTTGATAGCCACGCTGTTGGTGTTGATGGCCTTGGCATACCATTTAGGCTTGACGCGCAGCCGTGCGGTTGCGGCAACTCAAGATGTACGAATGCATTCGCGGCCGGGCTATTACGGTACGCTTGTGGCGCTTTGGTGCGGCTTGCCTGCACTCGCTATATTTTTGTTATGGTCATTTTTAGCCCCTCAGTTAATCGACATGCTGGTTATTCAGCAGTTGCCTACTGACATGGTTGCCAGTATGAGCGACCGTGAAATGCAAACGTTTCTGGATCGTGTAACTGCCTTGGCAAACGAACGTGGCGTAGCGGGTGGTGGTAGTCCTGAAGAGTGGGCCGCTGCGGCACATATGGCAAGGCTTCAAACGTTTGAAAATTTTAGCCTGGTGGCATTAGTCGCCGTGCTATCTGTGGCGGGCCTGGTCATTGCACGGCGGCGTATCACGCCCCAGTGGCGCGCCCGTAACCAAGTTGAACGGGTTATTATGTTTGCGCTAGCCGCAAGCTCGGCTGTCGCTATATTTACAACGATTGGCATTGTGCTCTCCATGCTGGGCGAGGCAATGAAGTTCTTTAGTTTTATTAGTCCCGTCGACTTCTTTTTTGGCACTACCTGGAACCCTCGATTTAGCACCTCTGGTACCTCTGACCAAGGGGAGTTTGGTTTATTGCCGCTCCTCTGGGGCACCATAATGGTCAGTGGCATTGCACTGTTGGTAGCGATTCCTGTTGGGTTAATGACCGCAATCTACATGGCAGAGTACGCACCGCCCTGGTTGCGCAATGTGGCCAAGCCGGTGATTGAGATTTTGGCGGGTATCCCGACCATTGTTTATGGCTTTTTCGCGCTGATGGTTGTGGGCCCCTTTCTCTCCGCTTTTGGTGATCTGATTGGCATTAATATTCGCACAACCAGCGCGATAACAGCGGGCCTGGTCATGGGGATCATGATCATTCCTTTTGTCTCTTCGCTGTCTGACGACATTATTACCCAAGTGCCTGAGTCGCTGAGGGATGGTGCATTAGGTTTGGGCGCCACCAAGTCTGAAACGATTCGACAGGTGGTATTGCCCGCCGCGCTTCCCGGCATTGTGGGTGCTTTTTTGCTGGCAGCAAGCCGCGCGATTGGGGAAACCATGATTGTGGTATTGGCCGCTGGTAATAACCCTGTACTGCATGCCAACCCTTTCGAGGCGGTATCGACTATTACCGTAACGATTGTTAACCAATTGACCGGGGATATGGATTTTGCAAGCCCCCAGTCACTGGTTGCGTTTGCCCTCGGTCTTACCCTGTTTGTGATCACCTTAGGCCTAAACGTCATCGCACTGGTTGTCGTGCGTAAATATCGCCAGCAATACGAGTAAGTGACTATGTCCATAACGATTGAGCAGCGCCGGCAACACCGGCTGATGACGATAGAAAAGTCGCTGGCGAAACGGCATCGTAAAGAAAACAGCTTTCGGCGGATGGGACTTGTCGCTGTTATTACCGGTATGGTGCTGGTCGCCATCCTGTTTATCAGCATACTAATGCGTGGTGTGCCGGCATTTTGGCAGGCCACCATGTACATGGATGTGTATTTCGACCCCGAGATTATCCAGCTTGAGCCCAAGCCTGAACGCGCTAGTGGCGAGAGCCAGTTTGAGTTTGAAGAGCGTTTTTTACAGTGGGAAACACAAGCAGGGCTGGCCAATTGGCAATCCTTAATTGATAACGCACTGGAAGAGGCGTTGGGGGTAGAGGTAGAGGGGCCGCAGTTACGTGATCTGCGTGCGCTTGTCACCTCTGGCGAGCGCTACGCGTTGCGTGATCGGTTTATTGAAGATCCTTCGCTGTTGGGGCAAACCGTCGAACTCAAGATGCTGGCGAGTGCGAACGTGGATGTCTGGATCAAAGGCAATATTGATCGTGATTTGCCGGATGCACGCCAACAGCTAAGTGCTCAAACGCGCGCCTGGGCTGACGAGCTTGAAGCGTCTGGCGTCATTCGTAACGCGTTTAGTACCTCGTTATTTTTAAATACTGACTCACGCAGCTCTTTGGCATCAGCGGGCCTGGCCGGTGCCTTTATGGGTTCGCTGTTTATGATGATCATCGTCATCGCGCTGTCTGTGCCGTTAGGGGTATCAAGCGCTATTTATCTGGAAGAGTTTGCGCCCAAGAATCGCTTAACCGATCTAATTGAAATCAATATCAATAACCTGGCAGCGGTTCCTTCCATTGTGTTTGGTTTGCTGGGCGCATCTATCTTTATTGGGTATTTAAGACTGCCTATTTCAGCGCCGCTGGTAGGGGGGCTGGTGCTTACGTTGATGACGTTACCGACCATTATTATCGCTACGCGGGCATCGTTACGCTCCATTCCGCCCTCTATTCGTCAAGCGGCGTTGGGGATCGGGGCATCGCGAGTGCAGACGGTATTTCACCACGTATTGCCCTTGGCGCTTCCCGGTATTTTGACAGGCTCTATTTTGGGTGTTGCTCAAGCATTGGGGGAAACAGCGCCCTTGCTTCTGATCGGTATGAACGCGTTTGTCGCGAGTGTGCCAGCAACACCGTTGGATCAATCAACCGCGCTGCCAGTACAGATTTATCTATGGCAAGGCAATGAGCTGCGTAATTTCTTCGAAGCACGCACGTCTGCGGCCATCATTGTATTGCTGGGACTAATGTTAAGCTTGAATGCATTGGCGATTTGGTTGCGTAAAAAATTCGAGACGAGGTGGTAAGTGAATACTTCAACAGAGCCGATGACAACAACTCCCATGGTTAGCGTCGGGGGCGGTGAAAGCCGCACCAGCAAGGCGAAAGACAAGGTCAAAATGAGTGCCGAAGCCGTTAAGGTGTTTTACGGTGACTCTCAGGCAATTAACGGTATTGACCTGGATATTTACGAAAACGAAGTGCTGGCCTTTATTGGGCCTTCCGGTTGCGGTAAATCGACATTTTTACGCTGCTTAAACCGCATGAACGACACCATCGATATCTGTCGTGTTGAAGGCAAAATTACATTAGATCAAAACGATATTTATGCGGCTAACCGTGATGTAGTATTGCTGCGCGCTCAGGTGGGGATTGTGTTCCAAAAGCCGAATCCCTTCCCGAAATCCATCTACGAAAATATTGCATATGGGCCGCGCTTGCACGGCTTGGCTCGGCGTAAGGCCGAGCTTGACGATATTGTAGAAAGCAGCCTGCGCCGCGCAGGGCTTTGGGAAGAGGTAAAAGACCGTCTTGATCAGCCAGGTACCGGGTTGTCAGGTGGTCAGCAGCAGCGTTTGTGTATTGCACGGACGGTCGCGGTAAGTCCGGATGTTATTTTGATGGATGAGCCGTGCTCTGCACTTGACCCGATTGCCACGGCCAAAGTGGAGCAGCTGATTGATGAGCTAAGTGAGAGCTATACCATCGTTATGGTGACTCACAATATGCAGCAGGCCGCTCGAGTGGCAGACCGCACTGCGTTCTTCCATATGGGCGACCTGGTCGAAGTGGATAGCACTGATCAGATATTCACTAACCCTCAGGATCAGCGTACTCACGACTACATTACCGGGCGGTTTGGATAAGCAACAACTTCCTGGCGTGAGTGATAGGAAAGCGCGGGGCTAACGCTGCAAAGCGTTGGCCCCGCGTCGTTTATGTCAGTCGATAAGCTCAACAGCAACCGCTGTGGCCTCGCCGCCACCAATACACAGGCTGGCAATGCCACGTTTGCCGCCTTGAGTACGTAGGGCATGAATAAGCGTGGCAATGATGCGTGAACCGGTAGAGCCAACAGGGTGCCCTTGGGCGCAGGCGCCACCAAAAATATTGACCTTGCTGTGAGGTAAGCCAAGATCGTCCATTGCCATTAGCGTCACCACGGCAAAGGCTTCGTTAATCTCAAATAAATCGACGTCGCCGACGCTCCAGCCAAGCTTTTTCATCAGGCTTTCTATGGCGCCTACCGGGGCAATCGTAAACTCGCTGGGGTGGCGAGCGTGGGTTGCATGCCCCAGCATTCTGGCTAATGGCTTCACGCCGTGGCGTTCGGCTGCATCGGCGCTTGCCACGATAAGCGCTGAAGCGCCATCGGAGATAGAGCTGGCATTTGCTGCGGTGATGGTGCCCTCTTTAGAAAAGGCTGGTCGCATGTGGCGAATTTTGTCGAGTTTGGCTTGAAACGGTTGTTCATCATGTTCAATAAGCGTGTCGCCTTGGCGCGTAGATACGGTGACGGGCGCCATTTCAGCATCCAGTTGCCCACCGTTGGAAGCAGCGATAGCGCGCTCGAGCGAGGCAATGGAAAAATCATCCAAACGCTCCCGCGTGTAGCCTCGTTGAGAAGCGATATCCTGAGCGAAAACGCCCATTAATGTGCCCGTTTCAGCATCCTCAAGACCATCCAAAAACATGTGGTCTTTGAGTTCGCCGTGGCCTAACCGATAACCGCCGCGGGCTTTGGTCAGCACGTAGGGGGCGTTGGACATGGACTCCATGCCCCCCGCCAGTAGAATTTTCCCGCTACCCGCTTTAATCACGTCGTGGGCGAGCATGGCGGCCTTCATGCCCGAACCACATAGCTTGTTAATCGTCATTGCGCCGCACGCATCGGGTATGCCGGCCTGACGCATGGCTTGGCGAGCGGGGCCTTGTTTGACACCCCCCGGAAGCACGCAGCCCATAATGCCTTCATCAATGGCATCGGGCTCAATGCCCGCGCGTTGAACCGCTGCACGAATAGCAACCGCGCCCAGTTCAGGGGCGCTCATGCTCGATAAGCTGCCCATCATGCCTCCCATGGGGGTGCGTGCAGCGGATAGAAATACGATATCGGTTGCAGTATTCATTAGCTAACTCCTTAGGATTTATTGTGATTATTCTGCTGGGCGATAAGCGATGCGTTGACCCGTTGGCGGGGCTGTGGTTTTCTCGTGGATAACCAAGCAAGCGCTAGTGTGAGTGAAATGAATGTAATAAATGCATCTGTGCGCCGCAAGGAATTGACGCGTTTAGCGGCTCAGCTCTTTGTCCAGGAGGGCTTTGATCGTACCACTGTACGTATGCTGGCGCAGGAAATGGGTATCAAGTCCGGCAGCCTGTTTCATCACTTCAAGGATAAACAGGAAATCCTTGCTGCGGTAATCGAGGAAGGAATGCAGAATGCGCTAATGATTGCTCGTCAATCGATTGAGCGCTGCTCGTCTGACCCTGAAGAGCGGCTGCGCGCGATGGCACGTGCTCATCTGGAAACGCTGTTTACCGACCGCAATGCTCATGTGGTGGCCCTGTTTGAATGGCGGCGCCTGGACCCTGCCGCTAGCGCACACTTAAGCCATTTGCGCGATGCGTATGAGGCCTTATGGGTGCAGGTTATAGACGATGCATTGGAAGCGAAGCTTATCCGTGGGGATCGCTTTCTGGTTTCGCGATTTATATTGGGCGCTTTGAACTGGACCGTGCGCTGGTATGACCCCGGCGGCCCACGTACGCCAGATGACCTTGCGGATGAGCTGGTGGCGATGATCATGGCGCGCTAAGCGCTATTTTTTTAAGCAACCAGCCAGACGCCCTCAATGCTTTTTTCTAGCAGTAGTAAATAGGCACTTGCTGCCAGCGACTCGTCTGTGTATTTCCTCGACCAACGTATAACCCTTTAACGCGGTAGATAGCTTGCGCTTCCTGCGGATTGCTTTTAGCGTTGAGGTTATCTGTGGGGTTCCGTTAACGTAAACTGAAAGCAATGCACGCATGACTTAAAACGTTACCCCGCCTGTTGCAAGACTGCTCATTACCAACAACATAAGAGAGCCATCATGACAGCGACATCACTCCCCGATTATTCGGGTTATCTTGAGCATTTCTCAATCGGCCAGATGGTTGCCCGTCTGGATGATCATCAGGACGGCCAGCTCAATGCTTTTGAAGCGTGCTGCGGACGCCATGTGCGAGCGGGGCGCGGAGAAGTGCTGGCGCTGATTCATGAGGATACCCAAGGGGTAACACACACCCTGACGTATGCCGAGCTGGACGAACAGAGTGGCAAACTGGCGGGTTGGTTGGTGGCGCAAGGCCTAAAAGAGGGAGACCGCATTGCCTGCATGCTGCCTCGGTCAGAGGCGTTGCTGATAGCTGTGCTTGCTACTTGGCGGATAGGAGGCGTATATCAGCCGCTATTTACAGCCTTTGGGCCTGATGCAGTGGGTTACCGTTTGGGCCGGGCAGATACCAAGCTGGTGATCACCGATCACGCCAACCGCGATAAATTTGACGGCTTGAGTCAGTGCCCGTCAATACTGACGGTGGGAGGGGCGAGCCGCGAACATCCAAATGATCTGGATTGGCAGGCTGCCTTGGCGCACGCGTCGATGACGGCCCAGCCGCCTCGCCTTGATCCTACCCAGCCTTTTTTGCAAATGTTCACCTCGGGTACCGTGGGCAAGCCCAAGGGTGTGGCTGTGCCGCTTTCGGCAATGACCGCCTTTGCGCTGTATATGGAACTTGCCGTTGACCTGCGTGATGATGACTGCTTCTGGAATATGGCGGACCCTGGGTGGGCGTATGGCCTTTACTACGCCATTACCGGACCGCTGCTGTTAGGTGTGACCACGCATTTCTGCGAAGCCGGGTTTAGTGCCGAAGGGGCGCTTGACTTTATGAAACGTCACCGGATCACCAATTTTGCGGCAGCCCCCACGGCCTATCGTTTAATGAAGGCGTCAGGATTGTTCGATGATGCCTATCAAACGTTATCGCTGCGCGCTGCCAGCTCGGCAGGCGAGCCGTTAAATACTGAAGTGGTCAACTGGGTCGAAAAATCGCTTGGCTGTTCAGTGATGGACCACTACGGGCAAACCGAAACGGGCATGACCTGCAACAATCATCATACCCTTGATCACCCCAAGCATGTAGGTGGCATGGGCGTACCTTTGCCGGGCTATCGGCTGGCCATTCTGGATGCAGAGTATAATGAGTTGCCAGCGGGAGAGCCGGGCGTACTGGCCGTGGATATTGAACATTCACCGGCGCATTTTTTCCAAGGGTATACGTGGCAAGAGAAAAATCCCTTTATGAAAGGCTATTATCTGACCGGCGATGTAGTGATCTGTAATGAGGATGGTTCGTTCCAGTTTGCAGGCCGTGATGATGACATTATTACCACCGCTGGCTACCGGGTAGGGCCTACTGATGTGGAGAATAGCGTCATGATGCATCCTGCCGTGGCGGAATCTGCGGCGGTCGGGCAGCCTGATGAAATTCGCGGCGAGGTGATCAAGTCCTATATTGTGCTTCGCGAAGGGTACGAGCCAAGCAATGAGCTGGCTGAGGCGATTCGTCAGCAGGTGCGTGAACGACTATCTGCCCATGCGTTCCCTCGGGTCATTGAATTCGTCGAGGAGTTGCCTAAAACGCCTAGCGGCAAGATCCAACGCTTCAAGCTACGTGCGCAAGCGGTTGAACAAGCCGGCCATAACAATTAATCAATCCAGGGAGAGCCATTATGCAGGTAAAGGAGAGCACGTTTTTAATTACCGGGGCGGCGTCTGGGTTGGGCGCAGCAACGGCTGAGCGGTTGGTGGCTGCTGGCGCCAAGGTGGTGCTGTGTGATGTAAGCGACAGTATTCGCCGTCATGCTGCCCAACTGGGAGAGCGCGCAAAAGCCTGTACGGCCGATATTACCTCTTCAGAGCAGATGCAGCGGGCGTTCGAGGTCGCTGCCAAATTGAGCGAAGAAAAAGGGGTCGCGGGTGTTATTCACTGTGCTGGCGTGATTAGCGTGGCCAAGCTAGTGGATCGGGAGGGCAATCCGGCTGACCTGGATGCCTATGCCAAAACAATCCATATCAATCTGGTAGGCACCTTCAACGTCATGCGCTTGGCCGCGGCGACCATGGCAAAAAACACGCCCAATCAGGATGGCGAGCGTGGCGTGATTATTAACACGGCATCTATAGCCGCCTTCGATGGCCAGGTGGGGCAGTGCGCTTACAGCGCCTCTAAAGCAGGCGTAGTGGGGATGAGTTTGCCTGCCGCTAGAGAGCTTTCACGGCATGCTATTCGTGTCATGGCGATTGCGCCGGGAGTGTTTGAAACACCGATGATGGGCGACATACCTGATGAAGCCGCCCAAGCGCTTGCCGCCTCTGTTCCTTTTCCCAAGCGATTAGGCAAAGCGGAGGAGTTTGCCCAGCTAGCCGAGCATATTATTGTTAATTCCATGCTTAATGGTGAGGTGATTCGGTTGGACGGTGGTATTCGGATGCAGTGAAAGCGCATCCGTTGCTTAGACATCAACTCGCCAGCAATTCGGCTGGCGAGTTTTTTGCGTTTAGCCGATCAATTCTCAATGCTTCGACCAAAGGACTAGCGTTAATGTGGCTTTAATTCAAACGCTCGCTTGACTCGCTTTGCGGTGCGCGCTAGCTTTCAAACATGTGTTTGAAAGCTGTTTTTTGAAATCCACCGCTGCTTTCAACTCCCCGTTTAGGAGAAGTGCTATGCCAAGTTATCAGGCCCCTCTGCGTGATATGCGTTTCGTCATGGACGAAATGCTTGATTATCCTGCTCACTACGCTGCATTGCCAGAAGGTGATGACGCTTCACCCGACGTAGTGGCCGCCATTCTGGAAGAGGGCGCGCGCTTTTCTCGTGATGTTCTCCTGCCAATTAATCAAAGCGGCGATGAAGAGGGTTGTGTGCTAGAGGGCGGTGAGGTGAAAGCGCCTCAAGGCTTCAAGGAGGCGTACCAGCAGTACGTAGAAGGCGGTTGGCCAAGTCTGGCGGCTGACCCCGAGCACGGTGGGCAAGGGCTGCCGCCTTCGCTTGCTATGGTGCTTTCGGAAATGATCTGCGCGACCAATTTAGCCTGGGGTATGTATCCAGGGCTTTCACATGGTGCCGCTGACGCGCTGCGCCATCATGGCACCGACGAGCAGAAAGCGACGTATCTTACCAAGCTGGTGGAAGGCGTTTGGACGGGCACCATGTGCTTAACAGAGCCTCACTGTGGTACCGATCTTGGGTTAATCAAGACTCGCGCGGTGCCAACTGCTGGAGAGGCTTATACCATTACCGGCACCAAGATATTTATCTCCGCTGGTGAGCATGACTTGGCCGAAAACATTGTCCATCTGGTGCTCGCCAAACTGCCTGATGCGCCAGAAGGGTCAAAAGGTATTTCACTCTTTGTCGTGCCTAAGTTTTTACCTAATGCGGATGGCAATCCCGGTGAGCGCAATGGGGTAACCTGCGGCTCCCTGGAGCATAAAATGGGCATTCATGGTAACGCGACGTGCGTTATGAACTTTGATGGTGCCACTGGTTATCTGGTTGGGGCGCCTAATAAAGGGCTGGCGTGCATGTTTACCATGATGAATGCTGCGCGCCTTGGCGTGGGTATCCAAGGGCTTGGCCTCATTGAAGCCAGTTTTCAAAATTCGTTGAGTTACGCCCGTGACCGCCTACAGATGCGTGGTTTGTCAGGCAAGCAGGCGCCCGAAAAACCTGCCGACCCGATTATCGTTCATCCGGATGTGCGCCGGATGCTGCTAACGCAAAAAGCGTTTGCCGAAGGTGGGCGCATGCTGGTGCTTTACGCCGCCCAGTTGCTGGACACCGTTGAGCTTGGTCAGCCTGGTGAAGAAAAAGAGCGTGCTGAAACCTTGCTGGGACTGCTTACGCCGATCGTTAAAGCGTTTTTAACGGAAGTTGGTTTTGAGAGTACTAATGAAGGCGTACAAGTTTTTGGTGGTCACGGCTTTATTAAAGAGTGGGGAATGGAGCAGTTAGTGCGTGATGCACGTATTACGCGGCTCTATGAAGGTACTACCGGCATTCAGGCACTCGACCTGCTGGGGCGAAAAGTGCTGATGAGCCAAGGGGAGTCGCTCAAGGTCTTTACCAAAGAGATTCATAAATTCTGTAAAGCCGAGGCTGATAACCCTGCGCTTAAAGAGTTTGTTACGCCGCTGTCTAAGCTCAACGCAGAGTGGGGTGAGCTGACGATGGGGGTCGGCATGAAGGCGATGCAGGATCGTGAGGAAGTTGGGGCGGCAAGTGTCGACTACCTGATGTATTCCGGCTATGTCGCGCTTGCTTATCTGTTTGCGCGAGCGGCTAAACAAGCATCTGTTGCGCTTGAAGGTGATGATAAGGCGTTTTATGCCGCCAAGCTTAATACTGCGCGATTCTACTATCAGCGGCTACTGCCGCGTACGAAAGCGCATGCGCAGATGATCCAGGCCGGTGCTGGCAGCTTAATGGCTATCTCCAGCGAAGATTTTGGTCTGGGCTTTGAGATCTAACATGTAGTGTGTGCAGGCACGCTTTGGTTATTCGCCAAACGTTTTTATCAGTACTGTGTTCGGTGGTTTGCGGCAGTCTCTTGTTATGGAGCATATCCATCAAGCAGACCTGCCGCTTTTTTATAGGGCGCTGGATCTTTTTAAAGATAGTGCTTGCCAAACGTCCGGCGAATCCGTAAAGTACGCATCCGCTGCC
>NZ_JBQSVY010000011.1:0-131708 GCF_052446175.1 Halomonas sp. AOP43-D1-4
ATGCGTCGCGTCAGGCTAAGTTGATTAAGTTTAGGCTGACAAACGAAAAAAAGCCCCAGTCGTGGGGACCAGGGCTTTTCGTAAGTATCCGGCGTTAGCGCGCCTTCAACACTTGGTATAGGAAATTACCTAATGGGTAAAATTAACACATCGCGTGTAATTTTCAACGTAAAGTTGAATAAATGGTTGACGGTTAACTCAACGCTTAAAATAATGTCGGGGGGTCAACACGATGAAAAGTATTGAAATCGTGCTGTACATCTTTGACCTAACAATGAAGTTAACAGAGTTGACGTTAACCCTGTGGCCAAACTGGCCTACGTTGCTCTGATCAAATTAAGCCCGCTTCGGCGGGCTATTTTGTACCTGCTCACCGAAAACGCTACAGCTGCTCAATAGTGGCCCGCTTGCTACGTCCAGCACCGTCAGCAAATTCATGTAGGTACAGCTCGATGGCATCGTGTAAAGTAACGCCCTTCCATTTAGCAGTCAGCACACCACCTAGCGCGGCCAACTCCAGTTCCCGACGCTTCGCCCACTCAACGGCCATTGCCTTTTTAGGGAATGTTTTGGACTCTGAGTAGTCAGGTTGACCCGTACGCGCAATGCGAATACGCGCCAGGTATGAGAAACTGCCGTCCCTTTTTGGACGCTTCACGATCGTCGCCATTACAGCCTCGAAAATGTGACAAATAAAAGTGCCATGTGGTGCCAAATTTGTGACACTAATTTGCTTAAAACGTGGCCAAACCACTGTAAACATGAACAGTTATGAATGATAGCACAACACAACAAACCCGCATGAAGTCTGGCACTGCTCACCCTGCGCTGGATAGAACTTTCTCCGTCGCGCCCATGATGGACTGGACAACCCGTGATTATCGGGCGTTCGCACGTACGTTAACCAAGCGGGCGCTGCTGTATACCGAGATGGTGACGACGGGCGCTATTTTGCATGGCTCGCCGCGTGAGCGGTTTTTGGGCTATAGCGATGTGGAGCATCCCATTGCCTTACAGCTTGGCGGTAGCGATGCCGGGGAGCTTGCCGAGTGCGCGGCGATTGCTGAGGCGTGGGGGTATGACGAGGTTAACCTGAATGTAGGTTGCCCAAGCGACCGGGTGCAGAACAACATGATTGGCGCTTGCCTGATGGGCTACCCGGAAAAAGTCGCCGATGCCGTGCGCGCCATGCAGGCGGCCGTCTCGATTCCGGTTACGGTGAAGTGCCGTATCGGGATTGATGAGCAGGATGAAGACGCCGACTTGGCGCGCTTTATCGACATAGTCGCAGATGCCGGTTGTGAAATTTTTACTGTGCATGCGCGCAAAGCGTGGCTGAAAGGTCTATCGCCCAAAGAGAACCGCGACGTGCCGCCGCTCAATTACCCGCGTGTGCATCGTTTAAAGCAGGACCGCCCTGAGCTGCATATCGGCATCAACGGTGGGATTAAAACGCTTGAAGAGTGTCAGGCACAGCTTGAGCGTGTGGATAGCGTGATGATTGGCCGTGAAGCGTACCAAAACCCTTGGTTACTGGCTGAGGTAGATACGTTGCTTTATAGCGTGCCCGGCCCAGCCGCTAGCCGGGTTGAGGCGGCCCGGACATTTCGCCCGTATATTCAGCAGCGGTTGGATGAAGGCGCGAAGCTTAACCATATTACCCGTCATCTGTTGGGGCTTTTTCAGGGTTGCCCTGGCGGTCGGCGTTTTCGGCGTCTTCTATCAGAGCACGCACATAAAGAAGGCGCTGGGTTACTCTTATTTGATGATGCTATCGGGTTAGTTAACGAGCCATCACAAGCGCCGATGCCAGAACGAGAACAGCCCGCCACGTCTTAACGTAGCGGGCTGTGGTGGACGCGATTAATCCACGTTTGCGTGGTTTAGTTGCCGCGCACGCCTTTTTCGATACGCTCACCAACTTCCTGGTCGATATTACGCCAGTACTCGAAGGCGCGCTCCAGCACTGGCTCTGTTACGCCACCCGACAAGTGCCCCACCACGTTGGATACCAGCCGGTCACGTGCGGCGTCATCCATTACCTCACGCACCAACGTATGCGGTTGGCTCCAGTCGTCATCGTCTTTACGCAGCGTGTAGGCGGTACGTACGAGCTCACCGCTGGTCGCCCATACGGCATCTTCCGGGAAGCGCTCGCCATCGGCTTTGGGGCCGCCTTTGCTGTTCGGCGCATATACTGGGTCCGTTGCGTTATGCACCCGCATCGCCCCGCCCTGGGTATAGCTATTGACCGGGCACTTGGGCGTATTCACCGGGATATGCTTGTAGTTCACACCCAAGCGAGCCCGGTGCGCATCGGCATAGGAGATTGAGCGCGCCAGTAACATCTTGTCGGGTGAAAGCCCAGTGCCCGGCACCATATTGTTAGGCTCGAAGGCGGCCTGATTGATTTGGCTATGGAAGTCGGTGGGGTTTTCATTAAGGGTTAGCTTGCCCACTTCCATCAGCGGGTAGTCACTGTGAGGCCACACCTTGGTAAGATCAAAGGGGTTATAGCGATACGTTTTGGCGTCCTCGAAGGGCATGATCTGCATCTGCAGTGTCCAGGTGGGATACTCGCCGCGTTTGATGGCTTCAAACAGGTCACGGCGGTGGTAATCCGCATCGCTACCGGCCATCTGGTCAGCCTGCTCCTGGGTCATGCACTTGATGCCCTGGTCGGTTTTGAAGTGGTACTTCACCCAGAACCGCTCACCTTCCTCGTTCACCCACATATAGGTATGGCTGGAGTAACCGTTCATGTGCCGCCACGTAGCGGGCACGCCGCGGTCGCCCATTAGCCAGGCCACCTGGTGGGCGGACTCCGGCACCAGCGTCCAGAAATCCCACTGCATATCGTGGTCACGCAGGCCGTTATCGGCGCGGCGCTTTTGCGAGTGGATAAAGTGCTGGAACTTCATCGGGTCGCGGACAAAGAACACAGGGGTATTGTTACCCACCATGTCGAAGTTGCCCTCTTCGGTATAAAACTTCACCGCAAACCCGCGTGGATCACGCCAAGTATCCGGGCTGCCGCTTTCCCCTGCGACCGTTGAGAAGCGAATAAGTACGTCTGTTTTTGTGCCTTTTTTCAGAAACTTGGCTTTAGTGTACTTACTGACATCATGGGTGACTTCAAAGTGGCCAAAAGCGCCGCTACCCTTGGCATGTGGTTGGCGGTCGGGAATCATCTCGCGGTTGAAAGCCGCCATTTGCTCCATCAGAAAATGATCGTGCAGTACAATCGGGCCATCCGGGCCTACCGAAAGAGAGTGTTCATCGCTGGATACCGGAATGCCAGCCCCTGTCGTCGTATGCTTGGGTTTATCGCTCGTCATCGCTTTCCCTCCATGTCACGGCTCGCGCGGCACTCAAGGCACCGCTTTATAAAAACAAATCATACCTTTGTGCTTATTATTTTTAATTTAGGATAACTACTCTCTCATTGGTATAGTCAAAGGAACTGCTTCCCGCCAGCTATCTCATGTACTGCTTGGCTATTGCGCTAATAAGCTTTTTTTATGGCGCTTATCAAACATTTAATAGAGCGCGTCCGGGGGCGGTGTCAGGCTTGATTGAAAGCTCTCAATCGCCGTTTCGGCCTCTTCTATCTCATCAAAACGAGCAATGTGATAAAGCGCCTCACCTTCATTGGCTAACGGCAGACGGCTCATGCCAATCACAATGCCATCGGCCATCGACTTGACCTCGCTTTCTTGATTGCCAAATGGGTCGGCCACTATACCGAGCACTTCCCCCTTGGCGACACGCGCGCCCAAGCGCACTTTGGGCCTTAAAATACCGTCGATAGGTGCACGCGCCCAACTGGACCCATTGGCAAGCTCGGCAGGCGCTGGCGAGCGGCGGCGCTGTTCGCCAGTAAGCATATCCAGGCGGCGCATTACACGCAGTACGCCGCGTACACCGGGGGCAATGGCCCACTCATCAAAGCGCAGCGCTTCCCCCGCCTCATAGGTCAGTACAGGAATGCCACGCGTTTGTGCATAGTGACGCAGGCTACCTTCGCGCAGCTCTGCATTCAGTATCACCGGCGCGCCGAAGGCATCGGCCATGCGCTCGGTTTCACTGCCAGGACTTAACTGTGCGCGTATTTGGGGAAGGTTCGTGCGATGAATTGCGCCGGTGTGAAGATCAATAATATGCGTCGCCTGATCGACAATCTGCTCGCGAAATAGCGCCGCGATTCGCCCCCCGAGGGAGCCGTTTTCACTGCCCGGGAAACAGCGGTTGAGATCGCGTCGGTCAGGCAGGTAGCGCGTTTGCTGCAGGAAGCCAAAAACGTTAACCACCGGCACGGCAATCAAGGTACCTCTTAGGCTTTTGATGGCCTTTGAGCGTAATAAGCGACGTACAATTTCAACGCCATTGATCTCATCCCCGTGAATGCCACCACACACCAGAATAACGGGCCCCTCTTTACGTCCGTGTACCACTTCGACCGTAATATGCAGGGGTGTATGGGTATAAAGACGCGCCACCGGCACATCAATTTGGGAACGTTGGCCAGGCGGTATGGTGTGCCCGGCAAGTTGAAAAGGTGCTCGCGCCATCCTGAGTCTCCTTTTTTCAGCGTGATTAGCCACTAAGCAAATGGCATTAATGAGGGCATGGCGATGCGCCTACCGCACGCAGTGAGCCCCTGCGGTTTCGAGACATGAGGTTTTGATAACACAAGCCATGCGTTTAATCATCTATCCATACAGTTTTGAATGTAAAAATTACACCATATCGGATAAAATATGTTCATCTTGTGTCATTAATGAGGTTGCGTTTCCATGGCGAGAAAGACCAAAGCGGAAGCCGCTGCTACCCGAGAAGCATTGCTGGATGCGGCCGAAGAGGTATTTTTTGCAAAGGGTGTTGCACGCACGTCTCTTGAGCAGGTTGCACGCCATGCGGGATTAACCCGTGGCGCGGTCTACTGGCACTTTAAAAACAAGGGCGACTTGTTTATGGCACTGGTGGAGCGCGTACACATGCCGTTCCAGTCGCTAATGGAAGCTGTCAGCAAGGCCGATGAAACCATCTCTCCGATGGAAGCCATCCGGCTTGCCTGCCATGCAGGTCTGGCGCGTCTTGAGCAACCTTCTCACCAGCGGATTCTTTCCATTTTGCTCCACCGCTGCGAGTTTTTTAGCGATATCAACCCACTTGCCATGCAGGATGATATTGGTGAAGAGTGTTATTCAGAAATGCTGATCGTGTTTAAAGAAGCGGAGCACCAGCAGCTGTTGCGTGAAGATGTGACACCAGAGGTGGCGACGCGCATGTTGCAGTCGGCACTGGGAGGCCTTTTCCACGACTGGCTACGCACACCGGATGCGTTCTCCATACACCAACGCGGCGGCGAACTGATTGATACATTGATACGCATTATGCAACGCTAATCCACGCCATCCGCTGCAATGCAGCAACCTGCCTGTACTGGGATACCCCACCATTGTGGTGATTAGTGGCAAGCGTTCAACACCGATGGATAAAGCCACACCGCCACTGACACGTCATCCATAAGGCAATGACTAACAAGACAGTGGCGGCGCGGGTGCGAGTAGTGAACGTTAATCGCTAATAACGTTAGGTTGAGTAGCCTTCACCCTGGTGGTGATAGCGAAGACGCAGCTTATTTAAACGTACCCGAGTATCCAGATAGGTTTGTTCCATTACGCTGCGATAAGCGCTCTCACCAGCGAGGTATTTCACCAGAACGCGACGCTCGCCCTCTTGTGGGCAATCCCCTTCTTTACAGTGCAGCCTGACATGGCTATTAGGCTCATCTTCAATCACTGCCATGGCAAATCCATCGCCCTGACGCCCGGACACGATAACCGTCGACCCCAACAGGCAGCGCCGCGTAAAGGGCTGATAGCGATGCAAGCCCCGGTGTAAGCGATGGCATAAGGCGGCGGCAATGGGTGAAGCAACAGCAAAGGATACCCACAGGATCAGTACGCCTACCGGCACGCGCAACATGCCTAGCGATAGCCAACGCAACACTAAAAGCTCTACCGCTAATGCCAAACTCCCCGCAATCACGACAAGAAACGTCAGCGCAAGCGTCGCCGGCACACCTGCAAACCCTAACGACACCAGCGTACTGGCCATGTGATCATCGCGCAGGCTGTCGCGCTCAAATAACTCAAGAGGGGCTATTCGAAGCAGCACCAACATCCAATACAGCGCTAACAGCCCCATTAGAAACGTAAACACAATGGTTGGAAACTGTAGCGCAGCAGAAATAACAGGTTGCATGGCGTGTCCTCCTCCAGACATTTCGTCCGGTGCTGTTTCCGCCTGGGCGTATATGATGGGTCCAGGCTAAAAACGTGTGGTCTCTTTTAGCATAGTCCAAACTATTCTTTTTTGCCCTTGGCTGCCTTGATGCGAATCATTACAGCATAAAAAAACGGGCACTCCCTTTCGGTAGTGCCCGCTCATTAGTGGTGAAACGCGGTTACGGCTGATCGTGCTCCAGTGCCGGTTTCTGGTTATCGTGATCCGGATGACGTTTACGATAGAGCCAGTCGGACACAGTGGCGATCATGGCGTAGAAGCTGGGAATAAACACGCTTCCCAAAACGGCCACAGAGGCCATACCCACCGCAACGGTTGTCCCGATATGGTGGCTACTTACATCACTGGCGCCGGTCGCCAAGGCCAGTGGCAAGGTACCAAAAATAAACGCAAGCGATGTCATGACGATAGGACGGAAACGCAGCTCAGCGGCCGTAATCGCGGCTTCGCGAATCGTTTTGCCCTGCTCTTTACGCTGCAGTTCGGCAAACTCCACGATCAAGATCGCGTTCTTCGCCGCAAGCCCCACGACCACCAACATACCAATCTGCACATACACACTGGTATCCAGGCCTCGCAACGCGATGCCTCCAATCCCGCCCAGGAAGGCAAACGGCGTTGCGGTAAGTACCGCCAAGGGCAACGACCAGCTTTCATACTGGGCTGCCAGGATCAGGAAGACCATCAAGATACCAAACACAATGGCAAGCATCGCTGTATTACCCATGTTTGCTTCCTGATAAGCCGTACCGGTCCAGCCCATGCCCCAGTTAGGCCCGAGCGTATCCATGACGACTTCATTCATGGCTTCAATGGCTTGGGTAGAGCTATAGCCAGGCGCCGCGCCGCCCTGGAACTGCGCGCCGGTATACACGCCAAAGCGTGATACGACCGATGGACCTACCTGACGCTCCAGCGTGACAAACTCAGAGAGCGGGATACGCTCACCATTGCCCCCTCGCACGAAGACACTATTTAAGTCGTCAGGCGTTTTACGGAATTGATCCTCGTTTTGTAGATACACTTGGAAGTTACGGTTTTGGTAACTAAAGAAGTTCACAAAGCCATTACCAAAGGTGTTGGATAACGCCGAGTTGATATTCTCCAATGCCACGCCATAGCTAAGCGCTTTCTGCTGGTCAATTTCAGCTCGATAGGAAGGCACGTTCACGTTAAAGGTGGTAAAGACCTGATTTAACGCTGGATGCTGATTCGCCGCGCCCATAATCTGTAGTGAGGCTTCGTAAAGCTCGCGAGGTGAGGCGCCGTCAAACGACTGCAGATAGCCGGTGAACCCGCCGGTGGTAGAAAGCCCCATAATCGGCGGTACGTTAAAGGCCATGGCAGTACCGCCATCAATACTGGCCCCCAACTGCATAATTTGCCCCACCAGGCTCGCTGCCGTTAGATCACGGTCTCCCCAGGGCACCATATTGACAAAGATAATCCCGCGCGCCGTATTAACCGAGCCTGCAAGAATATCGTAGCCCGCTATCGCCGAGGAGTATTGCACCCCGGGTATATCTTCAATAGCGGAGCTAAGTTTTGCCATGTAGTTCTCGGTGCGGTCAAGCGAGGCGGCATCGGGTAGCGATACGCTGACCAGCACGATGCCCTGGTCGGTTTCCGGCACCAATGTTGAGGGCGTATTGGCGTACAACCAGTAGGAGCCGGCACCGGTTGCGATCGTTAGCGCCAAGGCGAGCACCCAAAAGCGTACTAGGCGCACCACAAACCACATATAAACCGCGGTGATACCTGCAAACAAGCGGTCAAATAGACGCAGAGGCGTAGTAATCGCCCGCTTGAATGCTGACTGGCGCGAATGGTGCAAATTATGCTTGATGAAGATGGCAGACAGCGCCGGTGTAAACGTCAACGCCATTAGCGCTGACAGCGCTACCGAGATCGCGACAGTAATCGCGAACTGCTGATAGATCTGCCCAGTAAAGCCGCCCATAAACGCAACCGGTACGAAAACAGCGGCCATGATCAGTGAGGTGGCAATAACTGGCCCGCCAACCTCGCGCATGGCACGAATCGTTGCTTCTCTAACGGTAACCTCGTCATCTTCGCCTAATACACGCTCAACGTTCTCCACCACCAATATCGCATCATCCACCACTATCCCGATTGAGAGCACCAGGGCGAATAGCGTTAGCAGGTTGATAGAAAAATCAAACAGGTAAAAGCCTGCAAAGGTACCAATCACCGACACCGGCACCACCGACATGGCAATCACGGTAAAGCGCCAGTTCTGCAGGAAGATAAACAGGATCACGATAACGATCAGGAAGGCTTCAATAAAGGTATGCAATACCGTTTCTACCGACGCATCGATAAACTGCGTGGTGTCGTACGGCGTAACATACTCAAGCCCTGGCGGGAAACGGTTGGACAGCTCTGCCATGGTTTCACGCACGGCATCAGCCGTGGCCAGCGCATTGGCGCCCGGCTGCTGGTTGATGATAATCGGCGTCATCGTTGAACCATTAAGCTGTGCATCAATGCCGTAGAACGATGCCCCCAGCTCAATGCGTGCTACATCTTCCAGGCGTAGCGATGAGCCATCAGGGTTAGTGCGCAAATAGATATTACGGAAATCATCCGTATCCGATAAACGGCCACCGGCAGTGATGGTATACGTATAAGCGCGCGGGCTACCTTGCGGCGTGGCGGCTAAATTACCGGCAGGGATTTCGGTATTTTGTGAACGGATAGCATTAGCCACCTCGCTCGGCGTGAGGTCGTATTGCGCCAGCTTGTCAGGGTCCATCCAGATACGCATGGCAAACTCACCACCCCCCAGCACCTCGGCATTACCTACGCCAGGCACTTGGCGTAGGTCATCGAGGATATTAAGCGTGGCGTAGTTCTGCATATACACGTTGTTGTAATCGCCGTTCGGGGACGTTAGGGCGATCAACATAAGGATCGAGTCAGAGCGCAGTGAAACGTTAACGCCCTGAGCCTGAACCTGCTCGGGCAGCTGAGAAAGCGCCCCCTGAACACGGTTATTCACGTTAATAGTGTTGATATCACCATCAGTGCCGATATCAAACGCCACACTCAAACTCATAATGCCGTTATCAGCGCTGTTAGAGGTCATGTAAAGCATGTTCTCTACGCCGTTAATCGCCTCAGCCAGCGGTGCAGCGACCGTCTGGGCGACCGTCTCAGCGTCAGCGCCTGGGAATTGAGCCTGTACGGATACGGTGGGCGGCACCACACTTGGATACTGCTCAATGGGCAGTATCCGCATGGCCATGGCACCTATCAGCGTGAGGATAATCGCAAGTACCGTGGCGAAAATCGGCCGGCTGATAAAGAAGTTGGAGAAATTCATTATTGAGTACCCTCTTCCTCTTCCCCTGCAGGCACATCACCAGCACCCTCTGTCATTTGGGAAGCGGCAGCGGCTTGCTCTTGTTGCTCCTGAGCGTCAGCCTCTTCAACACGCTCAACTACTTCATTGGCGTCGCCATCAAACGGCTGTGGGTCAATGGCCATACCAGGCTCAATGCCTGCTGGGTCGCCCACAATCACACGGTCGCCCTCTTCAAGGCCGTCAACAATGATCTGCCAAGGGCCAGCGACTTCGCCTAATTGCACCGTACGCTCGCGCGCCTGGTCATTTTCATCCAGGACAAATACGCGAGGGCCCATTAAGCCTTGGGTGACCGCAATTTCAGGTACAGCCATTACGTTAAAACGGCGCAGACCATCAAGGCGTACGCGCACAAATTGGCCAGGCAGGATAGCGCCATCCGGATTAGCAAAGCTGGCAGACGCCTGAACGGTACTGGTACCGGCATCCACGCGGGAGCCCAGGAAGTCGAGCTGACCTTCAAGTTCAGACCCGCTGGCACCGCTTACGCCGGGCACGCTTAACAGCGCGGTAATGGACGAGTCGCCCTCTTCACGCAACTGGCGGCGTAGCTCAAAGGCATCACGCTGAGGCAGTTGAAAACGCACTTCAAGCGGGTCCAGCGGGGTGATAGTGGCAAGCTCAGTTCCTGGCGTAACCAGGTTGCCAACGTTAACCTGGCTCAAGCTGATCATGCCTGACACAGGGGCCGTTACATTTGAATAGCCAAGGTCCAGGTTAGCACTGCGTAGTGCAGCCTCAGCCTGGGCAACATTGGCTTGCGCCACACGCTGGTCTGCCTGCGCCTGGTCATACTGCTGGCGGCTAACAGAGTTTTGGCTGAGCAGTTGCTCAAAGCGCTGAGCATCACGCTGAGCGCGGGATAACTCGGCACGGGCACTTTGCAGGTCAGCTTCACGCTGGTTAACCGTTGACTGGTAAAGATCAGGCTCAATGGTATACAGCGAATCACCCTCTTCCACCAATTGGCCAGGCTGGAAGTGGCGCTCTTCAAGATAACCGTTAACACGTGCCACCAGCGTCACTTCACTATCGCTACGCAGTAACGAAGGGTACGATTTATTTAACGGAATATCCTGACGTACGGCTTCCGCCACTTCCACCTTATGAGGCGGAGCCTCTGGCTGCTCGGCCTGCTGCTCTTGCGATTGGTCCTGGCCACAGGCCGTCAACACTAGCGCGGCAATCAGCGTTACTAGACTCGCTCGGCGTGAGTGAATCATTTTTCTCATGCGTGGGTTCCCTTGATCTTTTCAAAACGTTGATTGACGGCGCTGGCGGCTGCCCTGGTGTCCAATGGCGCTTTATTCAAATGCAGACGACTCATAAAGCCGTGTTTTAAAAACGCCGACGGTTCGTTGTGATCAACGATCCAGCGTCGGTGGCGCACCAATATTCATGGCACGCTCATAGCTGCCACCATCGGTATCAGGTATCGCGAAGGTCACCTGATCATCCGTTAGCCAGGCATTCACTTCTTCGATCGCCGGTACATCCAACAACCCTGCCTGCTGGCGCAACCCAAGGAAGTTAACGACATAGTCGTAACGTGACTCAGCATAATCAGCAATGGCGTCGTAATAATTCTGCTCGGCATTCAGCACATCGACGATATTACGTGTGCCGACTTCATACCCTACCTGCGTGGCTTCCAACGCACTGCGCGCTGATACGATAGTTTGCTGACGCGCTTCTACCGTTTCAACGTTATTGCTGACCTGGGTGTAGAGCGAGCGCACTTGCTGGATCGTGGTACGGCGCTGAGACTCAAACTCGTACTGCGTACTTTCCAACTGGTAAGTGCCTTGGCGGATACTCGCAATGGTACTGCCACCGGTATAAATAGGCAGATTGGCCGATATCCCGACCTGACCGGAGGCGTCATAACCGCTAACGGCATCGCGATCATTATCAGCATGTTGATAGTTGGCGAATGCCTGGAACGTGGGCAGGCGACCGGCACGGGCAATATCAACGCCCACGCGTGAAATTTCGATGCCCGCCTGCTGAGCAAGGACTTGAGGATTAAGCTCAATCGCTTGTTCAACCCAGTAGTCACGATTGCTTGAAGGCTTCACCACCGGCATCGCATCGCCTAGCGCGTTGATGTTCGGGTAACGCTGACCGGTTAACTGCTCAAGCACCTCAAAAGCCACCTGCAGGTTGCTCTCAGCGGCGAGCCGATTAGCACGCGACTGATCATAGCTTGAGCGTGCTTCTTCGACGTCGGTAATGGCAATCAAACCCACTTCAAACTGCTCACTGGCCTGCTCCAACTGGCGTTCAATAGCACGCTCTTGGGCCTGTCGGGTGGTCAGTACATCATGCGCACGAAGGATATCGAAATAGGCGTTAACAACATCAAAAAGCAGCTGTTGTTCGGTCGCAGCCAACAGGTAGAACTGCTGGTCGATTTCGCGATCAGCCTGATTGAATTGCTGGCGCGCCACTTCATCAAACAGCATTTGAGTGGCTTCCAGGGTCAGCGATACGCTGTTATAGCGATCATCTCCCCCTCCAACACCTGCTCCCCCTCCGGCGCCCGGTGTGGTGCGCGTTGACTGACTTTCAAATTGTTCATGGTGCGCCACGTTGCCTGATGCATTCACCTGCGGCAGCAGCGCGCCTCTCGCAACATCCCGACCGGCTTCGACCCCAGAGTACTGAGCACGAGCTGAATTTAGCGTGGCGTTATTGCTCAGCGCTTCACGCGCGACCGTTATCAGGTCTGCCGCCTGAGCAGGCAGCGCAATAGACGCAGTGAAAACGGCTAGTAATAAGGGTCGTAAAGGGGCATTGACTGCCCAGTTTGCCAGTCGCATGGTGGTGCCTCTAGGTGTCAACGATGGGAATGCTATTAGTAAACTATTTATGGAAGATGGCATTATAGTTACATTCATGTATGTATACTAGACTTGAAGTCTAGCAAATTGTATGAACAAAGAGCTTGTCAAGCCTCATCCGGTTAGCCTGGACCAAAGCATGACGCCAGGATTTTCAGCACTGCTTCTCTGCTATTCTTCACGCTATCGCCCCGCCCCTTTGTTTATATTTTATTGTTTGTACTTTAGTGGGTAATTCTTCTATTACTACTTCTTTTGCTACATCTATTACTGCTATCTACCGCCACTTCGCTTTCAGCTTAGTGAGCGCAGGTTTCAAGTAGAGCTACGCGCTGCTCAATACCGGTGCGATAGGTCGCTCCAAAAAGCAGTAAATGATTAAGCAGCGGGTACAGCTGAAACAGCGCCTCACGCCTCGACCAATCAGCCGGGGCATTGCCCTCCCAGTAGGCATCAAAAAAGCCGCTGCCCGGCGAACCAAACAGCGTCAGCATGGCAATATCCACATCGGGATAATGACGATAAACGGCAGGGTCGATCAAGGCAGGGCCACGGGTAGTGATCAATACGTTGCCCGACCATAAGTCGCCATGCAAAAGGCTTGCGGGCGCCTCTGGCAGCCACTCTTCAAGCTGATAAGCAATGTGTTCGATGCGGGCGCGTAGTGCATGATCAATCAAGCCGTGTTGAAAGCAGGCATCACTAAGCGGGAATAGGCGTCGCTCGCGCTGAAAAACGCGCCCGTCCTTATGCAGCGTGTTGGATTGTGGCGTTTGCCCACAGGCATTATCCTCATGCCAGCCGTGGGCTTCACCAATGGCGCTATGCAGCTCACGCAGCCCTTCGCCCAAGAGGGTGTCACTGGTGGGCCCGCTGGGTTGGGTATTTAGCGACTCAAGCAGCAACCACTCTTCATCCAGGCCTAGCACGCCCGGCACAATAAGCGTTTTGCAGGCTCCTCTAAGGGCACGTAGCCCTTCCGCTTCTCCGCGCAAGCGCTCGGCCTTGTCATGCTTGACGACCACCTGCGCCTGGGAGGTTTCAAGTGCATATACCGCCGCGCTGTCTCCACCGCCAAGCGGCGTTAATTCACCGGTTGGCCGTATCGCTTGGGCGTCGAGTAGCCTTCGCAGGGTAGCATCCATCGCCGTCTCCGCTGGATAGTATTCCCCCAGTGTGCCTGCTAACCCCTGTGTACGTCGATTTTTTGAAAATGTTATAAGCCGCTACACGTTTTGATGGCGCTGTTTTAGCGCTTGTGTATAGCGCGCATAGACCTCTTGATACGCCTCAACGCGTGCAAGGTTCGGCTCCGCAAGCGAGTGCGCATCAAGGTGAACGAGGCGGTTACATAACGCGTCAAGCGTTACGCCCTGTGCACGTTGATCACACCATGCAGCTTGAATGGCCGCACCTAGCGCAGCGGCATCGGTAATCTCAGGGCATATTACTTCCGTGCCCGTAATATCGGCCACCATCTGCCGCCATACCGGGCTATTGGCCCCACCGCCGATCAGCCGGATTTGGCTGGCGCCTGCGGTTAAATCGCCCAGTAACTCAAGCCCATAGCGCAGCCCGAAGGTAGCCCCTTCAACCACCGCACGGCACAGGTTTGCCTGGTGGGTATTGATACTGTTCAAGCCCAAAAAATCAGCCGACGCCTCCGGCAGCATGGGTACGCGCTCGCCGTTGAAAAACGGCAGCACGGTAACGCCCTCAGCACCTACCGGAGCGCTGGCCACCAGGTCGCTAAACGTTGTTAAATCCAAACCAAACAGTTCACGTATCCGCGTGGTAGCCGAAGTCACGTTCATGGTGCAGATAAGCGGCAGCCACCCGCCGGTACTTGAGCAGAAATTAGCCACCATGGCGTTATCGCAGAGAATAGGCTCAGGCGAATAAGCGCAAACGGTGCCCGAGGTACCCAGGCTAAGAGTTATCAGGCCTGGGGTGATATTGCCGGTACCAATCGCCCCCAGCATGTTGTCGCCGCCGCCTGAAGAGACCACCACGTTATCGCCAAGCCCCAGCTCGCGGGCAATCAGTGGGCGCACCATCCCTGCCGGTTCATGAGCTTCCAACAAGCGTGGCAGTACGCGTTGCGGGTCAAGCTCAGGGGCTATTTCAGCAAACACCTCCAACTGCCAGCACCGCGTGCGGGTATCAAAATAGCCGGTGCCCGAGGCATCGCCCGCTTCGGTCACACGCTCGCCAGTCAGCCAAAAATTCAGGTAATCGTGGGGCAATAACAGACTATCGATGCGCCGGTAGGCGTCCGGCTGATGCTCGCGCAGCCAGGCGATTTTAGAGGCGGTATAGCCGGTCTGTAGCACCAGCCCCAATTTTTCCAGGCACCCTGTTTCACCGCCCAAGCGGGCGACAAGATCACTGTTTTGGGCGCTGGTTTCGGTATCGCACCATAGTTTGGCGGGGTAAACCGGCACACCATCAGCATCCAATGCCACCATGCCATGCTGCTGACCTGACACACCGATACCGCGAATCTGTGAGGCATTGACCCCAGCGCGCTCCAGGGCACTAAAAAAGGCACCTTTTAAAGCCGCTAACCATTCAGAGGGCGCCTGTTCACGGCGGCCATTTTCACCTTCATCCAGCCGATGCGGGCGGCTTGCCTCGCCCAGGATAACGCCGCGCTCCACATCAACCACTACGACCTTGGTACTCTGGGTACCGCAATCCACACCAATATACATCACAGCGTTCCTTTGGATGCCACAAGCGCCTCAAGCGTAGCCCGTGCGCCGTGCTTATGCAGCGAATTAAGCGTTTGGACATAAGCCTCATAAAAGCGCGGATGGTCGACCAGATCGCCGAACAGCTCACGATTGTCGATAAACGCACTGGGCCGGGTACGGTTTTCAGCGGCGATTGCGGTCAGCGTTTCCTTTAAGCGATCTACAATCTCGATGGGCTCGCCCTGCTCATCGACTCCTTCAGCGTAGCGTGCCCAGCTGGCCACTACCGCTGCGCTGCGCTTGATCTCGCCTCCGTGAGCCAACTGATGATGGATCACCGGCACCAGCCACTTGGGAATACGGTCTGAACTTTCGGCACACAGCCGCGCTAGCGTATCCTTAATTTCGGGGTTGGCAAACCGTTCAATCAGCGTTAAGCGGTAAGCTTCCAGGTCGACACCGGGCACAGGCGCCAACGTGGGCGAGCCCTCTTCACGCATATAGCCGAGCAGAAAATCCACAAACAAGGGGTCCTGGCAAACTTCGTGGGCATAGCGATAGCCCGCTAAATAGCCAAAGTAGGTGAGCGCCTGATGGCTGGCATTTAAAAGCCGCAGCTTCATTAACTCGTAGGGCTCAACATCCTCGACCACCTGCACGCCTACCTGCTCAAACGGCGGACGGCCCAGCGGGAAGTGATCTTCCAGCACCCACTGCGTAAACGGCTCGCATACGACCGGCCAAGCGTCTTCTACCCCAAAGCGCTGAGACAGTTCGTCAATATCCGCCTGTGCGGTAACGGGAGTGATGCGGTCGACCATAGCGTTGGGAAACGCAACCTCTGACGCAAGCCACTCGCCCAGTTGGCTATCGCGGGCACGGGCATAGGCGGTGAACATGCGCTTGGCCACGTCGCCATTGCCCTGAATGTTGTCACACGACATGACGGTAAACGGAGCAATGCCGCGCTCACGGCGGCGTACCAGCGCCTCGACAATCAGGCCAAAACTGGTGGAGGGCTTTTCAGGGTGCGCAAGATCCTCACGCACTTGGGGATTTTCCAGGTTAAATTCGCCCGTCACCGAATGAAAGTTATAGCCTCCTTCCGTCACGGTGAGTGACACAACCCGAATGGCCGGGTCGGCCATCTGCTCAATGACCGCCTCTGCGTCTTCCGGGGCAAACAGGTAATTGACCATGCTGCCGATAACCCGAGGCGCGTACTGCCCGTTAGGATGCTTCACCACCAGAGTGTAAAGGTAATCCTGCGCGGCAAGCGCCTGCTGCATGCGTTTATCACCCTGCATAACGCCAACGCCCACGATACCCCAATCAAGCGCCAGCCCTTGCTGCATCAGCTCATCAAGGTACATGGCCTGATGAGCCCGATGAAAACCGCCCACGCCGACATGCACAATGCCAGGAGTAAGCTTCGCACGCTCATAGCATGGTATGGCAACATCGCCGTTTAAATTGCCCAGATTGTGATTATTAAGTCGGGTCATGGGTACTCTCCAGCCAAAACCTGCTTGGCGCGATGGGTAGGTTTGAAAACGGTTAAAAAGAGGATGAAGCAGCGCATTGGCATTAGTGCCAGTGTTGATCGGGAGGTAAGGAGCAGCGTTTGACGAGTTGCGCGTTGAGCATATCTTTTCGGTGGGTACGCTCCAGCGCCCCCGCATGGTCCTGGCCCATTTCAAGCCACCGCAGGATTAGCCGGTCCACCAATATCTCATCGTCGACGTCCAGAAACAGCGTCCAGTCAAACAGCGGACGTAGCTCACGCCAGGGGGAGCGGTCGAGCAGCAAGTAGTTGCCCTCGACAATCACAATGCGCTGCTCAAGGGTGATGAGCCGCCCTCCCGCCCGTGCTAAATCCAATGGCCGATCAAAGACGGGCACCGCGACCGGATGCTGCGCCTGGCGAATACGCTCAAGGGCGCTGCGCAACCCGTCCACATCGAAGGTATGAGGCGCGCCTTTTATCGGCAGTTGCTGCTTGCCCAGCACGGCATTGTCGAAATGGTAGCCGTCCATGGGCACGAGCCCCGCCTGGCTTGGAAGCAACTGATTAATGGCCTCGCAAAGCAGAGCGCTACGATAGGACTTGCCTGCGCCGGGCGGCCCTGCGAGCGCAACCAGATAGCGCGAAGCGCCTTCGGCTGAACCAATAATTTGGCGGGCCAGGCTATCAAGTTCGGGTGTCATAACCATCTCAGCTCATCCAGTTACCGCCATCCACATTGAGCGTCTGAGCAACAACGTAATCGCTGTCGGCACTGGCCAAAAAGACCGCAGCACCGGTGTGATCCTCCGGCAAGCCCATGCGGCCAAAGGGCACGGCTTCACTGACCAGGCGCTTTTTCTCACCCAAGGGGCGGTTTTCATAGCGAGCAAACAGCGCATCCACCGCTTCCCACATCGGAGTATCGACGACGCCCGGGGCAATACCGTTAACGTTGATCGCGTGTTTGATCAAGTCCAGCCCAGAGGATTGCGTCAGGCTAATCACGGCGGCTTTGCTGGCGCAGTAAACGCTCACCAATGCCTCGCCGCGTCGGCCCGCTTGGGAGGCCATATTGATAATTTTGCCGCCCCGCCCCTGCTCCACCATCCTTTGAGCAACCGCCTGTAGCGTAAAGAAAAGCCCCTTGGTGTTCACCGCAAACTGCTTATCAAAACTCTCCTCGGTCACTTCAAGCACCGGTGCCAAATCAAAAACTGCGGCGTTATTGACCAAAATATCGATACCGCCAAAATGCGCCACGACCTTTTCCACCATGGCATCAATAGAGGCGCGCTGGCAGACATTAAGCACGACCCCTAACGCCTCTTGGCCACGGGCCTGCTGGTGCAGCACGGCAAGGGCTTCCTCAATGGCCGCGGCATCAATATCCGCCACCACCACCTTGGCCCCCTCCTCCAAATAGCGTTGCGCAATTGCCAAGCCGATGCCCCGTGCGCCCCCGGTAATCACCGCCACTTTATCGGTCAGTTTCATTATCGCCCCGTCTTATTTGAGTGTTGTTGAGTGCTAACAGCCGCCTGCTTAGCTAGCAATGCGTACTTGCCACTCATTCACCAGCGCGTTCAGCCCCTGCATGTGCTCCAAAATACGCCAGGCGCCTGCGTGCAAAAGCCGTGCTGGCTGTTCGGCATCCACGTGGCTGGCACCTACAAAACCAATGACACACATACCGGCAGCGTGAGCGGCGGTGACACCCGCCACGCTGTCTTCGATGACCAGGCAATTACCGGGGAGATAGCCCAGCTGCGTGGCGGCCAGCAGATAAAGCGCGGGGTCTGGCTTGGGGTTGGCTACCTGGTCCGCCGTAAAAATAGGCGTGTCCTTGCCAAAGGCATCAGCCAGCTGAGTGCACGCAAGTGACGCTACAACCCGCTGACGGCGGCTGTTGGATACCACTGCCTTGGCCAAGGGAATCGCCAACACGGCATCGTGCGCGCCCGCGACAGGGGCAAGCTCACGCGCCAGGCGCGCCTCAATGGTCGCGTCCACCTGCTCAGTGGCGTTATCAGGTAGCGTATACACGCTGTGCTGCTCCAGGTGCTTAAGAATGTCGCCGGTGGTCATTCCCAACGCCTGGCTAAGCCGCTCGGCAATGTTCAAATCGGGTAACCACCTACCGAGATACTCCTCCAGCACACCTTCCGCCAGTGCTTCGCTATCGACCAACACGCCATCGCAATCAAATATAACCGCCTTCATGCCAGCGCCTCAGCGTCACCTGATGTGCGGTTATCGTGTCGCGTAAGCCCGGCCAGCGGATGCTGAGCAAGGCTGGGCAGCGCGCGGCCATCGGCCGCAAACAAGTGTGCCCGCTCAGGGGCGAAGCCAAAGCGTATGGTCTCGTGAACACGATAGGCCACATCCCCATCCGTCATCAGCGTTACCAGCAGGTCACCCATACGTACATACAGCGAGGTTTGCCCACCCAAGCGCTCAAGCACTTCAATTTGTCCACTGAGCGCACCCGCCCCATCAAGCACCAGATGCTCGGGGCGAATGCCCAGCTCAAGGGCTGGCTGGCTTTCAATAGGTGTGTTTTCAGAAGACGCGTTTTCAAGTGCTTGGGCGTTGACGGGCACCGTGCACTCGCCACCACCTGGCAAGCGAACCTGAACACCTTCCGGCGAGGTACTGATTAACTCAACATCAAAGAAATTCATTTTTGGCGAGCCAATAAACCCGGCCACAAAGCGGTTTGCCGGATGATGGTAGAGCGCCATAGGTGAACCGACCTGTTCGACCACGCCGTCATGCAAGACGACAATTTTGTCGGCCATGGTCATGGCTTCAATCTGGTCGTGGGTCACGTAAATCATGGTGGCGTTGAGTTTTTCGTGCAGGCGGGCAAGCTCAATACGCATCTGTACGCGCAGCGCGGCATCCAGGTTGGAAAGCGGCTCATCAAACAGGAAAATACTCGGGTTACGCACGATAGCTCGACCAATCGCCACGCGCTGACGCTGACCACCGGAAAGCGCCTTGGGCTTGCGGTCAAGCAGCGGCTCAAGCTGAAGTATTTTAGCGGTTTCCAGCACCTTGGCGCGGCGCTCCTCTTTGGGCACACCGGCCAAGCGCATGCTAAAGCCCATATTGCCTTCTACCGTCATGTGCGGGTACAGGGCATAGCTTTGAAACACCATTGCCAAGCCACGGTCGGCAGGCCCCACATCGTTCATTCGCTGGCCATCAATCACGATATCGCCATCAGTGGCGCTCTCAAGCCCCGCGATAATGCGCATCAGCGTTGATTTTCCGCAGCCGGAAGGCCCCACAAACACCACAAACTCGCGGTCGTTGACTTCAAGGTTGATCCCTTTGATGACCGCGGTGTCGCCAAAGCGCTTGGTAATATTGTTAAGTTGTAAGGTTGCCATGCAAAACTCCTTTACTTGACGGCGCCAAAGGTCAGGCCACGCACCATTTGTTTTTGGGTCATCCAGCCA
This sequence comes from Halomonas sp. AOP43-D1-4, assembly GCF_052446175.1. NCBI lineage: Bacteria > Pseudomonadati > Pseudomonadota > Gammaproteobacteria > Oceanospirillales > Halomonadaceae > Halomonas > Halomonas sp. AOP43-D1-4. The sequence goes on from NZ_JBQSVY010000011.1 coordinate 20,211, forward strand.
AGAATGAGGATAGGGGCGATGGCCATGGTAGAAGCCGCCGAGAGCTTGGCCCAGAACAGCCCTTCAGGACTTGAGAACGAGGCGATATAAGCGGTTAACGGTGCTGCCTTGGAAGAGGTGAGATTGAGACTCCAGAACGCTTCGTTCCAGCTCAAGATAACCGAGAGCAAACCGGTAGAGGCAATGCCTGGCAGAGTGAGCGGCAAGAGCAGGAAGAACACTTCTTGTAGCGTCGTGGCACCGTCCATTCGCCCGGCTTCAAGGATGTCCTTGGGCATGTCCTTAAAGAAGGTGTAAAGCATCCACACCACAATCGGCAGGTTCATTAGCGTGTAAATAATGATCAGCCCCGTGCGGGTATCCAGCAGCCCGACATCGCGGAAAATAAGATAGATCGGTACCAACACGCCAACAGGCGGCAGCATCTTGGTAGAGAGCATCCAGAGCAACGTGCCCTTGGTGCGTTTAGTGGGAAGAAAGGCCATGGCATAGGCAGAAGGAATAGCAATTAACAGCGCCAGAAACGTCGAGCCAAACGCGACGGCAACACTGTTCAGCGCAAAGCGTGCATAGCCTGAGCGCGCCTGCACGGCTTCGTAGCTTTCAAGCGTGGGCGTAAAGATAAAGCTTGGGTCGGCAATTGCGGCCGCTTCGGTTTTAAACCCGGTGAGTATCATCCATAAAATCGGGAAGAAAATCACCAGCGCTACCGACCAGCCCACCAGCGTAATCACGAGCGTTTTCATGCCGGCTGACCCGCGGGCGGTACCCGCTCCCGACACGTTTTGCGCTGGCGTAGTGGAACGTAATAATGACATTTATATTCTCCAAGTGCCCAAAGCGCTAATCTTCAAGGTTTTTCGCAACCATCCGCACCAGGAAAATCGCCACGATGTTGGCAAGAATAATCGCGATTACCCCGCCTGCAGAGGCGACACCCACATCAAAATCAAGCAGCGCCCGCATGTAGATCAGATACGCCAAATTGGTGGTCGCAAGCCCAGGTCCGCCCGAGGTGGTCACAAAAATTTCGGCAAAAATGGTCAGCAGGAAGATCATTTCGATCATGATCACCACGCTGATGGCTCGCTTAAGATGCGGGAGCGTTATAAAGAAGAAGATCGCGATCGGCCCGGCACCATCCATTCGTGCAGCTTCCACCTGGTCTTCATCCAGGGACTGCATGGCGGTGAGCAGAATCAACAGCGCAAAGGGTAGCCACTGCCACGCCACAATAATCACGATGGAGGTTAACGGGAGCGTTGAAAACCAATCCACGGCAGGCAAACCAAACGAGTTTGCCAGCCACGCCAACACCCCGTTAGAGGGGTGCATCATCATGTTTTTCCACACCAGCGCACTCACGGTGGGCATCACAAAAAAGGGTGAAATTGCCAGCACTCGGGCAATACCGCGCCCGGCAAAGTCTTGTTGAAAAAGAACGGCCAGCAGCGTGCCGCCCACTACGGTAATCGCCAATACCCAGCCTACCAGCAGCAAGGTATTGCCCATTGCCTTCCAAAGTGCGGGGTCGGTTAGCAAATACTCGTAGTTTTCAACCCCGGCAAAGCCACTCATGCCCGGCATCAGCAGGTTGTAGTACTGGAAGGAGAACCATATCGTCATGCCTAACGGTATGATCATCCATAACAACAGCAGCGTCACAGCGGGAGCTTGAAGCGATAACGTTCTTAGCCCGCCAACCGTACGGCCAGAAGCACGTGTTTTAGTCATGGGAATACCTGCGCGAAAAAACCAACGAGAAACCGTTACAACACGCCTACCCGCGTAACGGGTAGGCGCTTTTACTTATTAGTCGTTGTAACCCGCTCGCTGCATAGTGCGCTCAGTGGCGCGCTGGGCGCTGTTTAGCGCTTGTTCTACCGTGGTGTCACCGGTTAACGCAGCGGCAATGCTCTGCCCTACCTGGGTGCCAATCGCTTGGAACTCAGGAATATTGACAATTTGCACGCCGGTATACGGGTTCGGCTCTAGCGTGGAGTCGGTCGGGTCGGCATTTTGAATCGCGCTCAGCACAAAATCAGCGAAAGGCGCAGCTTCCGTGTACTGCTCATTGGCGTAGGTAGACTCGCGAGTGCCCGGCGGTACGTTGGTCCAGCCATGGGTTTCGCCGACCAGCTCAATGTACTCTTGTGATGTCGCCCAAGTGATAAACTGCTTAGCGGCGTCTTTATGCTCGGAGGAGGCAGGAATCGCCAGCGCCCAGGTCCATAACCAGTGCGAGCCTTTTGGCGTTTCAGCCACGGGCGCCGGGGCAAAACCGAGGTTGTCGGCTACGCTGGACTCGTCACCATCATAAAGCGTGCCCGCGGCGGAGGTAGCGTCGACCCACATCGCACAGTTACCGCGTGAGAACAGCGCCAGGTTTTCATTAAAGCCGTTGGAGCTGGCGCCGGGAGGGCCGTAGTTGCCCAGCAAGTCCACATAGAACTCAATGGCATTCATCCAGGGCTCAGAATTGATTTCGGGGTTCCACTCTTCATCAAACCAGCGGCCACCGTAGGTATTGACCAGCGTAGTGACGAAGGCCATGTTTTCCCCCCAGCCGGGTTTGCCACGTAGGCAGATACCCGCCACTCCTTCCTGCGCACCGTGGAGCTGTTCAGCCCAATCGCGTACCTCGCTCCAGGTCGGCTGTTCGGGCATTTCAATCCCGGCCTCCTCGAAGAGGTCTTTGCGGTAGTACATCATCGAGCTTTCCGCATAAAACGGCAGCGCGTAGGGCGTGCCGTCAAGGCTTAGCCCGTCGCGTACGGAGGTCAACAAATCATCTACGGCGTACTCATCAGGCAGGTCATTCAAGGGTTCAAGCCACTCGCGCTCCGCCCAGATCGGTGCTTCATAAGCGCCAATCGTCATAACATCAAACTGGCCGCCGCCCGTGGCAATATCGGTGGTCATGCGCTGGCGAAGAACGTTCTCCTCCAGCACGACCCAGTCCAGGGTGATATCGGGATGCGCCTCTTCAAACGCATCGGTCAAGCTCTGCATGATCACCATATCGTTATTATTAACGGTGGCGACCGTGATTTCAGTTTGTGCCTGAGCATGGCCTGCCACGGCAATGGCCGCTGCTAAGGTGGTGACGGGCAAGTGACGCGCGAGTCGCATATAACTCTCCTTTGGCTAATGTTGGCATTATTATCGCCTGATCATTTTGATCATGTTTCGAACAAATGATCGTACGTAGAGGAAAAAAAATCAAAGCCCTGCGGCTTAGACTTTATGGTTACGCCTCTTTTTAACGCATTACGCTTGGCGGGAAGGTAGCCGCTCAACAATGCGCCGTGCCGCCACTTCGTCGGTGATTAAGCCTTTTAACCAGCCGCCTTGTAGCGCCGCATGAATGCCTAACGCTTTATCGTAGCCACCGGCAATCGCGACCATAAGATGCTTGCCAAAATGCTCAAGCGGCAAGCTTGTCACACGCCGAGTAATGGAGCAGTCAATGACTTCGCCTTGGCTATTTAACGGCCAGCCGAGCAGCTCCCCCACGGCTTCCAAACCCAACAATTCATCAAGCTCGCGCTCACTGATAAAGTGGTCCTGGAACAACGTCGCCTGGCGGTCGATTCGCCCTACCCCAATAAACGCGGCTTCCGACGTCCGAGCCACATTGGCGATAGCCTGAAACAGGCGCTGGGAAAGCATTGCGTTTTTCTCGTCAATCGATTCGGCCACCACCGGCGCGGGGAGTAGAAATCGTTCGCCACCGGTTTTATCCGCCAAGAGCATCACCGCATCGTAGCGGTTGGCCGAGCCATCCCGGGCGACATTCCCCACCAGCGACACAAACCGGTGCTGGGGCCGCTCCGTTCGATCAAGCGCTTCTACCGCCGCCCGCACAGAGCGTCCGCTACCCAGTGATAGCGTCAACGGCTCGCTACGCTCAACCAACTTGCCGATGCGCTCTGCCCCGGCAACGCCCAGGTAGTACGTGGCGCTTTCCGCAGATGCCGTCTCAGCGGGCACTACATCGCAAAAGGTCAGCCCAAAATGTTCACGTAGCGTGTGGCCCAGCGTCATGCAGCTCGAAATAGGATGGTCAATATGCACCTTCACCAACCCTTCCTGACGCGCAAACGCCAACAGACGCTGTACACCTGGCCGGGAAACACCCAACTGGCTTGCGATTTCATCCTGCGTTAGGCCGCCCACATACGACATCCAGGCGGCTCTGGCCGCTTGGTCCAACTTCACCTCAAATTTATCCATCGGTTGGCGTCCTGCCTTTCATTGATAACGTGACAATAACCATATTCACAAACGCGTCATCATACAAAGCTAATCATGCGACCAGAAGCCGTCTGTTCGCTACTATTGTTCACTACTGTTGTTCACTACTATGTCATCAGGTATGTCACCAGGCTGTGTTTTAAGTGCCATTTTTTTAAAGTCACGTTTTAACAGGAGCATGGCATGTATAAGCTTGCGTTTTTTGTGCCCATTGACGATGCCGAAAGCGTTAAAGAAGCCGTTTTCGAGACGGGCGCCGGGCGAATCGGCAACTATGAAGCCTGCTGCTTTCAAACCCGTGGCACCGGTCAGTTTCGCCCGCTTTCAGGTGCTGACCCGCATATCGGCGCAGTCGGAACACTCGAGCACGTTGAAGAGGTCAAGGTGGAACTCGTTTGCCAAGACACCTGCATCCACGCGGCTATCGCCGCGCTTAAGCTTGCCCACCCTTATGAAGAAGTCGCTTATGATGTTTGGCAGCTTGCCGAGCTTTAACGCTTGCTCAATCAGGCGCTACCAAAGTAACGTTCACGATCCTCGGATGTGATCGTGCCCGTATGTAGCGGAAAGTGATGGTCCAGCCGGTCCCGGTAGAAATGATGCAGCGTCCGCTCAATGGTCGGAAAGGCTATCTCATCCCAGGGGATTTCATGCTCATCAAACAAGGCGACCTCAAGGCTTTCAACACCGGCGCTAAAGCCACCGACAAGCTCTGCGCGAAAAATCATATACACCTGATTAATATGCGGTAAATCAATCAGGGTATAAAGGTCGCCCAAGAGCACCTCGGCATGCGCTTCCTCACGGGTTTCGCGGGCGGCAGCCTGTTGCGTCGTTTCCGCGTTTTCCATATACCCGGCAGGCAGCGTCCAGTAGCCTTTACGAGGTGAAATGGCACGTTTACATAACAAGACTTTGGAGCCACTGACGGGCAGCGTTCCAGCGACAATGCGCGGGTTCTGGTAGTGAATAGTACCGCAGGCATCGCATAGGTAGCGCGGCCGGTCGTCACCTTCGGGGACCGCGAAACGTACGCTATCGCCGCACTGGCTGCAAAAATTCATGGCATATTCCTACGGCTAAATGGCACTCGTTATCGATGCTTGACGCACATAACCACTGCTGGGTAAAAAGGGACAAAGTGACGGGATACCCCATGTTAGAGAATCTACGCAAACGGCTGCAACAGCTCAACCCACAAAGGCTAGATCAATGTCAGATGCGCGAAGCCGCTGTGCTGATTCCTGTGGTTGATCGCGCATCGCCTACCTTGCTGTTTACACGCAGGGCAAGCCACCTAACTACCCATAGCGGTCAGGTTGCGTTTCCCGGCGGCAAGCGCGAGCCGGAAGATACAGATCTTTACGCCACGGCGCTGCGCGAAGCTCAGGAAGAGATCGCTCTTGATCCAGCGATGGTCGAGCCGCTAGGCCGACTTTCAGATGTGATTTCGCTGCATGGCCTGCGGGTAACACCGTGGGTAGGCATTATTCCACCGGACCTGCCTTTGGTCGCAGACCTCGGTGAATTAGACGCTATATTTGAAGTTCCTCTTAGCCACTTTTTAGAGGACCAGCGTACCCATACGGATGTCATTCCTGTCGATGGCGTGTCTCACTACGTACCTAGTTACCACGTGGATGGCCATGTGATTTGGGGGCTTTCAGCGATGATGCTGGTCGAGTTGTTAGCCGAAGGATTTGGCATGCCCATCGACTTATATCAACAACCCCCGGGTATACTACGGCACTATCCTGAGCGTACTAGCCCTGAACGTACCAGCCAACTGTCCGCTGACCACCATCCGGCGATGCCCAAGAGTATACGCAAATGATGCTTTCAAACTTCACCACGTCGCCCGTGTTAACGCCCGCTGCACAAGTAGCGATTGTTGATGCGCTGGTGGAGCAAGGCTGGTATGTGGGGCGCGCGGCGATCAATCTTGATCTTTGCCACGCCTTACACCGTGAGCTTTCGCACATGGCCGCGCATGATGCGCTTGAAGAAGCCGGGATTGGCCGAGGTCAGCAGCATCATTTGCGCAAGGATATTCGCGGCGATGCTATTCACTGGTTGGATCGTCAAAGTGAAGCCCAACGCCACTATCTTGATGCAATGGGCGAGCTACAGCAGTCGCTTAACCAGGCGCTGTTTTTAGGCCTTTTTGAGTATGAAGCGCATTTTGCCCATTATCCGGCGGGCGCTTTTTACCAGCGCCATTTGGACAGCTTTCGCGGCCGCGCCAACCGGGTAATTTCTACCGTCGGTTATTTAAATCCTCAATGGCCAAGTGATGGCGGCGGCGAAATGGTGATCTATCATCCTGATGATGCCAGCCAGGAAGTCGCCCGTGTTGTACCGGAAGCCGGAACGTTTGCCTGCTTTTTGTCAGAAACCGTTCCTCACGAGGTGCTTCCCACCCACCAACCTCGCTCCAGCATTGCTGGCTGGTTTAGGCGTAATGCTTCGCTAGGCGGCGTACTGGACCCTGCCCGCTAGGCTTTGTACAAAAACTGCTACTTAACCCCTATCAAAGCGGCATACATACCCCAGAGAAGTCTTCTCGAAAGAGGCAGGCTTCCATGCCCCCTGACACAACTTCCGTTAACTAGCACAACGAACCTGCCATTGATTGTAAAGCCTTGCCAACAGTCTTTAAAAATCCGATATTTAAAAAATATGTTAACAATACTATTGAAAAACAGAGCACAGCGACTACATTGATATTGTGTCAAACACGGAGCTTCACACAACCGTAACAAGGCTTTTTAATTGCAAATAAGGCTTAAAGCATACTTTGCAACTGATCATCAAGCCTTTGACACCTAATGTATGTTCTGCATTTTAAGGAAAGGCAGCGATTCAAGTATCACTGCCTGGTTCATAAACTGGATCGTTCTGAATCGTTAGTTTCAACTATTTGATTTAGACATCAACGTAAGATACTGAGCCTTATCAAGGAGCAAGATAAATGAAGATGATCAAATCAACCGTCATTGGTACACTAATGGTTCCTGCTTTCATGCTAGCAGCAGGTAACGTAAGCGCCGAAGAAACAACATCAACGACCGTTGAAGTTGAAGCAACCTACCTGACCAGTGTGCCAGAAAACGTTTTCTACTCAGACTCCCTTAAGGGCCATCATGTTAAAAGCACCGTCGAAGATGACGAGAACATCGGTACTATACACGACCTGATTATTGATGAGAGTGGTCAAGTGACCGCTGTAATCATCGGTGTTGGCGGCTTCCTTGGCATGGGTGAAAAAGATGTCGCCATCGAGTGGGATTCACTCGAACTGATCTGGGATGCGGAAGGTAATAAGTATGATGTTCGCGTTAACGCTTCAAAAGAAGCGCTTAAAGAAGCTGCTGAATTTGAGCGTGACGAAGCAGAAGCGTAAAGCAGCCTTCGTATACTAGCTCTAAACACACTAGCTCTAAAAGCCTTAGCTTCTGCTAAGGCTTTTTTATATACAAATTAAAGCATAGTATGCATTTAACACCCGCACTTCCTACAACTCTTCCCCTTTACACATGCATACCAAGCACTAGACTCAAACCAACAACATCAAGCTTTCTTTATTTTTCAGACACCTTAAAAATCGCACTCTCTTTATCTATTCGCTATAGCAACCTACACACTAAACGGCAAGCCTAAAACTGTAGTGACTTATAGTTGTTGCGCCTTACCCCTCATCATAAAACATTGGCCATTAAAAAAGCGCTACGTGTTTTAAACGTAGCGCCTATCATTAAAGCACTAGCCTTTTAACTGGGCCGTCATGCTTATCTCTGCATTGAGCACTTTTGATACGGGACAATTTTCCTTTGCTTTTTGGGCGGCCTCTTTGAAGCTCTCTTCATCGGCACCACTTACTTCAGCGGTGACATCCAGGTGAATGTTGGAAATGCTAAAGCCTGCTGAATCCTGCTTCAGCGTAACGCTGGCAGTGGTATCAATAGCATCAGCGGTATAACCGGCCTCGCCTAAAATATTGGAAAGCGCCATTGAAAAGCAGCTGGCATGCGCAGCGCCAATCAGCTCTTCCGGATTGGTGCCCTTTTCGTCTTCAAAACGCTGTTTGAAGGAGTAATTAGCACTGAGAACGCCACTTTCGGTTGAAACGGTGCCTTTTCCATCCTTCAGTCCACCTTCCCAACGTGCGCTAGCTTTACGATCCATGAAAAACTCCTTATCAGTGATAGCGAAAGACCTGATTGATCAGTGGATACTGATATGGTCAAAAAAGGTTGAATGGCCACTCGTATAGAGCAACTGACCACCCCGTTCAGCGTAGCTGATTTTTAGCACAGTGCCGAACTCAGATGATGGGCGCTTCCCAGGCCGCGCTAACCCTTTTATGCTATCCAGCAGGGTGAAATCAGCAAACGGAAAGCACTCTGTACGCCAACGTCAAGGACACGTCATGTCATCAGCGGATGCGCTGCGCCTGGTAATACTTTCCTCACTTTGGGGCCTGTCGTTTATTTTCATGCGCGTTGCATCGCCGGAGTTTGGCGCTATCCCGCTTGTTTTAGTGCGCATGGGCGTTGGGGCGCTGTTGCTTATCCCGCTGCTGCTCAGCGTTCGCTATTTGCGGCTTATTTGGCAGCATAAAGGGCCGTTGCTATTACTGGGCATCATGAACCATGTGCTGCCATTTTCGCTGCTGGCGCTGGCAACAACACGACTGGAGGCCGGTTTTACCTCGTTGATTAACGCCACCACGCCCATTTTTACGGCTCTATTAGGCGCGTTGTTCTTTGCCACGCCTATACAGCGCCAGCAGTATTTAGGGCTGGCGCTTGCCTTGGCGGGAGTCTATGTGCTTTCTGCCAATAGGCTGGACTTTGCCTTGGGCGGTGATGGCTGGTTTATCATTGCCGTATTAGGGGCAACCTTTTGCTACGGCATGGCGGGCAATTACTCCAAAACACGCTTGGGCCATTTGCCGCCTCGGGTACTTGCGGCAGGCAGCTGCGCAATGTCAGCCCTGGTGCTTCTTATCCCCGGCATTTTACTTTGGCCCAGCGAGCCGATTAGCCCACTTGCCTGGGGCAATGCCATAGCACTTGCTGTATTCAGCACTACGCTGGCTTTTTTACTCTATTTTGGTTTGTTAGCCAGCGCAGGCGCCACGGCCGCCTCCACCGTTACGTTCCTGGTACCCGTGAGCGCCCTGTTGTGGGGTTATTTACTACTGGGTGAGACACTTAGCCTGCAGGTCGCTATAGGCATGATAATCACTCTACTTGGCACGGCGGTGGCCACCCGGCTGCTGCGTCTCAAGCGCCACGCGCCTCAGCCACCAGCGTATCCCCCACGCGAATAATGCTTCCTGCACCAGTATGCAGTGTCGCGTTCTGCCCAAAATAAGCGCCTTTTAATTCAGGCTGAGTATTCAGGCCTATTAACGTTTTAAGCGGCTCGGCAGGCTCAGGTATCTGGGCCGTTTGCTGGTCTACCGTGGTAATTTTGCAGCGTTTGCACGGTTTTCGCAGAATAAGTTCAAATGCGCCATTACTAGCCTGTAGCGCTTGCCAACCATCTTCAGCCCATGGCTTGTCGGTTTCGACCACAATACTGGGCCGAAAACGGTTCATGGGAATAGCCTGACAACCACTCTCCTCAAGGGCACGGTTGAGCGCGTTGAGAGAGCCGGTTGAAGCAATCAAAAAAGGGTAGCCATCCGCAAAAAGCGTGTCGGCGTCATCCCCGTTTAAAAACGCCGTTTCTACCGGACGTTTAAACTGCGTGGCGAAGCGGACCAGGCTTAGGCCACTGCCCTGTTCACCTAAAGCAGCTTCCAGCCAGCTTGAAACGTCGCTGCTTTCAGGCCACGCCTTACAGTGATCATTCCAGACCTGAACGATACGCAGGTTGCCATTCGGTTCTGCAAGCGGTATCGAAAGTGGCTCAACATGGGGGTGTGAAAGTACCAAGGCATCAGTGGCTAAGGCTACTTCTACCGTGGCTAGCGCAGGCCGCTGGCGTTGAGTCACAAAGCGCTGCTGTGTATCAACCAGCATCCAGCGGCGGTCCCACGCAAGGCCGGTGGGCAGCAGTTCACTGTGGGTAAGACTGATACCCTTTAAGGATTTGACCGGATAAATATTGAGCTCGGAGATATGCACGGTAGCCTCGATACAAACGAAAATGGTTACTCTAACCAGCCAGCGCGCTTATCACCAGTGCGGCTGCTCTTGGTAATAGCCCGAAAACCGGCTATAGCGTGGCGCCTGTTTCGATGCGATAGCCCAAGTCGACCGTATGATCAGCCACCGCTTCGCCCTGAATCCTGGCCAGCAGTGCTTGCGCGGCAGCCTCGCCAATGGCTTGGCGTGGTGTGATGACACTCGCAAGCTTTGGCGTCATTGCCTGCCCCACGTCGTGGCCGTGGAAACCCGCAATCGCCATCTGCCCAGGCACGTTAATACCGCGGCGCTGACACTCAAAATACGCCCCCACGGCCACGTCATCGTTAGTGCAGAATACGCCATCCGTATGAGGGTAGTCGTTTAAAATTTGCTCTAGAAGCGCTGCGCCTACGCTGTAAGAGGAGCGTTGACTGCTATGCAGCGTTACTGGTGTTAGACCGTGCTGTTCCATTGCCTGACGGTAGCCCTGCTCACGTTGCAGCGTGCGCTCATCCAGCCGCACAGCCAGATAAATAATCTGCTGCCGACCATGGCGAATCATTTCACTCACCATATCAAACGCTGCGGCGACGTTATCGTAGCCTACCGCCTGCTGCAGCGGCTTATGATGGGTGTCCATGATTTCCACCACAGGAATACCGGCGGTTTCCAGCATTCGCAGCGTGCGGGGAGTGTGATGATGGTCCGAAAGAATCACCCCATCCACGTTGTAAGACAGCACCGATGCCAAGCTTCGCTCTTCAACGGCCGGGCTATACCCATAGTGAGACAGCATAAGATGATAACCGGCAGGCTCGGTACGTTTCTCAATCCCCACGATGACATCAGCAAAGACCTGGTTCGTCAGCGAAGGAACCAGTACACCAATAGAGTGGCTGGTAGCACGCGAAAGTAGATCCGGCGCTCGGTTGGGAATATAGCCGACCTGCTCGGCCACGCTAAGAATACGCTCGCGCAAGCCTTCTGAAACAGTTTCCGGGTCTCTTAGGCAACGACTCACCGTCATTTTGGTTGCCCCGACCTGGTCAGCAATAGTTTGTAGCGTTGGGCGTTTTTTCTTCAAACGGGATACTGCCTCTATAACAACAATTAGCTGGATGGCGAAGGTAGCCGCGCATCGAGTGTGCCAGTAAATCGGCTCACAATCTCCTCTGGAGAGAGCGCAATGGACAGGCTAACGGCCTCATCATCACCCGGCGGTTGTAAATCAGCAAGCTGGCTGGCCAGCATGTTATCTCCTTTAAAGAAGTGCCCTTCCCTGGTGGCTAGGCGCTCGCGTAATAGCTCCGCGCTCCCTTCCAGGTACAGAATTTGCAGTGCTGAATCGCCCTTGCGCAAACAGTCCCGATAACGCCGCTTTAAGCCCGAACACGCAATCACAGCGGTTTCATCTCGAGCCTGGTAGTGGGCAAACAGTGACGACAGCTTCTCAAGCCACTCCTGACGATCATCATCATTAAGCGGCGTCCCGCCCGCCATTTTGGCTACGTTAGCAGGCGGGTGATAATCGTCACCGTCGATAAACGTGGCATTCATGGCGGCTGCCAGCTGCTGACCAATGTGGGATTTTCCGCAGCCGGAGGCACCCATCACCAAAATACGATAAGAAGTAGGGCTCATTAGATAATTTCTCCGAAAAGGCCTGATGTGCGAGGGCACAAAACCATCGTTGTCAGGGTGCCTGGCAGGTAGCGGGTTGACTGGATATCCACAGCTTGAACATCGACTGTTACCGGTAACAAGTGTTTGAAGATTAAAAGACCCAGCACAGACGTGTCAAAGCAAAACCGCCCTTCTACAACCAACGTCTAGCGCTAGCAAGCGAACGTATGGCACGCTACATTAACCCATTGCATCAAGTAGGGAGCCGACATGCCCGCGTTAGAACCTTGTAGGCTAGAGCCGTGCAGTGAGCTGGAACTTGATCATCATTAAAAGACGTCCCTATTACTCGTCCCAAAAAGGAAACTGCTATGTCTATCGAAAAAATTGCTTACCGCGCCCATGCCCACGCGACCGGTGGTCGTGAAGGCAGCGCCAAGTCGTCTGACGGCGCGCTGGACGTCAAACTCAGCACTCCCAAGGAGCTGGGCGGAGCAGGCGGTGAGGGTACCAACCCGGAGCAGCTGTTTGCGGCGGGTTACTCTGCTTGCTTTTTAGGCGCTCTAAAACATGTCGCCAGCCAGGAAAAAGTAACGCTTCCCCAGGATACCGCCATTGAAGGCAGTGTAGGTATTGGTGCCATTCCTACCGGCTTTGGTATCGAAGTCGAGCTAACAATCAGCCTTCCCGGCATTGACAAGAGCATCGCTCAGGATCTGGTCGACAAGGCCCATGTCGTATGCCCTTACTCCAACGCTACCCGTGGCAATATCGACGTTACCCTAACGCTTGCTTAACGTTTTAGCGTTAATCACCCGTTAGTTATTAAGCGCACGCTCCACTGCTCCGCTTGCATGCAGGGCAGTGGTATCGTAAAGCGGCACCGCGGTATGTGCTTGCTCTACCAGTAAGGCGATTTCTGTACAGCCTAGAATGACCGCCTGAGCGCCCTGTTGATGCAGGCTGGCGATCACCTTCAGATAGTGCTTACGGGAGTCATCGTTGATCTTCCCTTGGCATAGCTCATCGAAAATAATGCGATGAACTGCCTCGCGTTGCTCCTCCTCTGGCACCACGACCTCAATGCCAAATGTGTCCCGCAAACGCGCCTTGTAGAAATCCTGCTCCATCGTAAAGCGCGTACCCAACAAGCCAACACGCGTTATACCGTCCTTTCGCAGCTGCTCAGCAGTCGCATCAGCGATGTGTAACAGCGGGATGCTGATAGCGTGCTCAATCGCGGGCGCCACTTTATGCATAGTATTGGTGGCCAGCAGTAAAAAGTCAGCGCCAGCCCGCTCAATATTGTACGCCGCCTCAGCAAGAATTTTTCCAGCGGTTTCCCAATCGCCCTGCTTTTGCAGCGCCTCAATCTCAGCAAAATCGACACTCACCATGGCAATTTTGGCCGAGTGGAGACCGCCCAGCGCGTGTTTTACGCCCTCGTTCAAGGCGCGATAATAGCTTTGCGTGGACTCCCAGCTCATTCCGCCCAGTACCCCAATGGTTTGCATGATTGCCTCCCTGGTGACTTATCTGTCAGTTTATTACGCGGCTAATTATTCTCGCCCCTTGTACCTGCGTTTTACTACCCTCATAGAGTACCTATTGCGTTTGAATTGATTATTTTTACCACCGGGCGCTGCCCGCGACACGACACAGCGAGGCCATGATGAGCGATACGTCTTACACCCCACCGCGCGTTTGGAAATGGGAACCGGGCAATGGCGGTAAATTTGCCAACATTAACCGCCCTATCGCGGGGCCTACTCACGATAAAGCGCTGCCCGTTGGTAAACACCCGCTTCAGCTCTACTCATTGGCCACCCCCAATGGCGTTAAAGTGACCATCATGCTTGAGGAGCTATTAGCAAAAGGCATCGAAGCCGCTGAGTATGACGCTTACTTGATCCAAATCGGTGAAGGCGACCAGTTCGGCAGCGGATTTGTAGACGTTAATCCCAACTCCAAAATCCCGGCGTTGATGGACCACAGCACTAACCCGCCTCAGCGCGTTTTTGAGTCAGGCGCTATTCTTCTCTACCTGGCTGAAAAATTCTCCGCCTTCCTACCAACCGACCCAGCCAAGCGTACCGAGTGCCTTTCCTGGTTATTCTGGCAGATGGGCAGCGGCCCGATACTCGGCGGTGGCTTTGGTCACTTCTACGCTTACGCGCCTGAAAAGTACCAGTACCCTATCGACCGTTACACGATGGAAATAAAGCGCCAGCTCGATGTACTTGACCGCCATTTGGCCAATAACCGCTACATGGCCGGTGATAAGTACACTATTGCGGATATGGCGATTTACCCCTGGTATGGCGCCCTGGTGAAAAACCGCGTTTACGAAGCGGCTGAGTTTTTGGAAGCGCACACGTATACACATGTGCTCCGCTGGGCAGAAGAACTTGATGCACGCCCCGCCGTACAGCGTGGCCGTATGGTTAACCGCACATTTGGCGAGCCCAGCGAACAGCTGCATGAACGCCACGATGCCAGCGACTTTGAGCATAAAACCCAGGATAAGCTATAGCGTATAAGGGTTAGCCAAGCAGCTAGCCACGGTATAAAAAACGGCCCACGGGCCGTTTTTTATATGCGCTCACAAGCTAGTAATAGCAAATCGCTCTCTGCCAGAAAGGGTGGGTGGCACGAACCGGAGCCTCCCAAACCTCTAGAAGCGCAGGATAGTCGGCGCGAGTGGCGTTATTTATCGTCACTTGAGTCATGGATTAAGGGCCTCAATAAACCAGGCAGGATGCATATCATCAAAATCTGTGCGGATATTAGCGGGCAGATAGCTGGCGGAATCCAGCACCACAGACTGACCATTGATGCGCTGAAATACCACCCAGTGCCAAAAGTGTATGCCCTCCTTTTGATAGGGTTTAATCGCCAGCGCCGGTAGCGCCTGCCATGTGGTAAACGGCGTTTCATCCGGCGAGGTAGCCACACCCGCTTGAGCCAGCACTTGGCGCACATACTGAGTATCAGACCACAGCGATTCATCATCTGCGGTAATGCCCATCGCATTCGCAATGGCCTTCATCTCAGGGTAGCTTTTACCCAGAATAGTCGCTACAGAAGCAATCCGCAGCCGGTCGGTTCTTCCTGAATAACGGGATTTAGCATCTTCCTCCGGTGTTTTCTCGACACCTCGCGTTAATTAGCGGCCCGTCCCAAGCCTTCTGTTTTTAGTGAGCCAACCTGGGGCGGATATGTTCGCGCCTCACTTCAACTAGCACATGGCGGCGCGGGCGTCAACCTGTACTGTTCGAGCGTAAAGGCGTAAGGTACCTCTTCGGTTCGACCTTGCCACCGCTTTATTGCGTTCGCTATTACGCATCATGGCAAGCGTTGACCTGGCCCCCCTATCTAGGGCTTAAGGTGTTTCCAGCACCTGACGCTTGCAAGTGCAAGGCCAGACTGCCAACCGCAGTCTTATCTCGCTACAGACATACCTAGAAAGATGTTCTGTTTTTTTGCTCACGTCCTGTGGCGACCTTTCCGACAACGGAACGCTGGTTGCTATTTAGGATGCTGGGCTGCAAAACCTATGGGTATTCCATGTACAACGAAAACTTCTATCAATTCTCGACCCTGACGGTCCTCGCTTTACTGGTGTTCTTTTACGGCGGCACTTATCTGCTGACCCTACTGATCAAGGAGAAAAAGGAAAATACCGACGCCTTCATGGTGTCTAACCATCAGATCGGCTTTGGCCTTGGCGCCGCCAGCATGACCGCCACCTGGATCTGGGCTGCCTCCTTTTACGCCGCTGCGACCTCGGGTTATACCTATGGCATCTCAGGGCCCCTGCATTACGGGTTGTGGGGCGCGTTGATGATCCTGTTCATCTACCCCTTTGGCCGTCGCTTTCGCAAGCTGGCACCCAATGCGCACACTCTGGGTGAACTGATCCACGCCCGGCATGGCGCCTCCAGCCAGTTGATCCTTGCCTCCTCCAACATACTCGGCAGTATCATCAGCCTGATGGTCAACTTCACGGCGTCCGGCGCACTGGTCTCAGTGCTCTCACCACTCTCCTTTCAAGCCGGGGTGGTGATCGCAGGCGTTGGGGTGCTGTCTTACACGCTATGGTCGGGGTTCCGCGCTTCGGTCCTTACTGACTTTGCCCAACTGATGGCGATGATGGCCATCGCCATTCTAATCATCCCCGCAGTGATGTTCGCAATCGGCGGGCCGGAAACGCTATCGAACGGCATGAGTCTGCTCACTCCAGAACAGGCAAATCTGTTCTCGGTGGACGCCATCCTCAATCAGGGCGCCCCTTTCTTTGTAGCAGTGCTGGCCTACGCGATTGGTAACCAGACTATCTCCCAACGCCTGTTCGCCGTGCGTGAAGACCACATCAAACCGACCTTTATCACCGCAACCATTGGCTACGGTGCGATTGTTATCGGCTTGGGCATGATTGGCTTGATGGCACTGATGACCGGCATGGAGCCCATGAATGGCGACATGAACAACCTGATCCCGCAGATGGTCTCGATGTACCTCTCTCCGGTATTTATTGGACTGTTCTTTATTCTGGTGATCGGCTCGCTCTCCTCAACCGCTGACTCGGACCTTTCTGCCATGTCGGCGATTGTCATGGCCGATATCTATGGCAAGAACATTGCGAAAAACAAGCCCGACCCAACCAGGATGCTGTTTATTGGCAGGCTGACCATGATTGTTGCGACGCTGATTGGGGTGATTCTCGCCAGCTTCTCCATGGACATTCTTATCATGCTGATTTTCGTTGGCGCGCTCTGGGGTGCAATTGTCTTCCCGGTGATCGCCAGCTGTTTCTGGAGCCGGGTCACCAACACGGCGTTTACCTCGGCGGTAATCGCAGGCTTGGTGATGTTCTGCATCGCACGATTTGAACTGCTGCCTATGGTCGGCCTAACCGCAGGGCTATTTGAGTTGCTGGCCTCCGTAGGCGGAGGTGTAGTGCTTGGCCTGATGGCCTTTGGATTCTGCGGTCGCCGTGCCGGTTTGATTGTCGGCGCACTCAGCACTCTTGTTTTGGCCTACTTCTGTGTTGGCTTCCTGCGGGACTACACGGTGCTAATGGCCTCATTAATGGCCTACGGCGTCAGCACGATTGTGTGCATCGGTGTCAGCCTGATGAGCACCAGCAAGTTCGACTTCGCGCAGATTAATCAGGACGTCATCAACTATGACCCGGCTAAGCCTGCTACTCGGGCCTAAGCGCTCTGTGACAAGGGCTGGGTGATAAGCCCTGTGTAAGACGTTGAAATCACTTCATCCGCTGGTGCGCCATAGCGCACCAGCCAAACATTAGGAAAGCACATGCAAACTTTTATATTGGCGTTATATGTATTGATCTGGCCGCTAATCTCACTCTCCGTACTGGGCGTCATCGGCCTGGCCACACTAAAAGACATTCTTGCGGCGCGGCGTGATAAGCGGGGACTGGTGTAACGTAGTAATTAATCGCTGAATAGTGGCAATGCAAACAGGCAAGGAAGCAGGAGTGGCAAAGGATTGCCGTGAGGTGGCTTTTTAGCGCCGATACGTCAAATGCGTCATCACTCAACCCACGTCAGGAAGTTTTCAAGAATAACGTCAATGACCTCCCTGAGTGTATGCCGTTTTTTTCACCCCCAGTTCAGACGAGTCTTATACGTCATACTCGTCGTGGCGACGATTCCAGCCATACGGCTCAGTTTGTGGCCAGCCTTCTGGAGAATCTTCCCAGGTTTCCTGACGGCCAAACGGGGTCAAGTCTAAATAGGTCCAGAGGCTGCCAAGATATTCGACGCCTCGCGCCCCTGTAAAATAGCTGCGATATATGGCGTTGCCATCACGAATAAATACACTGACGCCGTGCCTCTCACCTTCCGCAGTCGTTACGCCAACATCATGGTTAAAGTCGCTCTCATAAGACGAGTACCATGGGATAGGATAAGCCCATCCCATACGGGATCTATACTGATTAAGTTTTTCCAAGGGGGCGCGTGACACCATCACTAGCGAGGTATCGCGAGCATGCAGATGAGCCGGGTGAGTCATGGCATCAGCGACCCACGAGCAACCTTCACAGCCCGCTTTCCAGTCAGGTGCGTACATAAAATGATACACAATGAGTTGGCGGCGCCCTTCAAACAGATCGAGCAGAGACGCTGGGCCGCTTTCGCCCTGAAACGTATAATTCTTAGCCACCTTCACTACAGGTAATTTCCTACGCTCAGCACTCAGTGCGTCACGCGCGCGGGTTAGCGCTTTCTCTTTTACGAGAAACTGATCCAGCGCTAATTTCCACTCTTCTAAAGATACGACACTCGGCAATGGTTGTTTAGTTGTAGTCATGGTTTTTCTCTCCGGTGTGTTCCGTCGATCCGCTCCAACACTGATAAACTTCGCCGAAGTGCTGGCGTGCGGGATGCTGACCACTCACGCTGCCAAGCGCCGATTATAGGCATCAAGGCATTTATGCCACGCTGGCCGGTCGTGACAGCGCGTTAAATAGGAAGTCACATTAGGAAACTCATCCAGAAGGTTTGTATGCTGTATTTGGCTTAACGCAGCAACCATAAGAATGTCTGGATAGGTAAATTGGTCGCCAAGCAGATAGTGCTTGCGGATAAGCACACCTTCGAGCACTGCGAGGCAGTTCTTGGCCATCTCTACGAGTGCCGGACGCCGCAGCTTTGCCCACTCGGCATCCGCTTCAAATAAATCAATCACGGCAATTTGCGTCATCGGTGGTTCCACTGTATTCAGGGCAGCAAACGTCCATTGCAGGGCTTTAGCGCGTTCTGACTCACTCGTCGGCAGAAGCCTCCCTGATTGCTCCGCCAAGTAGATAACAATAGCCCCTGACTCAAAAATGATCACGCCATCATGGTCAATCGCGGGTACTTTTCCAAAGGGATTGATTGCCAAATAATCAGCGCTATGTAGCTCCCCAGCGACATCATCAAGCCCATTAACCTGATGAGGCAGCTCGCACTCCTCTAGTGCCCACAGCACACGTAAATCCCTCGTAATCCCCATCACTTGCGGCGTTACTTTTCCAAATCCATACATCGTAATCATCATCAATTTCCTCACGAAAGCCAATACTTCAAACGGTCTGTGATTGCATGAGCGAACTATCACTAGTCGTTCGAGCGTGAGAGAAATCGACAAACTACAATGTATTTTTTATTCTCAATGGCCACATAAACGGCGCGAGGAGCGTAAACCTCATAGCCCACTCCGCCGCTACACTTATTTCTGCGTTAACCCGTAAAGGTATTGATATACAGCGCTTCTACTTTATCCCGTGCCCACTGCGTTTTACGCAGGAATTTCAACGACGACTTAATAGAAGGATCGTTGAAGAAGCAGTTCACGTTGATCTCTGCGTACAAGCCGTCCCAGCCGTAACGCTCAACCAAACGCGTCAAGATCTTTTCAAGGCTTAAACCATGTAACGGATTATTAGGTTGTGGATGGCTCATTAGTAATTCCCAGTGGCATTTCAAACGCCCTTTCCAACATGGCAGGCGACAAGCCACGAATGTTAACAGAGGCAGTTAAGAAAGCACGGCGGAATAGCGTTCCGCCATTGGCAACGTACTTCTCTGCAAAGAACCAGTAATATTCGATACATTTCCATTTCCCTGTCATGGTGATGTTGTTATTTAATCCAACGCTACCCTGATTATGTTTAAAGCAACGTAAATTTTATTACGCCAACCTCACCTGCGGACAACTGTCATGGATGATCATCGCGCAAATACGCTGGACAAGCCCACCCGTGCGGGCTTGATTTTGCTGGCCGTGGTACAAGGGATTGCGCTGCTGGCCCTTCATCTGGCGATTGAGCATGAGCACTGGCTGGCCGCTGACCAGCGCTGGCTCAAGGCGCTTTATACCGTAGCAATCGCCCTGCCCGCGTTTTATCTAATCGGCATGGAGCGGCTACGTGATCGCCTCAATTTTCTGCCGCTATTGCTGGCCCCACTGCTGTTTTGGCTGGGCTGGCACCTTGGCTGGGTAGAGCAAACACCCGAGCAACAGCAGTGGGTGCGGCACCCGTTCACGTTTGCCTTTTGCGTGTCACTTGGCGTGGCGCTTTTCATTCTGGCGCTGTTTTTTCGGAGTAGCGCCACTAGCAGAACCTGGCCTACCGCCTATTCACCGCTGCTGAATTACTCTTGGGAATTCACCCAGACGCTTTCCCTATTGACACTGTTTATTGGTGTGTTCTGGGGCCTGTTATTACTGGGGGCAACGCTGTTTTCGGCTATTGGCGTGAGCTTTTTTGAGACGCTTTTCAGCGACCCCGTGTTTATTTACCCCGTCACCTGGCTGGTGATCGGTTTAACGCTGGTGATGATTCGTAACCGCTTTCGCCTGATTCAAAGCGTGCGGCAGATGAGCGAGGCACTTATCAAAGCGTTACTGCCGCTGGTAGCCCTTATCATCCTGCTATTTTTTGCCATGCTCCTTTTTACCGGCGTGCAGCCCGTCTGGGATACAGGCAGAGCCTCCTCCATATTAATGGCGCTGATGTTAGCCCTGCTGCTGTTCTTCAACGCGGTATTTCATCAAGCGCATGGCTTACCCCCCTATCCCACTTGGCTACGCCGCATCATCCTGCTGGCCGTTGTGCTGCTGCCGGTGGGTAGCGTGCTGGCCGCCTGGGCACTCTGGCTGCGTATTGATCAATACGGCCTTAGCCTGGACAGGCTGTGGGCTGTCCTGCTGCAAGTGCTAACAGCGGCATTTACCGTAAGCTATAGTCTGCTTCTGCTGTGGCGCCGCCAGGCAGCACTTCCCAGCCTACAGCGCGCCAACGTTGGCTTGGCACTGCTGGTGGCCGTTGTATTGATCGTGGTTAACACTCCGCTGGCAGATATGCGCCACTGGGTTGCCGAGCAGCAAATCAAGCGGTTGCTGGATGGCCGCACAACAGCCGAGGCGTTTGATGTTAACTACCTGCGCTACCAGCTCGGCCAGCCGGGCACCTTGGCCTTGCAAGCCTTGGTAGAGAGCGAATTTGCCCAATCGCAGCCTGAGTTAGCTCGGCGTATTGAACTTTCGCTCAGGCAAACCGAACGTTGGAGCCAGGAACCACTGGTGGATACTCAGAACCTGGCTGACGTCGCCCAACAGTTCAGGGCAAGCCCTAACGGCGCCACTCTCCCCGAGCCCTTGCTGAACCTGTTGGTTGAGCAGAATTCCGCCTGTTTAAGCCAGACGGAACCCTGCCAGACCCTACAGATAAGCAGCGGCACGCCCTTCCAGTGGCTGGTTTATGAACCCTATAGCGCGGTGGGCAAGGCGTATGGCGAACGCAATGGCGACTGGCTGTTGCTCGGCCATTTGATGCTACTCGGCGCGACTCAGCCGCAAGATGACCCAACGTGCCAAACGACTCTGACTATGAATGATCTCGAACGCCTTACCGGGCCAGCCGATATCTACCGGAACGGCAACTGCCTTTATAACCTGCAGCCGACGATTGAAAACGTCAGGCAGCAGCTATCCGCTCAAGGGGGAAAAATATCAGGGGAGTAAGCAGATTGGCAGGTACTTCCCTATTAACGATAAAACTCAACAAAAAACCTTACCGGGCCCAGCGGCTTGATGTGATGTTTTATCGTTGGCTCTACAACACCATACTGCTCTGGGCTTAACTCGATGATATCCAGTGCTGGCTCTTGAATGGTGTACTCCAACAAGCCTTCAAGTACCACAATCTTTCCCCACACCCCCTCTTTGGTCGTGTGGTCATTCAACAACCCTGTGGGAACGCTCTCTTCGGTGAATTCTGGCGTTCTTTTATAGGGAGAAACATTGACGGGTAAGTCTTTCATGTTATCGGCTCCTTGTAGCCAAAAACTCGCCGTTTCCGACAGGCACGGTACACGTGGCGAAATCAGGGTCTGCGGAAACCAATGCCACAAAAGATAACATCTCTTCAGCATGAGACGTGGCATTATCAACCACAAGAAGCCCTCCTTCACGAAGAACCCGCTTAATGTCGGGCCACCATGCCAGATACTCAGAACGCTCAGAATCGAGAAAGAGAAGATCGATGCTTGATGTGGAGCTGCGACCAAGTACGGCACCCGCCTCACCATGAACCTGGGTAATGAACGGAGCAAGACCTGAACGCTCGAAACTCTTAGCCGCAAGCGAACGTTTGAAATCGGCTTGTTCAACGGTCGTCACATGGCCGTTTATTGCCGCTGCAGCCCAAGCCAGCCAGAGTGTTGAGTAACCGTTAGACGTTCCAATTTCAAGCACGCGCTGAGCATTCGTGGCCCGAACCATCACGGAAAGGAATTCTCCCGTGTCACGAGTGATGTTCAACATGCGGCGAGGCCGGTCGGTGATGGCGCTATCGTTGCTTACACCAAACTGCTCGAGTTCAAGTAACAGCGTTTGTAGCGATTCAGTCACGTTGCACTCCCTTTGTTTAATGCCACCTTATCTAGCTCGCCTGCCACGCTTCAACCATGCTTCATTCTTTCTCAACCGCCGCCGTGGCCGACCCCATCGCGTTACACTACGCTTGAAGTGATTTTCATACTTTACAGCAGAGGCTCATGTGCGTGCACTTTCTCGTAAAAAACAGATTCTGGGCCTGATTGGCTGGCTGGCACTGGCTTATATTGCCGCCGCCATCGGATCGGTGGCCTCCATCAACGCGGCCTCTTTCTACGCAGAGCTTGTGCAACCGCCCTGGGCACCGCCCGCCTGGCTATTCGGGCCGATGTGGACGACGCTTTACGGCCTTATGGGCATTGCCGCCTGGCTTGCCTGGCGTGAGCCCAGCGCCCGGCCCGCGCTTGTCGTGTTCGCCATACAGCTGGCGCTCAACGCCTTATGGAGCTGGCTCTTCTTCGCTTGGCAACTGGGCGCTCTCGCCTTTATCGGCGTGGCCGCGCTTTGGGTATTGATTTTGATGACGCTGGTGATGTTCTGGCGACTCAAGCCGCTGGCGGGTGTACTGCTGGCGCCTTACCTCGCTTGGGTGAGCCTGGCCTGCGCGCTCACCTGGAGCGTGTGGCAGCTTAACCCGCAAGTGTTGGGGTGAGTCAGTCGCCATGGCTTTGCGCGGTTTATCTTGGTCAATTAAAAATCAATAACCAGCCCATGAGAGCCATATAGCCAAGCACAGAGAGTATTAAGAATCGTTTTCTCTTTGTTCTCTCCCGTGTGGATATATAGAGACCTTTTAATCCGCTGATGGGTAAGAAAAGAAGATATTCCAGCCAGTGCTTTACAAACATAAGGCTCAATAATAGCAAAGGCCATCGACGCGAAGGGTCAGCTGGATATGGATACATATAAGCCATTACTGAACCGAGTCCGGCTAAAACAAATAAACATATCCACTTTTGAAGTTGAGTACCTAAAAACATAGTATTCCTAATTCAGCATTTTTGCGGCTTAGCATATTCTTATTGAGAAACGCTAACAATACAGGCTTATAAAAAATCACCGAAACCAAGTGGATACGCATTTTTTACTATCCCCTCTTCGTTACTGTGGGCTAAACCTCGATTGATCCGTCAAGGTGATGGCCAATGACAGGAACACCTGCGCCCTAGTACTACGGTTAGATGCTATAGCCCCCTGACGCTTAGGCGGCTGGATAACAGGCGTAATCATCCGATCCCACGCCCAGTGATAAACTTATGAAACAATATAAAACATAGGGATTATGTGTATTTAAAATACTAAAAAACTCCTTTCCAACTTTTTTTGGTAAACGCGCTCACTTTTGTATAACTCCCTGACCACGCATTAAACTTGAGTATTCCATCAAAACCGGGACTGACTGATTTTTCCTCATTGATAAGCCATAAGCGCAGATATTCAATCGGCTTGGAGATAACCGCCAACCCACCAACGTTTGGTGCCATATGAGGAAGCGTATAATCGGCGCGTTTCAACTCCCCGCTATAGTGGTAGATCATCGGGCTTTATGCAGCCTCATCATGGGTGCGATAGTATTGGCTATAATCAATAACACTGATCTTTTACCACTGAACATGACGAAGGCGAAGCTGGGAGTGTCCTGATTAATCAAGCTGTTACCTTCTAGCACACGGGCAGCCCCTTCACTGCTTAACAACCCACTTTCTTCATCGCTCGAATCGTTATATACGTGAAAATCGCGCAAGCCCCTAGATGCTTGCAGCAACAGTGCTTCCGAGGGTTTGGGTGCATCTACCGGATCTCACGTGAAGCGTATCCGCTCAGTGTTAACATCAACAGCAACCATATTACCCATTGCTTCGACAGAGGAGTTTTCAAACGCCAAGAGTCCGCTCAATATTGTTTTTCATATAAGCTACCAGCGCTTTCATGGCCTCGTACTTGTCTTCCCACCAATCATTCCCACGTCCAAGGTAGCCTTCACGGGCGTACTTCAACAAGGCCGCATGCGCAGCAGGTGCCTGTTGTTCAGCCCACATCGTGGCAACATCCTTCGGCGCTATATTACCCGTTGCAGCGGTTAGCCACATCCGCGACAAGGTCAATATTACATTGCGTTCGTCTCCCTCAATGTGATTCAGAAGGCTGGGTAACGAATCACGTATAGCTTTTTGAATATCAGCCATAGGCACAGGCTCAAAAACCTCAGCGGCGCTTCTTCCGAACAGTGAAAGACTGTTATCCCTTACCTTCTTCAGAACAATGGCAAGATCAGGATCATGGGCTGGTTCCGGAACACTTCCGGCCTCGAATTGCGCTCGCAACCACTCCCCGTAAACAAACTCAGCCCGAGGAGGAAATTGCCAAGGAACAACATCAAAAATTGTCACCACCGTCAGCTCTAACGGCCTGATGGCTTGAGAATTCCCAATCGCACCGGATACGCCCATCAACCGAGCAACCAGGGATTTTCTTTGCCATAAGCCAGGAGGCCTTGAGACGGCGACCAAAATATCTACATCACTTTCGTGCTTTAAACCGCCAACGACAGCAGAGCCGAAGAGATAAATACCGATGATCGAATCACCCAGAACGTCTTCTACGACTAACTGTGCCTGTATTGCTTCGTTTGTTATCTCTGGGATTGTCATATTCAGAATCTACTCTTGATCTAACGCCCACAACAGGCGCCTGCCACAAGCATTGCTTGGCTATGCAGGGTGATCGCTTATCAGCCGCCCATACATTGCCGAGTCAGAGACGATGCCATTGACCTCCCAACGCTGCCTTAGAAGCCCTTCTTGAGAAAATCCAAGATTCTCTAGCGCTTTCGCAGAAGATTGATTGTCTGGGTCAATCTCTGCTTCAATTCTCCGAAGTCCCAATGAGTTGAACCCGTACTGAATCAATGCCTCTCCCACCTCGTTTACATAGCCTTTACCCCAACAAGAACGGCCTAACCCAAAACCGATCTCGGCTCGCTTGGATTCCTTGTCGTAGCTAAATAGCATGCACTTTCCAGCCAACTCGCCTGTAGACTTCAGATACACACCAAGTACAAGTGACTCTTGACGCTGCATCGAATCGTGGCTGTCATTAATAAATTCAAGTGAATCCTGAATCGTTGCCCAAGGAGCAGTGTGCCAATACCGCATGACCTCAGGATCAGCAAAAATTTCCAGTAAACTATCCGCGTCACCTGTTACTAACGGTTTAATGGTCAATCGCTCGGTCTCAATCACCGGAAAAAATAGTTTTTGTGTCATTAATATCTCCATACTTACACATAACAGCGATGATGCAGCTGCCTTGGTTAAGGGTCATTCCTCTTGTTTCCTGGGCTCTGTTGACGTTTCGACAATAAGATTTTGCCAGGCAGGGGGCAAGTTCACAGCATAAAGGTTCCTACGCCAATAGATGGCACGCTTGCCGTGCCCCGACTGATACTCACGGATGAACACAGGACGAAGCTGAAACCTATCCTGCTTCAACCATGGACTTAACACCATGAACGACCGAACATGGCGTTGGACGGAATAACTATTAAAGAACAGGCAGCCATGACTTCCTGACGCACTCTACCTATCAGCTCAATTATAAATAGCGGGATTACCACGCATGAGACTCAAGCAACGTACAGCACTCATTACCGGCGGGGCCAGCGGCATCGGGCTGGCAACGGCTGAACGTTTTCTTTCCGAAGGCGCGAGCGTGGCACTGCTAGACCGGGATAGCCTAGCGCTCGCCAGGGAGTGCGCTCGGCTTGAGCGCGAAATTGGCCGCCCTGTCCTTGGCGTGGAAGCCGATGTCGCCGACACGACTGCGATAAATCACGCAGTTGCGGAGGTTGGCGATGCCTTGAGGCGAATCGACATTGTGATCAATGCCGCTGGCGTCAATGTTTTCTCAGATCCGCTCGAAACCGATGAAGCCACCTGGCGGCGTTGCCTGTCGGTCAATCTGGAAGGCGCGTGGCGGGTCATTCAGGCTACGCTACCTGGCATGCTGGCCCGCAAGTATGGCCATATCGTCAACATCGCTTCAGTCCACGGGCACAAGATTATTCCCGGCGCTTTTCCGTACCCGGTCGCCAAGCACGGCCTAATCGGCCTGACCCGATCACTGGGCATCGAATATGCGGCGCGCGGCATCCGCGTCAACTCTATCTCACCCGGCCTGATCCGCACGCCGCCCGCTCAGGCCTGGCTGGACAGCTTAAGCGAAGCCGAACGCCAACACCAAGCCGATCTATTGCCGTGCCGACGCATCGGTGAGCCCGATGAGGTCGCCAACACGGCGCTGTTTCTAGCCAGCGACGAAGCACGCTTTATCAATGCCACCGACATTCTGATGGATGGCGGCCGCAGCCAGGTTTACCACTCGTGACGCGACACCTAACTAGCCACCTTCAGCGGCGATGGAAATACGACATAGGCGGGGCTCGCGGTACAGCTTGCCGTGCTCATGACGCTTGGGTGGTTGGGGTGGTACCAGCCCGGGGGATAAATCGACTCGGGCCGTTGAATGATCAAGCGCCCCAAGCACAACGTCTGACTGGTGTTAAAGCAGGCGCGTGAGTAGAAAGTTGTTGTCTACCGCCCCTCCATGTACGACAATCTGTACAGTACAATATTACGTACAGGAGTATTATTATGGATGCTATTAGCTATACCGCCGCCCGAAGCCACTTGGCCAAGACCATGGAGCAGGTCTGCGAAGATCATTCACCTGTCATCATCACGCGCAGCAAAGCACCTTCGGTGGTCATGCTTTCGCTGGAAGATTATGAGGCGCTACAGGAAACCGCTTACCTACTGCGTTCACCCCATAACGCGCGCCGTTTGATCGACGCCATGGCCGAGCTGGAACAAGGTGGTGGCCAAGAGAAGGAGCTCCTGGAGTGAGGCTCATCTTTGCCGAGAATGCCTGGGAAGACTACTTGTACTGGCAGAAAACCGACAAGAAGGTTCTCGGCCGCATCAATAAACTGATCAAAGAGATTCAGCGGCAGCCGTTCGAGGGCGTAGGCAAACCCGAACCACTCAAACACGGCTTTTCCGGCTACTGGTCTCGACGAATCAACGACGAACATCGGATCGTTTACAAGGTGGCGGATGATGCGCTACTGATTGCGCAGCTTAGGTATCATTATTGATTTATGGTCAATAACGCCAGAATAACCCGCAAAGTCTGGAGCGCGCGAAGCGAACGGAAGAGTTTGTCGGGTTCATTCACTCGTTAGCATCTTGCTGCTTCGATATCCAGTTAATTAGCGACGTAGTATATTGATAATCGAAATGAGCACAGCCACGAAGCCGACCACCGCGAAGGACAGGGCGAAGGCATACAATCCTGTCCAGGCCTCGCCATTCTCGGGATACATATCAGTGAGGAGCGGCTGAACCACAAGGTCTGCAAAACCGGCAACTCCTACTAGCCCGAATACTCCTGTCAACCAACGGTCAACACGCCCTCGCTTCTTCTCCGCTCGGTATCGGCGTTCGTCCAGATGCCACCGTGCCTGCTCTTTGCCCGAAGCTATAAGACCCCTTGTTCCCGCCGCTGCTAGCAAGTAGTCAAGCGCATCTGTGATTTCCCCCGCCTGACCCGAATGGTGAATTACAGCTTCAGCCCCCGCCAGTACACTGTACGCCTCGACCAAGTCCTCATCTGATTGGGGAGAGCTCGCGGTCGCGCAGGCACGCGCAATTCGCAAATTGTGGTACTCGAAGTGCTCTGCTCTGGCCTGGTTCTCCAACAGACGACCCTGGGTGTTATCTTCCTCCCAAACATTGTCCGGCTGATCTGGCGTTCTTAGCCAAGTCCAAAGGAGGAGCGCTCTATCCCCATGGAAACAGTAATCTCCGAACAGCCGCAAATCGGGTGGCAAGGCCGGAGGGTCCTCTAATTCGCCATGTCGTCCTAGTACGCGGGATATAGATGGACCGAACTTTTCTAGCAGTTCCTCCTTCGAATCCGGCTGATCCACAAAACGCATCAATGAAATCGAGGGGCGGCCTTGCCACAGCTGTGCTTGTGGTGCCCGCCCCCCCCTTCGGCCGCTCACCGCGACCAAACTTGCGACAGCACGAACATAGATGGACCGACAAAGGTCAATTGTCGCCTCCCAATCTGATTGCCCCTCGGAGCCAGCGATTTGGTGAAGAACGCAAGATTCCCCGCTGATATCGAAGGCTCGCCCACACTTTCCAAGGGATTCTTCGAGCACCGCTCGCCCATCTCGACGTATCTTCTTTACCAGCCTTTGGGTCTTTCGGCTGGCAACTCTCTGCCCACCAATCGAAAGCTCGCTTCCAAAGTCACTAAGTAGCTCCTGTTCCGCATCTATCCGCTGAAGGTGTTCCTGAACCCAGACCCGATCAAAATATTGTTGAAATAGGTTCACTATTTCTTGAATGAAATCACCCTCATCCAATCCAGACCATGCGGCATCTAGCTGGAAGCTAATGAGCAATATTCCGTCAGAATAAAGCTTAAGCCACGGGTGGATTGGAAGAGTCAAGCCGTCGCGCTCTAAGACCAGAGGTGGTAGCGCTGCTCGGAGATGCGACGGTATCTGCCTTGCCTCTGGACTTTCGATGCGTTGTTCAAGGAATGAAAGTTCTAGGCAGAACAGGAGATCGGCAGCTGTATGCCTTGGGAGGTTGTCACTAAATTTGACTTTCCAATGGGAATCCCACTGCCGCCCTTGCGGCCGAAGCCACTCAAGCTGGACGCAACCATCCACATCAAGGTAGACGCACTTCAAGTCAGAGAAGCAAACAGTCCGGGCTATTTTGGACTTGAGAAGATTAGTGGCGGTTTTGACAAGGTCCACATCCGTGACGTCAAGGCCAACTGTATAGTTGTAGAAGGAGTTGGCCTGTTGCACTTTTAAGTTGGTCCGGTATGACGTCAAGCAAGAACTCTCCATATCGAATAGTGATGGCGCCCAATTGATGCGGCCCGAGTTTTTCGCTAACTCCTGAGCTCAGGTGCGTTTGTGGCGACAGTTGCTTTTGCGACAGCAAAAACGGCTGGCGGGTCAAGCGTCACCTGCAGCGATTTGTTAGGCACCTACTCTTCCTCCCTCAGATCGTACACGCCGATTGCCTTTATACGTGAACATTTTTCTGGCCAAGATTCCCTACCGCTAGAATTTTCAGAGTGCAAGAGGGTTTGGACATACGGTGGCAATTCCTCGGAATCCCGAACGACTCCATCTAATTCTGTGCCGAAGTAGCGGCTGAAATATTGACCTCTGCGCCTCAACGGACAGCAGAAAATGCAGTGAAACGGATTGGACTTATTGAGTATGGTTTGTAACCCAAGCCGCTTGCCAAATTTAGCGTCACCAAAAGCCTTTGCATCTGAGGCCGGCAACATAAAAACGCCAGAATCAGGTTGTAATCGACGACCACCGCACAATGCTTTGGCCCCTCCAGCATTGGGGCTATAAATTGCGTAAAACGGCAACATCGAACGTGAGGCTGCATAATTCTGAAGGGTGGCAAGTTGACTTTGGCTATTGCTTGGATAATTAAACTTGCGCACGTAGGAATCGAAGGATTTTATGAATTTCTTTGCCTGAAACAACAACGGAATAGCTTTCTTCCGCCCTACCAGCCAAAGCTCCAATTCAAAATCGGCTCCAGTTAAGTGGTGTTCTTGATGCTTCGTAAAAGTCTTGGCGGACAAGTACTTAAAGCGGCTGTCCAACTGGCGCCACCGCCAAATCAGAAAATCCGTAACGGACTCTTCATTAACATTTGGCACATTGACCATAAAATCATGCACTTCCTGACCCAGTGCAATGTTGGCTTTGCAGATATCCATATGTGTCATAGGTGCCTAACGTCTGAATTCAGGGGCGCGACGCGGCTTCATCGCGGCGCGTCCCTTGGAATGATGGGTTAGCCCGCTGCTTGCCCGAGGCTGCCCAGCGTGAAACCTGCGACTTCTGAAATGCGGCCTCGCCACCAAACCCCTTTGTTTCCGGGGATTGGGTGGCCGGAAGTATTGAAAAAGCGAGCGTTTTTAAGATGTATGTATTGCGGTGGAGGGGGCGCATCGTCGCCTTCCTTTTTGTAGATCTCACCG
This sequence comes from Halomonas sp. AOP43-D1-4, assembly GCF_052446175.1. NCBI lineage: Bacteria > Pseudomonadati > Pseudomonadota > Gammaproteobacteria > Oceanospirillales > Halomonadaceae > Halomonas > Halomonas sp. AOP43-D1-4. Next base: position 50,747 of record NZ_JBQSVY010000011.1, read on the forward strand.
TACTTGGCAAAGGAATCCCTCACAGATTCTGCCGCCTCTGGATCGTTAAGGCCGCTGGAGAAGTCTTCCGCAAAACCTTCAAAGTAAGCTTTTCCGCTCGCGAGGATACCGGAGACAAGGAGGCCGCTGACCTGCAATGTAACTCCGACTTCAATGCCGTCGTTTGCCATGTTTACCAATGACTGAAGGAACCAGTCGTGCGGAACGGCGAACGGCGCGGGCTCTGCGTTTGTTGTTTCATCTGTCATGTGGAACTCCTTTTGAAAAGAGGGCTACAACAGTGAAGCATTTATTCGCCGTGCGGAGCATGGCGCATAAATGCCTGTTGGACTAAGGCGCGTCCATCAGGCGGCTATTTAATAGGGGATTGTATTGACGGGCATGTGGCCGGAGGCAACAAACCGTGCATAGGCATGTCTGTGGTAACGCGCTCTAGTGGTGAGATTCGCCATCATTTCAGTACCCCCGAACCTAAGTTAACTCAATGTAGCGCGCTTGATGGCTAAAATCCATCACCGAGACGAACGTAGCCGCGACCCGCGAGTGGGCCGGTTAGCCTAGTCCGTTGTCGTCGTATGGCGTTACATCATGCTCGATAGCGTTGCTCCTTGTGGTTAGGCGGCTGATCATGGATGGGCCGCTGGGGAGTGAGCGTCCCGATCATCCGCAATGTCGGCTGCCGACAGTGTGGACAGGTGTAGGTTGGCTCCACATCGCTGGCGGCTGTATCGACATTTGGGGCTGGCTCAGCAACCGCTAGCGCTTGGCGGATCCGCGCCAGTCGTTGCCGACGGCAGCGATTGGCCAGAAAACCGTAGTGACGCACCCGCATCAGTCCCTTGGGCAGGACATGGAGCAAGAAGCGGCGCACGAACTCCTCGCCATTGAGGGTGAGTGACTTGTGCCGGTCGTGGTCGCGATAGTCCTTGTAGCGTAGGGTCACCTGATGGTCATCGACAGCGAGGATGCGCGCGTTGCTGATGGCGATCTGGCGCGTGTAGCGCGCCAGGTAGCGAACCACCGCATGGGTGTGTTCAAGGCAGTCCTTGCTGTAAACCACCCATTCAGTGGCCATCAGCGTGTTAAGTTGAGCATCGACATCACCGGGCCGGGTGACCCGGTGGAGATCGCCTGCATTGGCGGCTTTGCGCAGAGCACTCACCATGTGCCCGCGAAAGTGGCGTGACAGGGCCCGCACAGGGAACAAGTAGTTGCTATGTGCCCCACGCCAACGACCATCGCCACTCAAGGCACCGCCTGGAACCAAACAGTGCAGATGCACATGCTGGCTCAGGTTCTGGCCCCAGGTGTGAAGCACAGCGATCATCCCCATTTCGCCGTCAAGGCGCTTGGGATCTCGTCCAAACGTGCGCAGCGTTTGCCAGGCACTCTGGAACAGTAACCGGTGAATCACCTCGGGATGAAGCTGAACCCAGCCATTAAGGCTGTGCGGCAGCGTGAACACGACGTGGTAATAGCGCACTGGCAGGATATTGGCTTGCTGACGCTCGGCCCATTGTTCCATGGCGCGGCCTTGACACTGTGGACAGTGACGGTCGCGACAGCCGAAGTAGTGTGGCTGGATGTGAGCGCAGTCGGCGCACTGCAAGACCATTCCGCCCATCGCCTCCGTTCGGCAGGCCAGCAGGTGGCTACACACCCGTTGCCGTTGGCGATCAAGACCGGTTGGATCGAGAAAGCGGGTCAACGCCTGTTGCAAGGTAGCGGCCTTAGTCATGGCTCACCTCCAAGGCGGCCACCAGGTCAATATGACACTGATCTCCCTCTTGCTGGCTCGGTAGCCAGTGTAGATAGCGCATCGTCGACTGGAGGTTACGGTGGCCCAGTAGTCGCTGGAGCTGATGGACGGGCAGGCCCTGCTCCAAAACATGGGTGGCATAGGCATGGCGCAGACTATGGATGCCACCCACCCGCTCGACCCCGGCCAAGCGCTTGGCTTGGGTAAAGGCCTTCTGCGGCGCACTGGTGTGCAGTGCTTGGTCGGGAAACAGGGCACTCGGAAAGAGCCATGTCGGTGGCCGGTAAGCGCGCCAGTAATCGCGCAAGCGATCAAGCAGGGTCTTCGGTAGTAGCACCATACGATCCTTGCCGCCTTTGCCCTGCGTCACACGGAGTTGGTAACGCTGGCTGTCGATGTCACTGACTCGCAGGTGGCAGACCTCGGCCACACGCAATCCGCAGCCGTAGCACAGTTCAAGCATCATGCGATGCTTCGCGTTTTGACAGGCGGCCAGGATCCGCCGAACCTCGTCGCGAGTCAGCAGTTCTGGAATCCGCTGCGGTTTTTTGGGGACGGTGAGCGGCACATCAAACGACGGCCACTGCAACACGTGCAGGTACAGGAACCGTACGCCGTGCAGGTAGACACGGCAACTGGCGGCGGACAAACCGCGTTCCTGAACCAGGTGATTGAAGAAGTGTTGCAGGTCGTCGGTACTCAACGTGTCTGGCGGACGGTGGAAATAACGTGCCAGATCAGTAATCACCATCAGGTAGGTGTTGTGGGTACGTTGCGCAAAGCCACGCTGACGCATGGCCGCGATCATCTTCTGTCGCAAGGCAGTCATCGTCGTCACTCCTGTTGATTGACCCACGTGGGTCAATCAACAGTGTGGCCCGATGAGGCGAAAAACGTGGTTCGTCGACAGCTACCGCGAAGCGGTTTAGTTCAACAGTGATTATATAGTCGGCTGCATAACCTCAATGAACGTGCTGGCGCGTTCATTGAGGTTATGCAGCCGCTCTGATCAAATCTACCTCATTGATTCTATTGCTAGCAAAGCAAATTTTGGCTGCCTATCCAAAATTCGCGTGCTGGCACGATTTGCCATCCTCAATAATGCTGTATATAAATACATATAAATATTCATGCAAAGGGATACCCCCATGAAGCCAAAGGATAGGGTCCGGGCTACCTTGCGGGTAAAACGCTATAGCCTTCGCACTGAGAAAACGTATTGCTACTGGATTCGTTTTCATGACAAGTGCCAGCCAGCTATGGTTAAAGGTATAGAGGTGGAGTAGTTCCTGGAGTATTTGACGATAGGAAAGCGCGAGGCAGCTGCCACAAATAAGCAGCGTCTCGGTTAAATCACTGGTTTTCTTAAAATCAGATCAAACCGATGCCAGTGGTGCTTTTCCAGCCCACCCTCCCCCTCGCTTTCGCGTAAAAGCTCAATTTTCAGACCATCGCACAGCGCTTCTATTTCTTGCATCGAGTGAAAGCTCATTGCTGGATGCTTGGCCCAATCGTGCCTGTCTCCGAAGAGGTGCCCGACAAATAACCCTCCCGGTTCAAGCGCTGAAAGGATCATGTTCCATAGAATGGGAAAGTGCGCTGGCTCGCAGAACGGTAGGCTTAACCCCGCGTGGATCAGGGCAGACGATGGCAGGCCTTTCAATTCCTCGAAGCGCGAAACCATCACTTTCAGATCAGCGCCGGGTAATTTAGCTTTCAGTGTTTCGATTCGCGCAATGGCGTTGGGCGCTTTGTCGATCGCCAAGACTTTCCACCCCGACGTCAGCAGTAGCGCGGTTTCGATGCCGCCTCCACATCCTAAATCGATAGCATGGCCGTTGCCTTTGGCTAAGCACTCATCCCCCAAAGCGCGGCGTAACAGCGGCGAGGCGGCTCGCGTTTGATTGGCGCGATAGAAGGCTTCCCAACCCGTTTTGTTATCGGTGGTCAATGTCAGTACTTCCTGATCGCATCATGCTGTGGTGGTGAGTGTTGATAGACATAATCGATTCAAATTAACACGTAGCACCGTCGTTCGCCCCCTTGCATCTCCCTCCACCGCCACCTAGACTCGCTGAGTTGAATGCTTGACGGGGTGCCGGTGAATCCGGCTGAGATGGCGCAGGGCGTAGCAATTTTGCTGCCAAGCGCTGGTCCCGCTGAACCTGATCCGGCTAATGCGCTGCTTTTGATGTAGCGCGGGTACCGGCGTAGGGATCAAGCGATGGCGCCGGCTAGCTCTCTCCCACAATCGCTCGCCACCCCTCCGTGCCATTTCCTCGATCTTTTCGCCTGCCCTTCGGATCACCACCACCGGAGGATGTATGGGCTACCGCTTTACTGATTTAACCACTGCTTGCCATGACGATTGGCGCGCCTACATTGAGCACGACTTTGTGCGCCAGCTGGGCAACGCCACGCTGCCTGAAGCGTCATTTCGTCACTACCTAAAGCAGGATTACCTGTTTCTGATTCACTTCGCTCGCGCCTATGCGCTGGCCGCCTACAAAAGCCCTACGCTTGCCGATTTGCGCCATGCCCATGAAGGTTTAAAAACCATTGTGGATGTGGAACTGGGCTTGCACGTGGGCTTTTGCAGCGAATGGGGGATTTCCGAGGAGGCACTTGCCGAGCTACAAGAAGCCCGGGCGACCATGGCCTACACCCGCTACGTGTTGGATACCGGCAACCGTGGCGACCTGCTGGATTTACACGTAGCACTTGCCCCTTGCCTGGTGGGCTATGGCGAGATCGCCAACTGGTTGAACGCGCAACCCTCCACAGTGCGTGGCGGCGATAACCCGTTCGATGCCTGGATTGCGATGTACGAAAGCGCGGAGTTTCAGGCGGCCATGCAAGCCGAGCTTGAATGGCTTGATGCTCGCCTCGCCGACGTCACTCCTGCCCGCTTTAATGAGCTCAGCAAAATTTTCCGCGATGCTACGCGCCTGGAAATCGACTTCTGGCAGATGGGCCTGGACCTTTCCCATTAATTCCAATAACAAGGATATAACCGTGAACAAAACCGTTACCCAGAAGACAGCCCGCTTTCTAGCCGAAACCGCCCAAGTCGATGCCGCCGCGATTTCCCCACTACCCGGTTCACGCAAGGTGTATCTTGAAGGCTCGCGCCCGGATATCCGCGTGCCGTTTCGGGAAATCAGCCTCTCGCCGACCAAAACGACCAGCGTGGATGAACAGAATCCGCCGCTGCTGGTGTACGACACCTCTGGCCCCTACACCGACCCCAACGCTCAGATTGATCTACGCCGTGGGCTTCCCGCGCTTCGCCGGGCGTGGATTGAGGAGCGCGACGACACCGAGTTTTTAGAAGGCCATACGTCTGAGTACGGCAAACGCCGCGCCAACGACCCCATGCTGGCCCAGCTGCGCTTTGATTTGAAACGCACGCCGCGCCGGGCAAAAGAAGGCAAAAACGTTACCCAGCTGCACTACGCCCGCCAAGGGATTATCACGCCGGAAATGGAGTTTATCGCCCTGCGCGAGAATCAACGCCGCCAAGCGCTGGGCAATACCGAGGTAGAGCGAATTTTGGGCCACCAGCATCGCGGCCAGAGCTTCGGCGCCAGCATCCCAGAAGAGATTACGCCGGAGTTTGTGCGCGATGAAGTCGCTCGTGGGCGGGCGATTATTCCTAATAACATCAATCACCCCGAAAGCGAGCCGATGATTATCGGGCGTAACTTTCTGGTCAAGATTAACGGCAACCTGGGTAACTCGGCCGTTACCTCGTCGATTGAAGAAGAAGTCGACAAAATGACCTGGGGGATTCGCTGGGGCGCGGATACCATCATGGATCTCTCCACCGGGCAGAATATCCACGAAACCCGCGAATGGATTTTGCGTAATTCGCCAGTGCCTATCGGTACAGTGCCTATCTACCAAGCGCTGGAGAAGGTCAATGGCGTGGCCGAGAACCTGACCTGGGAGGTGTTTCGCGATACGTTGATCGAGCAGGCCGAACAGGGTGTGGATTACTTCACCATTCACGCAGGCGTTTTGCTGCGCTATGTGCCGCTGACCGCCAACCGGGTAACGGGCATCGTCTCTCGCGGCGGTTCGATTATGGCCAAATGGTGTTTGTATCATCATCAGGAGAGCTTTCTTTACACCCACTTCGAGGAGATCTGCGAGATCTGCAAGCAGTACGACGTGGCATTTTCATTAGGTGACGGCCTGCGCCCAGGCTCTATCGCCGATGCCAATGACGAAGCGCAGATGGCCGAGCTTAAAACCCTGGGTGAGCTGACCCACATTGCCTGGCAGCACGACGTGCAGGTAATGATTGAAGGTCCCGGCCACGTGCCCATGCACCTTGTGAAGGAGAACATGGACAAGCAGCTGGAGTACTGCGACGAGGCGCCCTTCTACACGCTCGGCCCGTTGGTCACGGATATCGCACCAGGCTACGACCATATTACCTCGGGCATTGGGGCGGCGATGATCGGCTGGTTTGGTTGTGCGATGCTCTGCTATGTCACGCCCAAAGAGCACTTGGGCCTGCCCAATAAAGATGATGTCAAGACCGGCATTATTACCTACAAAATTGCCGCCCACGCGGCGGATCTCGCCAAGGGCCACCCGGCAGCACAGCGGCGTGATAACGCGCTTTCCAAGGCGCGGTTTGAATTCCGCTGGGAAGATCAGTTCAATCTGGGCCTCGACCCGGACACCGCGCGGGAATTCCATGACGAAACCCTGCCCAAGGATTCCGCGAAGGTCGCTCATTTTTGCTCCATGTGCGGGCCCAAGTTCTGCTCGATGAAGATTAGCCAGGAAGTACGCGACACCTACCGCGACCGCACGCCAGAAAGCACTAACGACGCGGAGTCCGTTAAGCGCGGCATGGAAGAACAGGCGGAGAAATTTCGCCAAACGGGAAGCCAGCTGTATCAGGAAGTGTAAAGCGGTTTAAAAACTCAAGGGTTAAACGCAAACAGGGGCCTGAAAGCCCCTGTTGTCGACGTATTACGCTAACTTTCTGGTAGTCGCGTTGGCTCCCAAAGATTAAGCAGATAATGCAGGCACGCCATGACGAGTAGCGTTACTACCAGCGCCACGCTCATGGATGAAAAACGGTACAGGGCGCTATAGACAAGGTCCTGGCTGGGGCCTAATGATTGCCCAAACAGAATGCCCAGGGTGGTCATCCCGCCAAACCCGATACCTGAACCGCCGCCTTCAAGTATGTGCTCGCGCCCAAACAGCAATAGCCCCAACCAGTAAAGCACAATCGCCAGCAGGAAGTGGTTGCTTTGTGTGTAAAGCAGAAGCTGCATAATCAGCGCCAGGTTACACCCCAACAGCGTGCCGATGGCGCGTTTGCGAGCGGATACGCGTGCACCGGCATACCCCATCGCGAACAGCACCAGAATGGTCGCCATTTGTGCCGAGAGCGACCCCTGCAGGTCAAATACCTGAAAAACGACAAAGGAAAGTGTCGCGGTAATGCCGCCCATTAACGTTTCATGGCGCATCTGCGCTTTCGTCTTGGTGCTTTTGGGCGGTGGTTGGCGGGGCTCAACGTCAGGGAAAAGTGTGTACATCAGCATGGCGATGAACACGGCAAGCACGCTGGCCACAAAATTGGAGGCCAACAAATCAGCTAGATCGACGCTGGGGTAGCTCGCAAAATGCAGCAGAATGCTTAAGGTTAATACGCCATTGGCCCCAAACAGAAACAGCGGGCCTTTTGCCATCAGGCTAAACCGAAACAGGAACATACCCAACACGACCAGCGTCATCACCACCGGCATATGCTTAAGCAGGCCGACCACCAGGCTGACTTCCAGCGCATTCACCGATACGTTACCTAAAAACTGGCGAATAATGCTGATATTCAGAATGGGCACCATACCCAGCAAAAACATCGGAAAAACGGTAAAGAAAACGCCGTAGTTCCAACCCATTAACTGACTGATGATAAACCCGAGAGTGCCGCCACCGGCCACCCGCAAACACTGGCGCAGGGCATTCTCACTCAGGCGATGGTAGGCAGGTGCCTCTGGGCCAGCGCCGCTACGGCGGGGCGTGCGCTTAAAAAAACTACGCAGCGCGCGATTGATTGACCACGTGCTGGCATCCGCCGGTTTTGTATCAGCGGGCCCTGCAGTAGTAGAACCCGCATCAGTAGACATAATGTAGCCAGCTGATCAGATGCGTTTGTAGCCATGCAAAGGGGTGCGCCAGCGCATGTTCCCCCGGCAGCAGTTGCACCGTTGCCCGGGCACCGCTTGGCAGCAGCGCCGCAATGGGTTCGTTGAGGGCAACATGAATACGCAAACGCTGCGCATCGCGCACCCAGCGGTCAGAGGTAGGAATATCCGCCAGCTGCCCATCAGCGGTCAATTGCCCTTCCCGCACGCCAGCATCAAAAGCACTGACCTGCCCTTTAAAGATATGCCCAGGCATCGCATCAAAGATCACCGCAGCCGAGTCGCCGGGCAGTACGTGGCGCAGGCTTTTTTCACGGAAGTCGGCAACGATATCCATGTTCTGAGTCACCAGTGCAATCACTGGCTGCCCCGCCTGAACATAGTCGCCCACCTGAAGCTGCAAGTTCGTTACCTGGCCTGACTCTGCCGCCCGCACTTCGGTGCGTTCGACGTCCAACTGCGCTTTCTCAAGGGCGTTGTCGGCTTGGCGCAAGCGCAGGTTGGTATTTCCGTTCTCGCCTAGCTGTACTTCCAGGCTCTGTATGTTCGCCTCGGCGGAAGCCACGTCTGCCAGGGCGGTATGCTCAGCCGCCACCTGCTGCTCGTACTGCTGGCGTGAAATACTCTGCCGCCCCACCAGGGCTTCGCCACGGCGCCGCTCGCCGCTGCGCTCCTCCGCAACTGCCTGGGCAGAGGCCAGCACCGCCCGGGCGGCGGCAAGCTCTGCTTCAAGGCGCGTGTTTTCGCGCTCAGCCTGCTCACGATTTAGCCGCGCTTGATCAAGGGCAAGCTGAAAGGGCTCGGGGTCCAGACGAAACAGCACATCGCCTTTAGCAACCTGCTGATGGTCACGCACGGTCACTTCTTTCACTGGCGCGCTGAGCTCTGGCGCCACACGGGCAACCGGGCGCATTACCCTGGCCTCGGGCGTCATGGGCATGAAGCTGTCAGCTATCAAGAAATAGATAAACAGCAGTGCAAAGGCAGTCAGCGCTACCTTCACCCAGCGGGCGAATTTTTGATCAGGGGACATGAAGTTTTACTCGTTGATTTGCGCACCTTCTGCGTACGCGCAGAGCGCTTATGGCCAGCGCATGCTTAATGGAATAGCGTATTTTAGCAAATGATTAGCAAGCTAACAATGATCCACGCTTCTGCTTTATGAGCGTTATTGAGTAGCCCCTTTGGCTGCCTGCAGAAAAAATCCCATAAAAAAACCCCAGAGCCAAAAGGCCCTGGGGTTGGATACACCACTAACGCGTTTTAAGCGTTAATCATTAAAAACGGTATTTTAAGCCCACACTTGCGGCATCGAAATCGTAGGCAGACTTGTCCAGATAACGCATGTAATCAGCGCTGATGGCCAGATTGTTGGCGACATCAATTTCACCGCCCGCGCCATAGGAGAAACCGCTTTCACTGTCGTGGTCGAAATCCACTTCAGTGACACCGACCAGACCATAAAGGCGTGCATTGGGGGTAATAGGCGCGATGCCTTTTGCGTAAGCACCTACCAGGTAATCCAGCTTGGTATCACCATCGGAGCCACCGGTACCCAGATGCCCTTCGAGCGCGAAGTAATCATTGAACTGCGCGCCGCCGCGTAAACGCAGGCCTACATCGTTACGTGAGGAACCGCGGTCAGGGTCAAGGTTCCAAAACATGGCGTCGCCCGCCACGTAACCTTCAGGGTAACCCAATGATTGCTGTGCCTGTGCTGATGCAGCGAATGCACCTGCGCCGACCAAGAGTGCCGCAGAAGTGAGTGATAATACGGTCATCTTCATCGTCTTGTACCTCCGTTAAAAAACAGTGTTTCCTTACACAGATTCATTGTGGTACATGTCCGAAAAGAACGCAACGTTTACCGCCCTTTGGATAGGCTAAGTGCGACAATACCACCCACCACGACCGCCCCACCCAGTAACTGGCCGGGGCTTAGCGTTTGCCCTAATACGAAATAACCGATCACCAAAGAGGCGACAGGTTCGATATTCATGACCGGGGCGTTGCGCGCCATATCCAGGCGCGGCACAAAAATAAACAGTGTCGAGAACGCGGTGGCGTAAAGCAGCGCCAAAAGCCCCAAACCCACCCAGCCTTGGCTATTGTCAGGTAGGCTCATACCACCAGGCACGACACCTAAAGCCCCACCGATTACCATGGCGAAAAACACGGTTTGCATGGTTAAAAGACTGCGCAGCGTGCTGCCTACCTGGGATAAACGGTGCTCGGTAACCCATAGCGCGCAGGCGAAAACGAACGCGGCCAGCAAACCAAATCCAATACCGGCGACCCATTCCGGCCCCATACTGTCAGCACTGGAAAGCCAAGCAGGAATATCCAGCACGACCAACAGCCCGATTAAAATGGTCCCCATAATAAGGCAACTGCGAAGCGACGGACGCGGCCCGCCCAGCGCCCAACTCAATAGTGCTAACTGAATGGGGAAGGTATTGACCAACAGTAGCGCAATAACGACAGGAAGCCGCGCAACCGCTGAATAAAGGCTGACACTTTGAATGGTGATAAGAAGACCTACCACCAGTTGCCAGGGCCAAGTGCCCGAAGGCAGCCATAAGCGTTTCTTCTGAACGATCACAAGGGCGAGCAGGATCAAACAGGCTACCCCGGAACGCGTTAATACGGCCAGCAGTAACCCTGTACCGTTATCAAAGGCAAGCCTGGCCGATACATGGTTGGCAGCGAACATGGTGCCAACGGTCATTAGCAGCAAAATGGCTAAGTGGCGCGGCATGTGGTTGGGTAACGAGGACGTAGTCATAGGCTCCAGGCAGCAAAAGAACGTTAACCGCCAAGCATGCCCGGATTTGAGTCGAATGGCTAAACAAATATCCGCCTACGTTAATGCCCCTTGCCGCCTGTCACACTAACGTACAAACTAAACCTTTACTCTTTTGGTAGATTCTTTATGAATGCACCGGTGCTGGTTATTAATTGTGGTTCATCCTCTATTAAATACGCACTGATCGATCCGGCCCCTGATGCCCCGCGCTTAGCAGGCTTGGCAGAGCGCTTAGGCAGCGCCGATGCCCGCTTAAAAGGAATAAATAGCGCGGGGGGAAGCTTTAGCCATGCACTCCCCAACGCTGATCATACTCAAGCGCTCAACGCCATTTTAAACAGCCTGGAAGGACGCATTCCGGGCGCTATTGGGCATCGCATTGTTCATGGCGGAGAGAAGTTTACTCAGGCCGCCTTGATCGATAGCGATGTCATCAGTGCGATTAAGGCCACCGCCGCGTTGGCGCCTCTGCATAACCCTGCCAATCTGGCAGGCATCAGCGCTACCCAAAAGATATTTCCAGCACTACCTCAGGTTGCGGTATTCGATACCGCGTTTCACCAAACCCTCCCCGTAAAAGCTTACCGCTATGCCCTGCCAGAGAGCCTCTACGCTGAACACGGCATTCGTCGCTACGGGTTTCATGGCACTAGCCACGCCTTTGTTAGCCAGCGTGCAGCCGAGCTTAGCCCTCGCGGTGCGGGCGGTTGGTTAACAGCCCACTTGGGCAACGGCTGTTCCACCGCAGCGGTGTGGAATAATCAAAGCCTGGACACCAGCATGGGGCTTACCCCACTGGAAGGCCTGGTGATGGGCACGCGCAGCGGCGACGTCGACCCAGGCTTGCACGCCCATTTACACCGCCAGCTGGGCTGGTCGATGGACAAGATTGATGATGTGCTGAATAAGCAAAGCGGGCTATTGGGGCTTTCTGGCTTAACCAACGACATGCGCGAAGTCGAGGAAGCAGCCGAGCAGGGTCATGCAAGAGCCATGCTGGCGCTAGACGTGTTTTGCTACCGCATTGCCAAGTCGCTTGCTGCTCTCTCTTGCGCACTGCCGACGCTTGATGGCGTCATTTTTACCGGCGGCATCGGTGAGAACTCTCCTCTGGTACGCAGCCGCGTTATCAGCCTGCTGCCTCACTTTGGCTTTGCTCTTGATGAGGCGAGCAATGACGTGATGATTCGCGGCAAAGAGGGCAAGCTGGACAAGGCAAATCATCAGGGCCCCGAAGCCTGGGTCATCCCTACCGACGAAGAAGGCCGTATCGCAATGGAAACACGTCAATGTCTGGAGGCCCACGCATGAGTTCGTCCCCTTCTCAACCCCAAGCCATTCTTCTAGTGCCCACAAGCATGGGGGCCGGGTTAACCTCGGCCTGCTTAGGCTTGATTCAGGCGCTCGACACCATTGGCCTTAAAGCCGGTTTTTTGAAGCCGTTTATGCAAAAAGAGCTGAACGGCCCGGGCCTTGATCGCTCAACGGCACTGGTGTCTCGCACGCTCAACCTGCGCCCGCCTTCGCCGATCTCACAAACCCGGCTGGAGCGCCTGCTACGCGATGACCAAACCGATGAGCTATTGGAAAATGTGGTCGAGCTTTATGAACAGGTAACGCAGCAGGCTGAGCGGGACGGTAATGCGCTGGATTTAGTCGTAGTGGAAGGCGTAGTGCCCACCCAGTACACCACGTACGCGACGCAAACCAATGCTCAACTGGCGCATGCACTTAATGCCCGCATCATTCTGGTGGGCACCGGGGATTTAAACGAGCCACAGGCACTTGCTGATGAGCTTGATATGCACGCCAGAAGCTTTGGCGGGGTTAGCTCGACCCGAACGCTGGGCGGCATCCTGATGCGCATGAAAAACCTGCCTTACGGCCAGGAAGATGACCTTTCGGCAGCACCGGGCACTATTAAACCGCAGCTTGAAGAGTCGGTACTTAACGAGCTTCGCGGCTATTCACCGTCACTGGCCACCGACAGTTTTCACCTAATCGGCATTGTACCTTACAGCAAAACACTCAATGCCCCCCGCACGCTGGACGTAGCACGGGCACTGAGTGCCAAGGTGCTGAATGAAGGCGATGCGGCAAGCCGCCGGGTAATGTCGACAAGCCTGTGTGCGCGTAGCGCCGCAAATGCCCTGCATATCTTTACACCCGGTAGCCTGGTGGTGGCGTCTGGCGACCGTGACGACTTCGTGCTGGCATCCGCCCTCGCGACCATGAACGGTACTCAGTTGGCGGGCATATTGCTGACCAATGGTTTTTTGCCTAACGACAATATGATTGAGATGTGTCGCCCAGCACTTAGAACCGGCCTGCCCGTGCTGGCGGTTGAAACCGACAGTCTGACCACCGCTCAAAACTTGAGCCAGCTTAGCAGCGAAATTCCCGTTGATGATTTCGAGCGTGCCGAGCAGGTGGCGCGCTTTGTCGCTGCCCATATCGACCTTGAATGGCTAAAAGACAAGTTAAGCCACGGCTACGCACGGCGCTTATCGCCTTCGGCGTTTCGCTATCAGTTGGTCAAGCAGGCGCAGCACGCAAAAAAACGGATCGTACTGCCGGAGGGCGACGAACCCCGCACGGTGGAGGCAGCGATTATTTGTCAGCGGCGCGGCATTGCCAACTGCGTACTGTTGGGCAGTCGTGAAAACATCGAGGAAGTGGCGCGTAACCGCGGTTTAGCACTGCCCGACGAGTTGACGATTATCGACCCCGAAAGCACGCGTGCCCACTATATCGCGCCCATGGTAGAACGTCGGCGTGGCAAGCTTAACGAACTCACCGCTGAGGCCCAGCTACAGGATAACGTAGTGCTTGGCACCATGATGCTCCAGCTGGATGAAGTCGATGGCCTTGTCTCGGGTGCTATCCACACCACCGCTAACACCGTGCGCCCGGCGTTTCAGCTGATAAAGACCGCGCCAGAATATAGCCAGGTATCGTCGATCTTCTTTATGCTGCTGCCCGAGCAGGTAGTGGTGTATGGCGATTGTGCGGTGAACCCGGACCCGGATGCCGAAACGCTGGCTGAAATAGCCCTGCAAAGCGCTCGCTCCGCAGAAGCGTTTGGCATTGAGCCGCGCGTGGCCATGATCAGCTACTCAACGGGAGATTCAGGCACCGGCGCGGATGTCGATAAAGTGCGTGAAGCTACGCGCATCGCCAAAGAGCGTGCCCCGCACTTATTGATCGATGGCCCGCTTCAGTACGATGCAGCCGCCATTGAGAGCGTGGGTAAGCAGAAGGCGCCGGATTCGCCCGTAGCGGGCCGCGCCACCGTCTTTGTCTTCCCGGACCTGAACACCGGCAACACGACCTACAAAGCGGTGCAGCGTAGTGCCCGCGTAGTGAGCGTTGGCCCCATGCTGCAAGGCTTAAACAAGCCGGTGAATGACCTTTCCCGAGGCGCGCTGGTGGATGATATCGTCTATACCATCGCGCTGACCGCCATTCAGGCAAGCCAGCGAGAAGCGTAACCCCGTCATCGCACCTGATAAGCTTCGCAGGTGCGATCAATGGTAAGTAAGCTTTAAGACAAGAAAAAGCCCCGGCCAGTTTAACTGCCCGGGGCTTTTCTCATTCAACCACTTAGCGGTGTGGGTCAATCACGCCCACATTATTGGCACCATGGATTCCAACACAATCACCAGGCTCATCGCGGTGATGGTCAAAATCGATACGCCAAATACGCGTTTGGCCCAGCGTACATCATCATCCAGCCGGTAGCCGCAAATCGCCAGGTAGAGCCAGTAGCCCCCCATGGTCAGTGCGACACACAGGTAGCCAGTACCTGCCTGACTTGCCAGTACCAAAGCCAATGAGGCGGGAATAAACGCCACAATGTAGCCAAGGATATGATGCTTTGCGCGCTTGATCCCGTGAACAACAGGCAGAACGGGAATCGAAGCGCGCTGGTAATCGGCATAGCGGAAAATCGCAATGGCATAGGAGTGAGGCATCTGCCAGAGGCAGAAGATCAACAGCAGAACCATCGCTCCACTGTCAAAGGTCCCCGTCACGGCGCAGTACCCGATCACGGGCGGCATAGCGCCTGACAGGCTGCCTACTACCGTGCCGTATTCGGAGTTGCGCTTCATATAGAGGCTATACACCCCCACATACACGCCCCATCCGATAACAGCCAAGGCCACCGTCAACCCATTGGTGCCTAATGCCAGGCAGACCACGCCACTGATACCCAGAAACGCCGACAAGCCCAATGCTTGCGTGATAGAGACGCTTCCTCTCACCAGAGGACGATGGCGCGTGCGCGCCATCAGAGCATCAATATCCCTATCAATCACGTTGTTACAGGCACAGCCTGAGGCGATCACTAATGCGATCCCCAACATGACCGAAGCAAACGTCACCAGATCGAATTCACCGTGCGCGGCTAGAAAGTAGCCGCCAAGGGCGGCAATGAGATTGCCGCCAATGATTCCTGGTTTGGTTAGCTCAAGCAGATCGTGCCACCGATTGGGCATTCTGGTTAGCCGATCATCATGTTGAGATGTAGATGCTGCATGATCCACAGCGAACCTCCTACCACTAGGCCGAGAATCAGCACCGTAAAGACGAAGGAAAGCATGTTCCAGCCATCTTCAGTCTTGAAGTCCAAGTGCATGAACATCACAAGCTGAACCAGCACCTGCAAAACGGCCGTCACAGTGATGATTCCCACGTTCACGGGTAAGCTGAACGAACCCAGCATAACCGCGCCAAATGGAATGACAGTCAGGACTAACGACAGCACAAGACCCGTTACATAGGACTTTACGGTGCCGTGACCGGACGGTTGGCTAGACGAACTCATACCAGCACTCCCATCAAGTAGACGAAGGAGAAGACACAGATCCAGACGATATCCAGGAAGTGCCAGAACAAGCTCAAGCACAGGATACGCGGACGCGTTTTATCATTCAGACCTTTAGTCGACAACTGAACCAGCATGACCAGAATCCAGATCATACCGAACATTACGTGCAGACCGTGGGTACCTACCAGTGTAAAGAACGCTGACAGGAAGGCGCTGCGATCCGGGCCCCATCCCTCATGGATAAAGTGATGGAACTCATAGATTTCCATGCCCAGGAACATCAGGCCCAACACGAACGTAATGCCCAGCCACAGTTTCACCTGGCCGACGCGATTGGCATTCATTGCCAGAACGCCCATGCCGAAGGTGAAACTACTGATCAGCAGTGCAAAGGTGCCGAAGAGAATCAAAGGTAGTTCAAAAATATCCGCACCGGTCGGCCCGCCTGCCGTGCCCCTCATGAGCACGGCGTAGGTGGCGAATAGTGTTCCGAAGATCACTAAGTCGCTCATTAGGTAGACCCAGAAACCAAATACCTTGGTAGGACCGGCATCGTGGTGCTCATGCTCTTCAGCATGGGCATCGTGATGTAGGGATTCAGTAGCCATTACGCCTGGGCCTCCACACGTTGTTGATGAGCACGTTCGATTCGCTCGACCTCTGCAGCAGGCACGTAGTAATCGATATCGTCGTTAGATACCCGCATCAGGAAGCTCACCAGCATGCCGATTGCACTGAACCCAGCTAGCCACCAGATGTGCCATACCATGGCGAAACCAAAGATCATCGCAAAGACACTGATGACAGGTCCGGCCACCGTGTTCCTCGGCATATGGATATCCGTGTAAGGCGCATTGTCCAACTGCTCGTTGCCACGCTGCTTTTGTGACCAGAAGCTGTCGATATCACCAACGACGGGCAGACGCGCAAAGTTGTAGAACGGGGGCGGCGATGAGGTTGACCACTCCAACGTACGGGCATCCCATGGGTCGCCAGTCACGTCCGCATACTTATCGCGGTTACGCACGCTTACGTAGAACTGGATGAGCGTACAAGCGATACCCGCAGCAATCAGCAGTGCACCAACCAAGGCAACGATAAACCAGGGCTGCCACTCAGCGTTCGGGTATGAGTTCATGCGGCGCACAGCACCGTAGAAGCTCAGTACGTATAGCGGCATGAATGCCACGTAGAAACCTGACACCCAGAACCAGAACGAGCGCTTGCCCCACTTCTCGTCAAGCGTGAAGCCAAAGGCTTTCGGGAACCAGTAGGTCAGACCCGCCATCATGCCGAAGACCACGCCACCAACGATAACGTTATGGAAGTGGGCAATAACGAACAGACTGTTGTGCAGCACGAAGTTTGCCGCCGGCAGCGCCAGCATAACGCCTGTCATACCACCGAGAACGAAGGTGATAATAAAACCCAGCGTCCAGAGTGTCGGCGAGGTCATTTCCAAGCGCCCACGGAAGATAGTGAACAGCCAGTTAAAGACTTTCACCCCAGTCGGTACGGCGATGATCATTGTCATGATGCCGAAGAAGGCATTGACGTTGGCGCCTGCGCCCATGGTAAAGAAGTGGTGCAACCAAACGATGAATGACAGGATCGTGATCGCGATCGTTGCCCATACCATGGTGTGGTAACCGAACAGACGCTTGCGTGCAAAGGTCGCGATAACTTCTGAAAACACACCGAAGGCCGGCAGAATCAGAATGTAAACCTCAGGGTGACCCCACGCCCAGATAAGGTTGACGTACATCATCATGTTGCCGCCCATATCGTTCGTGAAGAAATTCATCCCCAGGTAACGATCCAGCGTCAGCATGGCAATAGTAGCGGTCAAAATCGGGAAAGAGGCAATGATCAGTACGTTGGCGCACAGCGACGTCCAGGTAAAGATCGGCATGCGGAACATAGTCATGCCCTTGGTACGCATTTTCAGGATAGTAACGAAGAAGTTAATACCCGTTAACGTGGTACCTATCCCGGATATCTGCAACGCCCATATCCAGTAATCGACCCCTACCCCGGGACTGTACTCTATCCCCGATAACGGCGCGTAAGCCAACCAACCAGTGGTAGCGAACTCACCTACGAACAGAGAAATGTTGACAAGCAGCGCCGAAACCGCGAACAGCCAGAAACTCAGGTTGTTCAGGAACGGGAACGCAACATCGCGCGCACCGATCTGTAACGGAACAACCAGGTTCATCAGGCCGATAACCATAGGCATGGCCACGAAGAAGATCATGATAACGCCGTGGGCGGTAAAGATCTGGTCGTAGTGGTCAGGCGGCAAAATGCCCATCGAACCACCTGCGGCGACCGCCTGCTGCACACGCATCATCAGGGCATCAGCAAAACCGCGCAGCAGCATGATAAGCGCCACGATGAAATACATGATACCGAGCTTTTTATGGTCAACGGAGGTGAACCACTCGTTCCATAGCCAGCCCCACTTACGGAAATAGGTCAGCGCGCCTAACAACGCCGCGCCGCCTAGAATCCCCACGAGACCCGCAAGAACCAGAATGGGTTCGTGAAGGGGAATTGCTTCTAGGGTTAATTTACCGAACACGGTTACTCTCCCGCCTCATTGCTCACAGGTTGGCCTTCTTCAGCCTCGCCACTCGCTTGGTTGTCGGTCGTTTGATAGGCTTCATTGCTATCGATAGCTGGTGCGCGAGGCGCATCTTGAGTGTCGGTTTCAGGATCGCTGCCAGTACGGAAGCTGGAGACCAGACGCTCATAGAACTCAGGTGTAACACTTGCGAAGTACTCAACGGGGTTGAACGAAGAGCGCTCAGCCAATTGTGAGTAGCCTTCTGGGTAGGTCAGCGTTTGTGGTGACTGCCGAACCTCTTCTACCCACGCATCAAAGTCTTCATCTGATGTCGCGTGAGCATCGAAGATCATTCCAGAGAAGCCTGCACCGCTATAGTTGGTCGAACGACCGCTATAGGTACCGATCTCATTAGCTTCGAGATAAACGTCATTATCCATTCCTGCCATGGCATAAATCTGGCTGCCTAGTCGAGGAATGAAGAAAGAGTTCATCACCGAACCGGAGCTCACTCGGAAGCGGACGGGCGTATCAACCGGGAATGCCACTTCATTTACCGTTGCAATACCTTGCTCGGGATAAATGAACAGCCATTTCCAATCAAGTGCCACGACCTGGATTTCAAGCTCAGGTGTATCACTTTCAAGTGCGCGATGGGGGTCAAGGTCGTGTGAACTTTTCCAGGTAATTACGCCCAAAATAGCGACGATTACGACAGGAACTAGCCAAACAATGCCCTCGATCCAGTTAGAGTGCGCCCAGTCAGGAAGGTATTCAGCCATCGTATTGCTACGGCGATAGTACCAGCCAAACACTATCGTCATAACAATAACGGGGATGACCACGATCAGCATCAAGCCAAATGAACTCAGGATCAGTGAACGCTGGGTTTCACCAACGACACCTTTTGGGTCCATCAAGGCCGAGCTACAGCCTGCAAGCAGCAAGCACAGCGCAATGAGCACCAGAGTGCCTGACCTGCGCCAGTAGGAAGGTTGTTGCATGGTGCGATCTCGTCAGAGTTGCGTTACAAAACTAGCCGTCAAACAGCAAGCCAAACGATATGCCATATGTCAGCTAACTAACACCCCATACTCTTCCCAAAACACTCTGCCAAAGGTACTGCCTGTGCTCCGGGAAAAACATGCGCTACCGGGATTAGAAGCAGGTAGCGGATTGAACCGACATCCTAACATGAAGGAGGCCCGCTCTAACCGGCGTATCTTCCTTTGATCCAAGCAACGAATCAAAGCGACGATTTGACGCACCTAGCCGCACCCTCTTAACGCGGTTGTTCATAAGTAGATGAAACAGAAAGGTGGGTAAGCACACGCCCCGTAAAATGGGTAAATAATGCGGGCGCAGCACCCTCATTAGTCACAACAATGTCAAAATCGTTCAATGATGCGAAATAGGCGGGGCGAATCATGCCGATTTTACTCGCGTCGATTACTAATAAGCGCTGCGAAGCACAGGCAATAGCCGCCTGCTTGGGGGCTACTTCATGAAAGTGAAAACAACTAACGCCTCGCGTGCAATCAACCCCAGCAGCTGAAATAAATGCCTTATTGATACCGATACGCTCAATGGCGGCGCGCATGTCATCGCTGCCAAATGATTGTGATGACGCATAAAATAGCCCGCCCAATAGCACCAAACGCACATTGGGTAGCGTCGATACCGCCGTGGCGACATTTAACGCATAGGTCACCACCGTTAGCTCATGAAAATTCCCCAGCTGCCCCAAAAGCGGCACCAGCGTTGAGCCGCAATCAATAAACAGCGTATCGCCCTCTTCAATAAAGCTTGCGGCCCGCTTGCAGAGCAAGTGCTTTAACGGATAGTCGTTGGCTTGCTGCTCCGCCAAATCGTACGCAGGAGTGTTACCTGAGTAACTTGCCATTACCAACCTTCCGCCCAGCAGCGTTAACGCAGAAGGCTGCGTTGAAAGGTCGCGGCGTATGGTCATTTCTGAAACACCGCATAAACTAGCGGCGTCACGTAAATGCAACGTACCACCACCGGCAAGCGTTTCCTGAAGCAATGCCAACCGCTGGGCGCTACGGTCGCTCATACCAGGCGTCTCCTCATTACCGTTATTATTCACTTTATAATGTGTCGTGCATGGCGGGTGCCATGACCCTTGTTACCCAACGGCGTGCTTAGCCTATGGCCGTGACATTAAAGCCGCAAGCTTAACGACTGGAACATGCAAGCCCTCCTGCTATCCCCCGATAGCGGCATCCAAGCAACGTTGGTGTGAGTTTATTGCAAATGGGCGTTAAAAAAATAACATGCAATGTTATAATTATAACATTTCCGCCAGCCCACATAATTCTAACGACGGCCAAACTGTGGCAACCCCTCTTGAGGCTTACATGACTGCTCCGATCTCAATGCGTACGTTTTCATTCACCACCAGCGTTGGCGTTTTAGCCGCTGGCTTGGCACTGGCAACACCGGCAATAGCTGCCGATGCGCCGCCCCAGCCGACGACACCTCTTTGGTCCTTTGCCAATGTCTCGGTTAACTACCTCGACTGGTCTAACGGTACCGAGCGCCGCACGGCCTCCAACGCGGCAAAAAGTGACTTCACCTACGTAGAGATAGAAGGCGGCGCAGGCTTTAGCTGGGGCGAGTTCTACGGTTTCTTTGATTTCGAAAACCCGACCAACGACCAGTTCGATGAATCAAGCGGCGGTAAAGATAACTTCCGCACGGCAGGCAAGGTAACGTCACACATTTATCTGGGGGATACCCCACTGTCGCTTTACGCCCACGTGTACGACTTCCGTGACTACGGCTATAACAGCCGCGAACAAGACCAAATTTTGGGCCTGGGCTACCGCACCACGTTCGCCAACGGTTTATGGTTTAAACCCTTTATTGGCGCAGCACGCGTTCAGAGCGAAAGCTATACTGGCATGAACGGTTACATGGCTGGCTGGGTCGCGGGCTATGACTTCGCCGCCCTTAATCAAAACTTCAGCGTCACCAACTGGCACGAGCAAACGTTTGGCCGCGACAGTGACTACCTGGAGCAGAACTATGTAGGTGGCAAAGCCGGAAGCGTAGGCACCAACGGTGCGCTGAGCCTGTGGTGGCACCCCAGCGATTTGATCACAACGGGCGTTCAGTATCGCTACTCGGAGAATAAGCTCGGCACGCCGAATGCTTATCAAAACGCGATGATTTACTCTATCAAGCTCAACATACTTTAAGCAGGCTCAACTTACTTTAAACGAGCCCCCTTAGCGGACTCAAAGGATTCCCATATGACCCTCCTTATGAGCTTGGTTGGCATGGTCACTCTGGTGGCCATCGCTCTGATTTTTTCTTACGACCGCAAGTCAATTCGTTTGCGTACCGTGCTGGGCGCTTTTGGTATCCAGGCAGCCATCGGGGCGTTTGTCCTCTATGTGCCGTTTGGACAAACCATTTTGCAAACCATTTCCATGGGAGTGAGCCAGGTACTGGTTTACGCCAACGATGGTATTGGCTTTCTGTTTGGTGGCTTGGCTGATGTGGATAACGTTGGCTTTATCTTCGCGATCAAGGTCCTGCCGGTCATTATCTTCTTCTCCTCGCTGATCGCCGTGCTTTACTACATGGGCATCATGCAGTGGGTGATTCGTATTCTGGGTGGCGGGCTGCAAAAGGCGCTCGGCACGTCGCGTACGGAGTCGCTTTCTGCGACCGCCAATATCTTCGTAGGCCAAACCGAAGCGCCGCTGGTGGTACGCCCGTTTATTGCTCGCATGACGCCCTCGCAGCTCTTCGCCGTTATGTGCGGCGGCCTTGCTTCGGTAGCGGGTTCGGTACTTGCCGGTTATGCGCAGTTGGGCATTCCCATGGAGTATCTGGTCGCGGCGTCGTTTATGGCAGCCCCGGGAGGTTTGCTATTCGCCAAGCTGATCATGCCGGAAACCCAGGACGCAACTGACAGCGACAGCATCTCTAAAGTCGAGGAAGAGCTTCAAGAGCAGGAAAACAAACCCGCCAACGTGCTGGATGCTGCTGCCTCAGGCGCTACCTCTGGCCTAATGCTGGCGGCCAATGTTGGCGCCATGCTGCTGGCCTTTATTGCCTTGATCGCACTGATCAACGGTATTTTAGGAGGCGTTGGCGGCTGGTTTGGATTTGAGTCGCTGAGCCTTGAAATGATCCTGGGCTGGCTGTTTGCTCCGCTGGCTTTCATGCTGGGTGTACCATGGGCTGAAGCCACCGTTGCGGGCTCCTTTATTGGCCAGAAGCTAGTGGTTAATGAGTTCGTCGCCTTTATTAACCTGGCCCCCTACATTGATGGGGAGCAGGTGGTTGCCGCGACGGGTCAATTAATGACGCCTCATACCACGGCCTTCTTGTCTTTCGCCCTGTGCGGCTTTGCCAACCTGTCCTCAATCGCTATTTTGTTGGGCGGTTTAGGCAGTATTGCACCGAGCCGTCGCGCTGAAATTGCCCGCTTTGGGGGCAAAGCCGTTCTGGCCGGTACACTGTCCAATTTAATGTCAGCCACTATTGCTGGCTTCTTCATCTCGCTGAGCAGTATTACGACATAACGCAGCGAGTACGACACCATGCAACGGGCGCTGCTGTTTTATCTCGCAGTGCCCGTTTTGTCTTTTATCAATTTTGTGAGAATCCAATGACCGCGACAGCCTCTCCCCACGCCATCCAGGCCGCCCGCCAAGCGCTGAGCTTAATGGATTTGACCAGCCTGAATGACAGCGACACCGACAGCACGATTGAAGCGCTTTGCCAGCAGCTTAAAACGCCTTACGGCAACCCGGCAGCCGTCTGCGTCTATCCGCAATTTATTGTTACCGCTCAACGTGCGCTGACTGCCCACAAACTCAACGAGCTGGTAAAAATCGCGACCGTCACCAACTTCCCGAATGGCGGCGATGACATTATGGCGGCTGCCCGTGAAACCCGCGATGCCGTTGCCTCTGGCGCCCACGAAGTCGATGTGGTGTTCCCCTACCGCACGCTGATGGCAGGTGACGAAGAAACTGGCCTTGAGCTGGTTGAAATGTGTAAAGCCGCCTGCGCAGACCAGGCCCTGTTAAAAGTCATTATCGAGTCAGGCGAACTCAAAGACCCAGCGCTTATCAAACGTGCTAGCGAGCTTGCTATTGAAGGCGGCGCCGACTTTATTAAAACCTCTACCGGCAAAGTGGCCACCAACGCCACGTTGGAAGCCGCCGAAATTATGCTGAACGCGATTAAAGCAAGCGGCAAAGACGTGGGCTTTAAAGCCGCAGGCGGCGTGCGCACCACAGAAGAAGCCGCTGAGTACCTGGCGCTTGCAAGCAACATCATGGGCAGTGCATGGATAACACCGGCACATTTTCGCTTTGGCGCATCGAGTCTTTTAGCCAATTTATTAAACACGCTGGGCGGCGTAGAAAGCGCAGCACCACAGGAAGGCTACTAATATGCTCCCACAGGAATTAATTCGCGAAAAACGCGATGGCAACCCGCTGGCAGCAGCGGACATCAAAACGTTTGTCCAGGGCATTGCCGATGACCGTATCAGCGATGCTCAGATTGGCGCATTCACCATGGCGGTATTTCTTAACGGCATGAGCCGTGAGGAAGTCGTAGCCCTAACCACCGCCACACGTGACTCCGGCCACGTCATGCAGTGGGACTCCTTAAACCTGCCCGGCCCAGTGGTCGATAAGCACTCCACCGGCGGCGTGGGTGATCTGGTGTCTCTAGTACTCGGCCCGTGGGTCGCAGCATGTGGCGCTTTTGTACCGATGATTTCAGGCCGTGGCCTTGGCCACACTGGCGGCACGCTGGACAAGCTTGAGTCGATCCCCGGCTACGACCCCTACCCGGCTCCTGAGCGCTTCAGTGATGTGGTGAAGTCCACTGGTGTGGCGATCATCGGCCAGACCGGCAACCTGGCACCGGCGGATAAGCGTATTTACGGCGTGCGTGACGTTACCGCCACGGTTGAGTCCATTCCGCTAATCACCGCGTCCATTCTGGGTAAGAAGCTTGCTTCCGGCCTCGATGCGCTGGTCATGGATGTCAAAGTCGGCAGTGGCGCGTTTATGCCCACCACCGAAAAATCTCACGAGCTTGCCAAAAGCATCGCCTCGGTGGCCACCCAGGCCGGTACGCCGACGACAGCCCTATTGACCGACATGAGCCAGCCGCTGGCACCGTGCGCAGGCAACGCGGTTGAAATCGTCGAAACGCTGGAACTGCTGCGCGGTGAGCGCCCCAACAGCCGCGTGATGCAAGTCACTCGTGAGCTGGCGGTTGAAATGCTCATGGCAGGCAAACTGGCGAAAAGCCGTGAAGATGCTCTGAGCCAGCTTGAAAAAGCCCTGACCTCGGGTGCCGCAGCCGAAGTATTCGCGCGCATGGTACGTGAGCTGGGCGGCCCGGGTGACTTTATGGAGCGCTCTGACAGCTACCTTGCCAAAGCCAACGTGGTCAAACCCGTATATGCCGAGCAGTCGGGCAATGTGCTGCGCATCGATACCCGCGCAGTGGGCATGAGCGTGGTCGAGCTGGGCGGTGGCCGCCTGCGTAATGACGCCAGGATCGATCATAGCGTGGGCTTTAGTGCGATTGCCGAGCTGGGCACCCAAGTGGATAGCCAGCAGCCGCTAGCCTTCGTTCACGCGCGTAGCGCTGAAGAGGCTGACCGCGCCGCTGCCCAGCTGCGTGCTGCCATCACCATTGGCACGGGCGAAGCGACGATTGATTCACTGCTCCAGGAAACCTATCGCGGTGAAGCGCTTTAATGAGCACCGCCTGACGAGGAAGACGCCATGAAACGTGCAATTGTGCTGGTACTAGACTCCTTCGGCATTGGCAGCGCCGCCGATGCTGCCGCCTTTGGCGATGAAGGCTCGGACACCCTGGGCCACATCGCTGCCGCCTGCGCGCGTGGCGACGCCGATACGGCTGAGCGCTCGGGTCCCTTGAAGCTGCCCAACATGGCCAAACTTGGCCTGTTTCATGCCCACCGGGATAGCACCGGCACGGTTGCCGAAGGCGTTGCCCTCCCCGAGGTGCTTGAAGGCGCCTACGCCCACGCCCAGGAAATTTCCAGCGGCAAGGACACCCCGTCCGGCCACTGGGAAATCGCTGGCGTGCCGGTACGTTTTGACTGGGGTTATTTCAGCGATAAGACCGAAAGCTTTCCACAAGAGCTACTGGACAAGATTGTTCAGGCAGCCGACCTGCCCGGCGTGATCGGCAACTGCCATGCTTCAGGCACCGAGATCATCGCCCGGCTGGGTGATGAGCATGTGCAAACCGGCAAACCGATTGTGTATACCTCAGCGGATTCGGTCTTCCAGATTGCCGCCCACGAGGAGCACTTTGGCCTGGATCGCCTTTACGCGCTGTGCGAAACCGTGCGTGAGCTGCTGGAGCCTTACAATATCGGCCGGGTTATCGCCCGCCCGTTTATAGGTGAAGACAGCACAAGCTTTGCGCGTACCGGTAACCGTCGCGATTACAGCATAGAGCCGCCTTCGCCCACGGTACTGCAAAAGCTCGCCGATGCCGGTGGTGAAATGGTATCGATTGGCAAGATTGCTGATATCTACGCCCACTGCGGCATTACCCACAAGGTCAAAGCCAGCGGCCACGATGCGCTGATGGATGCGACGTTAAGTGAAGTGGCGCGCACCGCTGCTGAAACCAGCGACCGCCCGACCATGATCATGACCAACTTTGTCGATTTCGACTCGGTCTACGGTCATCGCCGTGACGTGCCGGGCTACGCGGCCGCCCTTGAGCACTTTGACGCTCGCCTGCCGGAGCTGCTGGCTGCGTTGAACAATGACGATCTGCTGATTCTTACCGCGGATCACGGCTGCGACCCAAGCTGGGAAGGTACTGAGCACACGCGCGAATACATTCCTGTGATGGTCAGCGGCGCTGGGTTCGTGCCTGGGCCGATGGGCGCGCGCGACACGTTTGCCGATATTGGCCAGACACTGGCGGATTACTTCGCCCTTCCCGCAATGGACGATGGCAAAAGCTTTCTCTCTTATGCTGCCTGATGGCGCTATTTAACAAGACATAAGGAAACCACATGGCTACTCCGCATATTAATGCTGAACAGGGTGATTTCGCGGATACGGTGTTGATGCCCGGCGACCCGCTGCGCGCCAAGTACATTGCCGAAACTTACCTTGATGACGTGCGTCAGGTGAACGACGTGCGTGGCATGCTGGGCTATACCGGCACCTATAAAGGCCGCAAAATTTCCGTGATGGGCCACGGCATGGGTATTCCATCAGTGTCCATCTATGCCAAAGAGCTGATTACCGATTACGGCGTGACGTCGATTATTCGAGTAGGCTCCTGCGGCGCGGTACGCGACGACGTTAACGTTCGTGATGTGGTGATCGGCATGGGTGCGTGCACGGATTCCAAGGTGAACCGCATGCGCTTTAACGACCACGACTTTGCCGCGATTGCGGATTTTGAGCTGACAAGCCACGCCGTAGCCGCCGCCAAAGCGCAAAACGTGCCGGTGAAAGTGGGCAACATTTTCTCCGCCGATCTGTTTTACAACCCGCAGACCGATATGGCCGAGCTGATGAAGCGCTACGGCATTGTAGGCGTTGAGATGGAAGCGGCTGGCCTTTACGGCGTTGCCGCCGAGTTCGGTGCCCGCGCGCTGACCATCTGCACCGTATCGGATCATATTTTGAAAGGTGAAGCGCTCTCCAGCGCCGATCGTCAAACGACGTTCAACGATATGATGATCATCGCGCTGGATACCGTCCTGCGTGATGACGCCGCCAACGCCTAAGTGGGTTAAACCGAGGAATCATCTATGAGCCAAGCAGACTCTGCGCTGGTCAACACGCTGCTTGATGCATTGAACAATGCCTACGTTCCGTACTCCGACCACCCGGTGGCATCCATCATGGAGTGCCCGGACGGCCAGCAGTTTGTAGGCGCTAACGTCGAAGTCGCTCACTACAAGGGGCTTTGTGCGGAAGCATCGGCCATTAGCGCGATGGTAACCGCTGGCCAGCGCGAGCTTGCCAAGGTGTATGTAATGGGGCCAGGCGAGCACCTGTGCACGCCCTGTGGGGATTGCCGTCAGCGTATTCGTGAGTTCGCTACCCCCGATACGCAAATCATGGTTATCTCCCGCCAGGGTGAGGTGCTCAAAACCTACACTATGGAAACATTACTGCCGGACGCCTTTGGCCCCGAGCAATTGCCTCAACGCTAGGCCGCATTCATTACTGCGGTTAGCCGCATCAGGCTGGTTGTCACTCTGCCGCCGTCTTCATGACGGCGGTTTTTTATTGCCTTGCGAACCACACTGCCAGCACTGGCCTCGCCTAACAATTCCTCGTACTCTATTTCCTCGGGCTCTAATTCCTCAAACCCTGTAAGGCACTTTATCTCGCGTGAACTGTACGCTTACTCATTAAGGAGAACGCCATGGCGGCCCTACTGCCCAACGTTGATCCCACCGGACTGCTTGAATACTCGGTGGTGTATACCGACCGTTCGCTCAACCACATGTCGCAGCAGTTTCAAGGCGTCATGCGCGATATTTCGACCACGCTGAAAGAGGTCTATAACGCCCATGCAACGGCCATTGTTCCCGGTAGCGGGACGTTTGGCATGGAAGCGGTCGCACGTCAGTTCGCCCTGGATCAGAAAACCCTGGTGATTCGTAACGGCTGGTTCAGCTACCGCTGGACGCAGATTATCGAGATGGGCCGTTTAACCGACCAACACACGGTACTCAAAGCACGCCGCGTGACGGCTGATGACCCGCAGTCGCCGTTTACGCCTGTACCTGCGGAAGAAGCCGCCGAGCGTATCCGCCAGGAAAAACCCGCTGTGGTGTTTGCCCCCCAGGTAGAAACCTCTGCGGGTCTACTGCTGCCCGATGACTATATTCGTACCGTGGCGCAAGCGACGCGTGAGGTGGGTGGCCTGTTTGTGCTGGACGCCATTGCCGCAGGCACCCTGTGGGTGGATATGCAGGGTTTGGGCATCGATGTGGTGGTAAGCGCTCCGCAAAAGGGCTGGAGCGGTTCACCCTGCTGCGCCATGGTCATGCTTTCCGAACGCGCCACACAGCGCTTAAGCGAAACGCAAAGCAACAGCTTTGCCTGCGATTTAGCCAAATGGCATTCGATCATGCAGGCCTACGAAAACGGTGGGCATGCCTACCACGCCACCATGCCAACGGATGCCTTGCGCCAGCTGCGCGATATCATGCAGGAAACTCGCGAATACGGCTTTGCCAAGGTGAAGCAAGAGCAGCAGGCCATTGGTCAGGGCGTTCGGGGCATGCTCGCACGCCACGGGTTTATCAGCGTTGCCGCTGAAGGCTTCGAAGCGCCGGGTGTCGTGGTCAGCTACACCGACGACGCCGGGCTTGTCGGCAAGTTTGCCCAAGCGGGCGTTCAAGTGGCGGGCGGTGTGCCCTTAATGTGCGATGAAGGTGATAACTTCCAGACCTTTCGTATCGGCCTGTTTGGGCTGGATAAACTGCATCACACTAAACGCAGCGTGGACAACCTGGAAAAGGCCCTTACTTCGTTCAATTAATCAGCCGTTACACATTGCTTAACGCTGACTATATCCGCTCAGAGGCGTCTTTTCGGGCGCCTCTAAGTGAATCGCTTGCAGCTGGCTGGCACTCGTATGCGCAGAGGCTGCACTTAAGGACTGAGCTCACTGGATGTGCCTTCTGAGGCGCCACTTTCAGCAACTTTTTCGACATCGACAATGCCTGAACGACTAACCACCACCTTCCAGCGCGCCAGGTAGGGGGCATCTTCACTGCCGGTTTCACGCACCACCAGGTTGAACAAATGGCGCCGTTCAACGCTTTCACGTACGGCCTGGCCATCTTTTAACCGAAAGATATGATGCTTCTCTTTGCTCATTAAGCGGGTCAGCATCAAGAGATCAATATACAGCGTCTCTCGCGTATGCTCGTAACCACTCAAAAACCGCGTGGGCGACATACGCGAACTGGAGCGGTAATGCAGTACATCCTCTTCCCGCTCAGCCACGGTCCGCCTTCGCATCTGTTTGATGTCTTCTTTCAGGGCGGTGTAGCGCTTGTAATCAAACCATTCAAGCTGACGCCCCACCAGCGCATTACGCGTGGGGTCAACGTATTGGCGACGCCATTTTGGCCGTCCCCGACGCAGCAGGCGCCAAAGCGTATTGCGCAGGTCATCCTTAAACACTTCACGCAAGGCATACAGCAGCGCCATGGCAAGCACAAACAGCGCCGTAATATCGCCAACGACTTCGCGTACGCGCAATACTCCCAGCGTGACACAGGCCATTACCAGTGCGGTTGCCAACGCTTTTACGGCTTTTTGCTCACCGCCGCCTAACTCCAGCGCCTCCTGCTTCAAGGTAATCGGATATTCAATCAAGCGGCGTAGCAAGCGCATTTTATTCGACATGCGTGTTGGGTCTTCCATCACACGCTCTGAGTTGTACTTCTGTTCGCGTCGATACTCACTTTCACGCTCGCACACATTGATAAACTGGCGCTTGATATCACTAAACTCGCCACCTCTTGGCATATAGGCCACTAGTGAAAGCAGCTGCTGCTCAGTAAACCAGGAGAGATAGTTATCGATATTGGCGAAATATTTGTATAAACGCTCATCCGTGGGTTGATTGCGGCGCATCTTCCTTAAAATGCTTTCGCTGAGCTTCTGCATTTCATTCAGTTGCTCACACAGCTCTTCTCTTAGCGTCTGCACATCGCTGGACTCTTTTTGCCGCTCGCTACGCAGTTTGCGCTCGCGGACCAGCATTTTTTGAGTCGTCCGCTCCATGGCAGTCACATACTGATACGCATAAAGACTTAAGCTTAATCGGTAAGATTCGCTGCCCAACTGATTACGGCTGGCGAGCCGGCTATGCACTAGCGGCAGGTGGTAGGCATCGCTATAGTACGTCCGCGAGACACTAATGGATGAGTGATAAAATGCCTCTTCCGAGATGACGTGAGCATTTAAACCCAGCTCGCCAGGTACAAAAAGATAGACGTCAAGCCTATGCGATGTCTCTTCCTTGAGCCGCCGTGTAAGGCGTAGCTGGTAGCTATTTTTACGCTCGACGTTAATCACCTGGTCAATCTCCTACTTCATTGCCTTGAGCGATGATATACCATGACACCAATTGTCATGGTGGTCCGCTTCGTGCGGGGATGGTTTACTTTTACCCTTTGGAGCCTGGGAATGCCCATTGCCCGTTTCTCCCCCTTTGAGATGCAAACCTATCGATAAAATAGGCACACTCTCTGGTGTTACCCTCCAACCCTAAAAGAACAATGCACCTATGTGGGATTTGTACCAACGCCTTAACGTTCCACCCCAAGCAAACGATGAAGAGCTACAGCAAGCCGTTGCTCGCTGCCCCAACAGCACTTTGCACCAAGCGCCGTCGCTAAGCGGCGTGCAGACTACGATAAGCTGCACGCCACACTGAGGATGGTGTTGCCAACGATTTTTCAGTACCGCCTGACGAGATAGTTTCCCGTCACGATAAATTGGTCGACCGCGTCAGCCACGTCGTAAAACTCTACAACCGTTGGCGTGGCTTGCGCGGCGCTTGGCTACTCATTGCGATTTTCACCATCGGTACAGGCCTGGGGATTGCGCTGGGGCTCACCTTGAGCCAGACGATTGCGGCTTAAGGTGAGCCGCGATACGTCCTCCCCTCATCACGCGCTATCTCTGCTTGAGTAGGCTGCGGGGCGGGCTTGGGCGGTGCAGGCTTTTTATTGGCCTCGTGCTCACCCGTTGTAGCTTCCCCATTATCAAGCGATAGGTCGGTGCCTCCGGTCGGCTCCATATGGTCTTCTGAGCGCGCTTCCATGCTGACACTTAGACGCGGCACACCCAAATCGATGGACTGCGCTTCCATCCTCTGTTTAAGCAGTAGATTAAAAGCCCGCGAAACATCCCACTGCATTTCAGGAGCGGTCCGAAAGCGCATGCGCAAGATAGGGCAGCCCTCTTCAAATCCCTGGACCCCCTGCATTTCAAGCGGCGACCAGATGTAATGACGCATCATCGGGTCATTGCGCAGCTCCTGGGCGGTTTCCTGCATTAGCGTAATGGCATCATCAATTTTCATATCATAGGGAATGCGTATCCGCATTAGCGCAATGCCAAACTGACGCGACATATTGTGGATCGATTCAATACGACTAAAGGTAATAATATGTACCACGCCATCCAGGTCGCGTAACCGCACGGTACGCAGAGTCAGCCCTTCTACCGTCCCCATATGGTTGTTGATGCGCACAAAATCATCCACCGCCAACGAGTCTTCAATCAGAATAAAGATGCCGGTAATCAAATCCTGAACCAACGTCTGTGCGCCAAAACCTATCGCCAAGCCGATCACACCGGCACCCGCCAGCAGCGGTGTCACGTTCACCCCCAGGTTAGCCAGCCCGACAATAAACGCGATAATCAAAATGGCGACAAAGATCACGTTGCGAATCATCGGCGTGATGGTTTGCGCCCGCGCCTGGTTAACCCGCCGACCACGAGCGCGGCCCGAGGAAGTCAGTGCCCGCTGAATGGCCGTGTCGGCAAATATCCACACCAACCATGCCAACAAAATTGTTGCCCCCAGGCTAACCAGCGCTTGGCCGATACGCGTACTGGCCACCGCTTCTTGACCTAGCCCAAACAGCGATCCTCCCCACACTTGCATGGAGAGTTCAGCAAATACCATCCATGAACAGATATGCGCCAACACAAACCCAAAGCGCTCGAGGCGTTTTCGGTACTGGCTAAAGCGCCGACGGCGACGCTTACTCAAGCGCTCGGATTGACGGCGTATCAACCCGGTAATCACCAAGGTAAGTACCAGCAAGCTCGCAGAAATTATCGAACGTGCCAGCGCGGTCCCGACATCGCCCACGGTGATAAAAATAGCCAATAACGAGCCGCCCACCAGTAGCAGTGCCGGGATATGCCATAAGCCGCCTAGGGTACGAACCATCTCAACGGCCGTGCTGGCCTCCCGGCGCTGCTTATAGGGCCGATTACAAATGAGATGGCGTACTGGCTGCTTGAACTTGATAATAAAGCGCGCAGCCAGCAGCGCGGCCAGCATATTGGACAGCATCGAGACAAGGCTTGAGAGCTCGGTCCCCAGTAGATCCACCAGGCGCGCTGAATTTACCGCATCGCCCAAAGCGATCAACGCCCCGATCACAAACAGCCCACGCAGTGCCTGCTGCTGCAACAACTGCACAGCGGTAAAGCGGTGCCCTCGACTAAAGAAGGCAATGACGGTCTCGAACACTACCGATAACGCACGCCCAAACAGGCAGACATACGCAATAACCAACACCACCGTGCGCCCTGGGCTGTAGGGCAGCAGTTGGGCAATGCCCAGAATAATCGCAAAGGCCAGTGCCCAAGGCAGCATGCGGCGTAGAAAATGCGTCGCCAGCAACCACGCCTTGGGGTCACGAGGCAAATCCAGGGGCCACTCTCGGCGCGTCGCAACCAAGCGGCCAAAGGCAATCATCAGTACCAGCAGCGTGACCCAGATAATCCCCATCACTGCGCCGTCAACAACTTCACGGATCGCCTGCCCGCGGTCCGTGCCAGCATTTAAGGCACGCAGATCAGCGGCCCCTTGCACCAGTTGCCGTGACCACTCATCAATCGGTGAGTTGCCTGCCTGGGCCTGCTCACCGAGATCCGTTAGCGTGTCGGCAAGCGCGCCCAGCAGCCCCTGGCGTACGATGCCTTCCTCTTGAGTAGCATCCGTTGTTACCTGTAGCTCGCGCAGCGAGTTAAGCAGCGCCGTACGCTGCTCTTCATTGTCGAGCATGGCGATAACATCATTCAGCGAGCGTTGGAATTCATCACTGCTGACCTCTTCTTCCTGGTTAGGCTCATTTCCACTTAAACCGGAAAGCGAGACGACCTGGGCCTGAACCTGAGCCGCCATTACGCTGACCAGTACCGTTAACGCAATGTAAATGGCAGTGTTAATTATCCAGTGCTGTCGCACACCATGCTCCTAAAATGGATTCAAAAATGACACCGCGCCTACTCCCTCTCGCCTCCCGGAATCCTCTCAGCCTACCTGCGCGACTATGATAGGCTGATAGTCTAAACGTTCACCTCACAGGATGCCGAGATGACGCTGCAAGCTCCCCCGAACCGGTTAAATAGCGACGGTAAGGTACGCCGTGTGGGCATTGAGATCGAATTTGCCGGCTTGCCACCCCACGACACTGCATTAGTGGTCCGCGATCTGTTTAAAGGTGAGCTTAACGTGGTAAGCCCCCACCGGCTACTGGTTGAGGGAACCCGCTGGGGTGTATTTGGCATTGAGCTTGACACCCAGTATGCCCACCCCGATCAGGCATTGCTTGAAGAGCAGGCCAACCAGGATAGCGAATGGGAGCGGCATCGGCACCAGCGCCGCCTGGAATTTCACCAAAAGACCCGCGAATTTATTGGCGACATGGTAACAGGCCTGGTGCCCACCGAGCTTATTTGTCCTCCGGTGCCGTGGAATGAACTTGAAAAGCTGGATACTATTTTTCAGGCATTACGCGACCAGGGTGCAAAAGGCACGGATGCTAGCCTGCTGTATGGTTTTGGTTTGCACCTTAATTTGGAGGTAGCGCGTCTGGACGTTGACTACCTGCTGGCGGTGCTGCGTGCTTATCTCTTGCTGGCCCATTGGCTGCGCGATGAGATCAAAGTGGATATCACCCGTGAAGTGTTGCCCCATGCTAATCCTTTCCCCAAGGAGTACGCATTAAAGGTGCTGGATAGGCGCTACCAGCCAGACCTTGCATCGTTTATTAACGATTACCTGCACTATAACGCCACGCGAAATCGTGAGTTTGACCTACTGCCATTATTTGCATATTTGTGTCCAGAGCATCCTCACGCGCTGCTGCATACCAAACTTATAAAACCGCGCCCCACGTTTCATTACCGATTGCCCAATGCACAGCTCTCTCAGCCAGGCTGGGGAGCGGTAGTGGAATGGAACCGCTGGGTTGAAGTGGAACAACTCGCGGCGGACACTCAGCTTCTTCAAACACGCTGCGATGAATATATCGCCAAGCAAAATCGACCGTTCATGATGCGCTTAAAAGACAAACTGACAACGTGGATGCGCCGTTAAGACAGCGCTCCATGTCAGCAGCACGGCTATTTTTGACGACTCAAGAGAACTTATCTGAATGCAACGGCCGCTTATTGGAATTACCACCTCGGATTATAAAAGCCACCTTGCCTGGTGGTTTGACTGGTTTGCCGTATGGCGGCATGGCGGAAAACCCTTACGGCTATCTCCTTCCCGCCCGTTACCAGCGTATCTGGATGGGTTAATTATTGGCGGTGGCGATGATATTCAGGCGACCCTTTACGGCGGTGAACTCCAGTTGGATGTACGCCTTGACCCAGCACGTGACGCCCTGGAACTTGCCTTACTTGAACGATTCATTCCCTTAAACACACCCGTTTTGGGTATTTGCCGAGGTGCGCAATTAATCAACGTGCATTTAGGCGGCACGCTGGACCCCGATATTTACACCACCCACGAAGGCTTAAAACGTCGACGCACGGTGCTTCCCCGTAAGACGGTCGATATCGTGGGGGCAAGCCAACTGTATCAACTACTCGGCGCCACCTGGTGCCGGGTAAATAGCCTTCATCATCAGGCCGTTAACCAAGCGGGCCAAGGGATAGAGATTGTCGCGCGTGACCGTGATGGCCTGGTGCAAGGCATCGAATCGCGCGAGCATGATTTTTTAATCGGGGTCCAATGGCACCCCGAATGGCTGATATTGAACCGCCCCCAGCAACGCCTGATTAGTGCGCTGCTGGAGGCCGCTAAGCGTTGTCAGCAGTCAGCTACGCCGTAAGTACGGCCAGTGCCGCATCGTAGTTCGGTTCATTTTTAATTTCGCTGACCAGTTCGCTATGCAGTACGCGATTATCGCTATCCAGCACCACCACGGCACGTGCACATAAGCCCTCCATAGGGTTATTACGCAGCGCGACACCCCAGGCTTCTAAAAACTCGGGATGGCGGAAGGTGGAAAGCGTTTTAACATTATCCAACCCTTCCGCACCGCAAAATCGCTGAGCGGCAAAGGGCAAATCAGCTGACACTACCAACACCACGGTATCGTCCAAATTAGAGGCAAGCTCATTAAAACGCCGTGTCGACATGGCGCAGGTCGGCGTGTCGACGCTGGGAATTATATTGAGGACTTTCCGCTTGCCTGCGTAGGTATCCAGCGTTACGTCTTGAAGATGGCCATCGGTTAATACCATCTCTGGCGCGGCTTGATCAACGGAAGGTATTACCCCGGCTACATCCATCGGTTCACCGGCACGCGTCACGTGTTGCATTGTCATCTCCTTGTTAAAGCTTAATGAGCAGGATCGCTCATTATTGGCGTTACTCACTGAATGGCGGTTACATCCTATTCGCCCTGTCGCATAATGACATGCTTTATCCCCCTGGTGCTCGCATCAACAGTGCACGCACCAGGCTGCCTTTTTCACAGGAATCAATATGGCCTCTGTCGTCATTATTAAAACCGGCGATGCATTTTCTGACGTTGCCGAACAGCACGGTGACTTTGAAACCCTCTTTGAGCAACAGCTAAACGATACGCTGCCTGAGCATTTAACACTTCGCGTATGGGACGCCCGAAAGGAGTCTGCGCCGCTACCGCTAAACGCGCTGGCAGGCATTCTCATCACTGGCTCGCACAGCATGGTGAGCCACCAAGAGTCTTGGAGCGAACGCTTAAAACCCTGGCTACAGGAGGCGCTTCAAGCGGACATTCCCATGTTAGGCGTTTGCTACGGCCATCAGTTAATGGCAGCGGCTTTTGGAGGTGTCAGCGACTTCCACCCCAAGGGGCGTGAGCTGGGTACGCATAGCGTTACGCTGACGGATGCGGGCCTTCAAGACCCCCTGTTTAGCCAGCTACCCGCGCATTTTGTGGCCCACCTGACTCATGCGCAGTCTGTGTTAGGGTTGCCTTCCAATACCCAGGTGCTGGCCTGTAATTCCCACGATGCGCACCAGGCACTGCGTTACGGACCGCGCCAGTGGAGCGTGCAGTTTCACCCTGAGTTCACTGTACCTGTCATGCGCGCTTATATAGCGCATCAGCGCGAAGTGCTGCTTGAACAGCAACAAGACGCAGAGGCAATTGCCGCTCAGGTGGTTGAAACACAGGAGGCTACAAGCTTACTCAAGCGCTTTATCACGCTTTTATAAAACGCTCATCACATGGTCACGTGAGCCAGGCTTTTTAAAACAGCGAATTCTGTGGCTTTTTGACATACTGATCGCGCCTTGAAGCCAACCTGTCGGCCAAGCGGGTAGGCTCTGGCAACTTGGTACGCCCCAGGCAACGCATTACCCAATCAAGCGATGTTTCAAGACTAATTCGGTGGCCAGGCGAGACAAATACCGGCTTCACCTTGTCACGCGAGCGCAGGACGGCGCCAATCGTCTCGTTACCGGCTCGCAGTGGCACCCAATCCCCACGTACCTCGCCTACCTCATCGTGCTTGCCGTAAAGGCGTGACTTGGCAACGCCGATGGTAGGCAGGTCCAGCCACAACCCCAAGTGCGCGGCGATCCCGAGCCTTCTGGGGTGGGCGATCCCTTGGCCATCCACCATGATTAATTCGGGCAGTATATTGAGCTGTTCAAAGGCGCCCAGTGCCGCCGGTATTTCGCGGAAAGAGAGCAACCCTGGAATATACGGCATTCGCGTCGGCTCACGATGAACAACATGCTCAACAAGCGTTAAGTCAGGTGCTGTTTGTGGGTCCCACTTGAGCACCACCACGGCTGCCCGCGTGGTATCTCCGTTGTCTTCAAAGCCAATATCCATTCCGGCGATGTGCGTTACCGGCGCAATACGGTCATCAGACTCTAACCGTGTAGCAAGCTCTTTCTGAAGCGCAATAGCCTCTTTAGGCGCCAGGTTCCATTCATGCAAGGCTGCTTTCACTGTCGACTCCCTGTCGCTTTTTTGGCGTGTCATCTTTTAGCGTAGCAAAAAAATGCCCTCGCACCGGAAACCGGTACGAGGGCATTTTAGGCGCGGTTAATACCGCTATCGCATGCTTAAGCGATTACGCTTCGCGGCGACGGATCGGCGCATCGCCATCATCACGACGACGGCGCGGAGCACGCTCAGGCGCACGGTCTTCGCTGATTTCCAGCGGACGACCGGCGACACGAGCACGGGCCATCTTGGTCAGGATAGTGGAAGGCAGACCGCTAGGCAGCTCAACCACTGAGAAGGCGTTACGGATATCGATACGACCGATACGCGCACCTTCAATGCCGCCTTCATTCGCCAACGCGCCAACCAGCTGGCCTGGCTTAACGCCGTCTTTATGGCCAACGGATACACGGTAGCGAGTCATGCCTTCGCTAGGTGCGCGCGGACGCTCACCACGTTCGCCACGCTCACGGCGAGCACCTGGCTTGGCGCTGCCACCTTCACGCGGGGCACGCTCTTTACGCGGCGCTTGCAAGCGGCCAATCGGCGCTTCATCAGCGCGTGCCATGGCAGCAAAGGCGCAGGCCAGCTGAATAGCGTCATGACCTTCTTCTACCAGACGCTCTACCAGTGCCTGCTGCTCTTCGGCGCCTTTGGTAAGCGCTGCCACCACACGGTGGTGGAATACTTCGTCACGGTGAGCGCGAATAGCAGCTTCGTCAGGCAGCGGCATTTCGGCCATTTTCTGACCGGTTGCCTGCTCCATCCAACCTACTTTACGGCCTTCACGGAAACCAGCAAAGGTAATCGCGATGCCGCTACGACCAGCACGACCAGTACGGCCGATACGGTGCGTATACGCTTCTGCATCTTGCGGAAGATCGTAGTTGATAACGTGCGTAATGCGCGGCACGTCAAGACCACGGGCAGCAACGTCAGTCGCAATCAGTACGTCGACCTTGCTACGCTTCAGGCGAGTAATCGTACGCTCGCGCAGGCTTTGGTCCAAGTCACCGGACAGGCCAGCGGCGTTGACGCCACGAGCCGTCAGTTGCTCAACCAGGGTAGTACAAGCGGCACGAGTACGTACGAAGACAATAGCGGCATCGACCGGCTCGACTTCAAGAATACGCGCCAGCGCTTCAAGCTTGGCACCGCCGTCAACGCGTACAATGCGCTGCTCAATGTTTTCGCCAGTGGTCGTGCGCGACTCAATCGCCACTTTTACCGGGTCAACCAGATAGCGGTTAACAATGCGCTCAATTTCAGTCGGCAGTGTGGCCGAGAAGAACACACGCTGTGCATCTTTCGGGGTATCGGCGACCACGCGTTTTACGTCGTCGATAAAGCCCATGCGCAGCATTTCATCAGCTTCGTCTAATACGAGTGCTGACAGGCCGTCCAGCTTCAAGCTGCCACGGTCCAGGTGATCAATAATACGGCCGGGGGTGCCAACGACAACCTGGGCACCGCGCTTCAGCGCGCCTAACTGTTCACGGTACTCTTGGCCACCACACAGGATGGCCACTTCAAGGCCCTGCAGGTTTTGACCATACTTACTAAATGAGGCTGCAACCTGCTGAGCAAGCTCGCGGGTTGGGGCCATGACTAATACTTGAGGAGCACGACGCTGAAGATCCAGTCGTGACAATAACGGTAAAGCAAATGCTGCGGTTTTACCGGTACCGGTTTGTGCTTGGCCCAGCATATCGCGACCTTCCAGCAACGCAGGAATAGTTTGCGCCTGGATAGGTGAAGGGGTTACATAGCCCTGTGCTTCAACAGCAGACAGAACGGCAGGCAATAGAGCCAGATCGCCGAAGCTCGGCGAGGCGACAGAAGTCGAGGTCATTAATCACACCTTGGTAGGCCGGCAGTACCGGCAAAAGAGCATCGTAAGCGTCTCTGACTCTGACAACGATGTTGCGCTAAAAAGCAGCATCGAAAAACAGGTTCCGTCAATAAGCGGATAATGTCATCAGTGGAGTCGGAGACGCCGGTCGCACCTGGCATACGGTTGGCAAACCTATATATTCTCAAAGGGCCAACCGCTGTGGCGACCTTCTGCGCCGATTTCACCCGTTTGGTGAAATGCTGGAGGCGCGCCATCTTCACAGCAATGAACATCTGCAATCAGCGAGATGTTCCCGCAAGCCTTGCTACGCATCAAATATAAAAACTACGTAGACATCGCTTATCGTCGTGATGGAGGGGTCAACACATGCGAGGAGCGCGCATCCTAACACCTCAAATAATGAATGACCAGCCTTTTTACTACACCTTTTTTACTTCACCCAAAACAAACATCGTCATTTGCACTTGTGTAAATATCGTCTAACTTAATTAGATGCCTCAACACGTTCAGCAATTCAAGGAGTGATGTATGAACTGGGATCAAATTGAAGGCAAGTGGACGGAAATGAAAGGTAAAGCACGCACTAGCTGGGGCGACTTCACCGATGATGAGCTTGATCAGATTGGTGGCAGGAAAGATCAGCTAGTGGGCAAGCTTCAGCAAAAATATGGTCTGACGCGTGAAGAAGCTGAAAGACGTGCTGATGATTGGGCCAACACGCTATAACCCGTCAGCGTCATAAGCCTACTCACTTCTGTTTTAGTCAAATGTTGCAAGTTATTGGCGACTAGCGATGAATGGGCAGCCAATGTTGACCATTCTGTATTTTAGCCACATGGAGAGAAGCTATGCGTAAGACAATGTTAACCACCGCTATCGGTACCGCCCTGTTAGGCAGCCTGGCCTTCGGAGTGCAAGCGTCAGAAGAGCCCCAAGGCATGTACTCCGCCAAAGATATCCTTGACGCTGACGTCTACTTCAACAATGGGTCCGGCGATGAGATCGGTGAAGTCGATAATATCCTGTTCGATGAAGAGATGCGTATCAATGCGCTGGTCATTGAGAGTGGCGCCGTATTAGGCCTTGGTGGTCGTGAGATCGTTGTAGGCACTGATTACTTCTCGCTTGAAACCCACACTGAGAGCGACGGCGATACCGAGCACCGCATTATTCTTGATGCAACCCACGAAGAAGTTGAAGAATTTCCGACCTACAACCATGACTGGTGGGAACAAACGAAAGTAAATGCTCGTGATGCGTGGGAGACTACCCGCGATGGCGCACAAAGCGCTTGGCAATCAACACGTGAAGCCATATCAAATCACGATTAACACCGTTAATCATCAAGCTAACGTCATAACAGAAGACCGCCTTTTCGGCGGTCTTCTGGGTTGCAGCGGCGGCTGTGCTGAACAAGCTGCCTAAGCGCTCTGCTTAGAACGTACTCCACGCCCTGGCAGGCGCTCTCGATCATGGGGGCGTTCAAAGTCAAGCAGCGGCCCAGCAGGTACAATACGTGTTGGGTTAATCTTATCGTGGCTGTAGTAGTAGTGACGTTTTATATGGCCCATATCAATCGTTTCAGCCACCCCCGGCCATTGGTAGATCTCGCGCACATAATTGGACAAATTGGGAAAGTCTTCAATACGCTTGAAATTACACTTGAAATGGCCGTAATACACGGCATCAAAACGAATCAGCGTCGTAAACAGGCGGATATCCGCTTCTGTTAGCCACTCACCCGCCAGATAACGCTGGTTACCCAAACGTTTTTCCACACGCTCTAGTGCTTCAAACAGCGCATGAACATGCTTTTCATACACATCCTGCTCGGTGGCAAAACCGGTCTTGTAAACGCCGTTGTTAATATGGTCATAGACATCGGCATTCACTTGGTCGATCTGTTCGCGCAAATCCTCCGGATAAAAATCCAAGTGGTTACCAGCAAGATCATCAAACGCGATATTCAATATACGTAACAAGTCGGCCGACTCATTATTAACGATGGCACTTCGCTTTTTATCCCAAAGCACCGGGACCGTTACCCGGCCGGTATAGGTGGGGTTGGTCATGGTGTATAGCTGATAGTGGTAATCAACGCCGTTAACGGCATCACCGCTTGAGCCTTCATTCTGCTCATAGGTCCACCCTTTATTTAACATCAAAGGGCTCACATGCGACTCGCCTATCAACGACTCCAGCCCTTTTAGCTTACGCATTATGAGGATGCGGTGCGCCCAAGGGCAGGCTAACGAAACGTATAGATGGTAGCGGTCCTTTTCAGCGGGATAGCTGGCCCCGCCAGTTTCCGGTTGATCGCCGACCCAATCACGCAGCTGAGCAGACTCACGGACAAATTCACCGCCACTCTTTTTCGTGTCGTACCACTGGTCGTGCCATTCACCATTAACAAGCAAGCCCATAAGGCATCTCCTAAAGGGGGTAATAAATATCTGACGGCTCTACCTTCAGCATACCCCCGGTGCGCAGATGCTCAAGCGGATGTTTTACGGTGCTTCATTCGAGATAATCGAACCATGGGAATAGAGCTCTTCGACCGCCTGCTTTAACGCAGCAGCCATGGCATGAGCGGCAGGCCCTGCACGATCACGATCCCGAAAAATCATCTGAACAGGCACTTCACGTATGCCACCCGCCGGAAGCGGCAGTGGCTTTAACTCGCCACGCGCTAGCTCTTCTGTAATATGGGATTCAGGCATCCAAGCGAACCCCAGGCCACGCTTTAACATATCCAGAGAGGTGTTCAAATGACCTACCGTCCAACGCTGCTCGGCCTTTAACCACCCTGCATCCAAAGGCTGACGCAAGGCTGAGTCACGAACCACCAGCTGGCGATGCTGTGCCAGATCGCGAAGGTCCAATGATCTCCCCAACTGGTGTAGAGCATGATCCGGATGGGCAACCGCAATAAAGCGAACGAGCACCAGAGGCTCACCTAAAAACCCCTGCGCCGATATACCCGAAACCACGAGGTCTGCGCGGCCGTCATAGAGCATTTCAATTCCACCGTGGAGTACGCTCTCATATAGCTGTACGCGTACTTGAGGATATGCTTCCGAGAAGCGCTCTAGCGCCTTCGCCTGGACCGCCGCAGGGAATATCTGCTCGATTGCCACGATAATTTCAGCTTCCAGGCCTGCCGCCAGCCTTGACGCTACATCTTCTAAAGAGGCTGCGCTTTCTACCAATTGACGTGCGCGGCGCAGCAGTAACTCACCAGCCTCCGTCAAGCGCACCTGACGCCCAACCGGCTCAAGCACCTGAACACCTAACTGTTCTTCCAGCTTATGAACGGCATGGTTCAACGTAGAGGGGCTTTTATGGATCGCTTCCGCTGCACGCGCAAATCCTCCATGGTCTACCACGGCTGCCAGCATTTGCCATTGCGCAAGTGTTACCCGGGACATTTCGATTTCCTCGATGCTATACAGCGATACAATCCGCTTAATCTTCGAAAAAATCTCACTAGAATGCCAGTAATCAATAAAAAGTACCGCTTATTCAGTGCTTATTTATGCCACCCGGCACGATACAGCCTCTTTCTGAAAGAGCTTGCTTGAAAGGGCTTACTTGAAAGCGCCTATCAGAAAGGACCTGCCAGTGCATTTTGGTTTTATCTGCGTCGCTCAAATACGCAGCGCGCTCTATTGCTCGTCTGGCCAACGCCCTAACCACGCTAAAACGCTAAAAAAACCCGCAATTAACCTTTTGTTACAAAAAAAACGTCAAGATTAACCCCGCCTTAAGTCTGACAGACAGTATCCACGGCTCACGGTATTATCTTCGCCCAACTTAAAAATTCTTAACTAACATTAACAAGAGCTTAAGCGCTTGTTTTAAAACAACAATAATAATAATTCCTATTAGACCTTACTTACCCGACACTCCTAACCGTCACAAAACCTCTACGCTACTCCCTGCCTGTCTATGGCTAGGTTAGTAATTATCATGTTTTTCATGATCAGAAGTATGCAATACACAGAGTTAGCCGACTCACTTTATCCAAGCTTTTATTTACCTTTGTTAGCAAACAGTGTTCACAAACAGTGATATCTGCCATTTACTTATGCTAATATAGCAAAAGTATCTTTTATGTATAGATATACAGTCTATGCACCTTTTGCTCCATGGGGTATGGTTCCGGGGTTTGTTTACTTTCATATTCGTTTTCGATCACGAACTCGGCGGTCTATTTACCCATGTTGCGAATCCTTCATTCGCTGCCCCGCACGCATAAGTTGTTACTGTTACCTGTGGCTACAATGGTCACTGTGCTGGGCGCACAAAAATTAATTACAACGTATCACGATTTAAACCAACCCCATACACCGCTTGAAAGCGTGTTAGTACCGCTTCCCAGCGATTCAGCGCCAGGTCTTCCTTCCCTTGGTCAGGAACGAGCGCCGGTTGCTGATGCCATCAACCGCGCCTCAAGGGCCATTGATGCCACCCGCGAACATATTCCCCTTAGCGATTTAGCGGCAACAGAAATCGTTGATCTTGATCTTATCTCTAGTGCGGATGCGGCGGTAGCAGAACACCAGCCGCCCAGTGCAGTACTCAACGACAGCGCAATCGATAACGGCGCACTGCATATGTCGATTGTCGTAGGCACACTTTCAAGCGGCATGCTCGATATCGATCCGTCGTCCTCTGTCGAAATCGCAGATGCTACTTCTTATGAAGATTACGGCATTGATCTGTTCGATGACGTCTCTTTTCTTGAGCTGGAACTGGCTGCTGAAGAGCCCTATGTCCCTGAATGGAAGACCCACCTTGTTGAGCCAGGTGAAACCTTTGCCGTTCTGGCACAAGATGAGCTGGGGCTAGGCTATAGCGAAGTACTGGCACTGTTAGATGACATGCCAGAATCTCAAATGCTGACAAACTGGCGTGCAGGCCACAGCTTCGACTACCAGCTAGATGAGGACGGCCGCCTGCTTGCGCTTCGCATGATGAAAAACATGCGCGACGGGGTATTAATAGAAAGCGATACTGACAGTTTCGCCATTACGTCTATTGAGCGACAGGGTGAGCCGG
This sequence comes from Halomonas sp. AOP43-D1-4, assembly GCF_052446175.1. Classification (NCBI taxonomy): domain Bacteria; kingdom Pseudomonadati; phylum Pseudomonadota; class Gammaproteobacteria; order Oceanospirillales; family Halomonadaceae; genus Halomonas; species Halomonas sp. AOP43-D1-4. The sequence goes on from NZ_JBQSVY010000011.1 coordinate 94,834, forward strand.
TTCAACGCCTTTTTGCGGGTAGTGTTAGCGGTAGTTTCGCCCGTTCAGCTCAGGCAACAGGTTTGAGCAGCAGCTCGGTTACCGAGCTTACTCACTTGCTAGAGAAGAAACTTGATTTTCGCCGGGACAGTCGCCGTGGCGACCAATTCCAGGTGCTGGTTGAGTCCGACATGATTGATGGAGAAACGCTGGGCTCCCGCGTACTAGCAGTAAAGTATGCCGGAGAGCGCATGGACCTCACTGTCGTACGTAATGCCACCGACAATAATTTCTATACGCCCGAAGGCAATAGCCTGGACCCCTCTTTTGCACGCTACCCCTTTGACGGCAGTTACCGCCTTAGCTCCGGTTTCAATCCACGCCGTAAACATCCGGTAACGGGTCGGATCAGCCCACACAACGGTACTGACTTTGCAATGCCTATTGGTACGCCGGTGACTGCCCCCGCCAATGGCCGTGTTGAGAAAATTGCCAACCACCCAGCCGCAGGCCGCTATATTATTATCCGCCATGACAATGGTTATCGTACGCGCTATCTGCACTTGTCCCGGCAGTTGGTAAGCCAGGGCCAACGCGTCACCATGGGCGAGCGCATCGCGCTTTCGGGTAACACTGGCCGTAGTACGGGCCCTCACCTGCATTACGAGGTCATCGTTAATAACTCGCCCGTTAATGCAATGACGATAGACCTGCCTGAAAACATGGGCTTAAACGGCGACACACTGATTGCTTTCCAACGCCAGGCCGAGCCGATGCTTGCTGCGCTTGAAAGTGGCGAAACCGGCACGATTAGCGTGGCGGGCTATCAATCAGAAAGCGATACTGAGTAATCCAGGTTTTTGTAATCCAAGTTTTGTAATCCAAGCTTTAACACCCTATAACAATGCCGCCCTAGGGCGGCATTGTCGTTTTTACCCTCTGAACGGTAGCCACGCACCTTGCGCTATCTACACGCTGGCCTGCTGGCCTGCCCTCTACATTCATACAGAACGCTGGAGTGCTGCCAATAGTGACGCATCTCGCCGGTAGATATCCGTGCGAAACTCCACTTCCCCTTGGGCGTTGGGCCATGCGGTCAAGTAATGTAGCGCGACAGGAATGCGTTGGGGCAAGTTCACATTACGGTCGCTGCCACCACTATTTATTAGCGTGCTGAGCTGATAACGACTGCCACTATCTTGCAAAAGCATTTGGGCAAATTCGCGCACCCCTTCGACGCGTACGCAGCCCGAGCTCAATGCCCGTTGATCACGCTGGAAAAGCCCCTGTGCTGGCGTGTCGTGCAAATAGATCATGTCATTATTGGGAAAACGCACCACCACTCGACCCAAAGGGTTACTGTTACCCGCTACCTGGCGCAACATAACGCCCCCAGGGCGTTGCCAATCGACCTCGGCGGGGTCTAGCTGCGCACCGGACATATTGATCACCTGCATATTATGCTGGGCTAAATAGTCGGTGTTCTGACGTATCCGGGGCAGAACATCTTCACGCAGGATGGTAGGCGGAATCGTCCAGCTGGGATTGATCGTTAGGTGGCTGATGGATGAGTGAATAATAGGCGTTTCACGGCGCGGCGACCCAACGACCACCCGGGCATTCCACTGCTGGCCGTTTGGCCGAATATAGTGCAACTGGTAGCCTGCGATATCTACCCAGACCCGCGGCTCACTAGACTGCTGGGGGCCTATCCAGCGGGCACGTTCCAGATTAACCCGCAACTGATCAACACGTGAGGCGGCAGGTGCATTAAGCGCCAAGCGAGTACGATCGCCGACGACGCCATCGGCGGTTAGTTGATGGCGCCGCTGAAAGCGTTTTACGGCCATTTCGAGTTCAGTATCAAAGGTGCGTCTATCGCCGCCTGGCGCCTGAACGCCAATCATGGGATAGGCGCTGCTGTCTGCCGAGACCAGGCCATCTTCTCCCCACATCGCTAGGCGTTGGCGCAGCAGGATTACGTCATCATCCCTATCACCCGGACGCAGCGAGTCTTCGCGCGACGGCAAATACGGGGTGCTGCCTAGCGTGGCCACTTGGCGATAGCGGCTGAGCGCCTCTCGCAACTGCTGATACTCACTTGAGGCTGGGCGAGCCAGCTCAAAGGCGCGCTCCAATGCCTGGTCATCAACGGCCTGAACGACGCGAGCCAGCGAATAGCGACGCTCAGGGCGTGGGACATCCCAATTCGGCTCAACGTCACGCGGGTTGACCTTGCCACGCTCCAAGTGATCGAGGGCCAACAACAGCGACGACGTTGCCTGAATATCAAACGCAGCCTGAGCGGACTCTCCAGCGTTCTGGCTACTCTGGAAAGCGCTCAACAATCTATCGGCACGGTAGTCACTAGGGGTCAAACCATCACTTTCAAGCAGGTTAAGCGCATTGGCTAACGCCACAACCGATGAAGCCTCGCGCCAGGCTAGCTGCTCATTACGCAATTGATAAAATTCACGGATCGGCAGCGACGCCTGATCTTCAGCCGCCAAGCGCTGTATAAGTGCCTGTTTAAGCGGCTCAGAGGCCGCATACGCCGGTGTTAAACCGAAAGGGATATGGGACAGTGCTAGACCTAGAGCGGCCCCTATCGCCCATTGTCTTAGTGACTGCATCTCGTTCATCACCCTCTCCTTGCGTTACTATGAATTCCCATTCGCGGCATGCTTACTTTCATCATAGCCGTTTACTATTTTTCGTCGTCGCTCTTGTCAGCAGGATTGCTCTGTATGGTAACCCGTTTGCGCCCACTATCGTTGTCATGCTGTTTACCTTTCGCGTTCATTAGCCTCCCTTTATACGCGAGCAGTTTCTTTTCTGATGTCGCCTCAACGCCCCCTCCCGGTGTGTTATCGCTTAATCATCAGTTGCTTCAATTAGCGCCTTCGGCTACCCCAGAAGCGCTGCGCCTTGCCGCCCAAGCGCTTAGCTGTGCGGACCCCGATGTCGAGCGGCTGGCAGTTATCGACTATTCACTGCCTTCCACCGAGCGGCGCATGTGGGTCTTTGATCTGCGCCAGCACACGCTGCTGTTTGAGGAATTGGTTTCCCATGGCCAGGGTTCTGGTGATGCGCAAGCCGACGCCTTCTCGAATATCCCCGAAAGCTATCAATCAAGCCTTGGTTTGTTTCGTACCATGAATAGCTATTACGGACGCAACGGCTACTCCCTTAGGCTTAACGGGCTGGAACCCGAGGTCAATGACCTCGCCTACGAGCGTGCCATTGTGATTCACGGAGCCGACTACGTTAGCGATGACTTTATCGCGCAAACAGGCCGCCTCGGCCGCAGCCATGGCTGCCCCGCTGTACGCCAGGATATCACTTACCCGCTGATTGATAGCTTAAGAGATGATCAGTATGTGTTTGCCTATTACCCCGATGAGGAGTGGCTCGCCAGCTCAAATTTCTTACGCTGCCAAACGCCAGGTGCCCCCCATTTAGCGCAACGTTAAATTCTCGCCTGGTGGCATGTGTCGGTTCTTATGCCATGCTGAGAAGCAGCGCAGCATGAATAAGCTAACTAACGCATGAGGCCTTATGACTCAAGTCAAGAAGTTGGATCTCGCATTGCAAGGTGGTGGGGCACACGGCGCTTATTCATGGGGCGTCATTGACCGCCTGCTTGAAGATGAGCGCATCGAAATAGAAGGTATTAGCGGCACCAGTGCCGGTGCCATGAATGGCGTGGTAATGGCCGATGCCCTCACCAGGGGCGGCAAGCCGTTAGCCAGGCAAGCACTTACGGATTTTTGGCAGGCCGTCAGCCGCGCGGGTATGGCAAGCCCGGTACGCCGTTCGCCGATGGATGTCTGGACCGGCAACTGGAGCCTTGATCATTCGCCAGGCTATATCGCGATGGACCTTATGACGCGCCTGATCTCGCCCTATCAATTCAACCCGTTGAACGTTAACCCACTGCGTGACATCGTTGATGCACACATTGATTTCGAGCGGGTGCGCCAATGCGAGCAGCTTAAGCTGTTTGTGGCGGCCACCAATGTGCGCACGGGCAAACAGCGTGTCTTTCGTCGTGAAGAGATGAGCCTTGATGCTGTAATGGCCTCTGCCTGTTTACCCTTGATGTTCCAGGCCGTTGAAATTGATGGCGAGGCCTACTGGGATGGTGGCTACATGGGCAATCCCGCGCTGTTTCCCTTAATGGAGGAGTGCAGTTCACGGGATATCCTGCTGATACAAATTAACCCTATCAGCCGCGACTCAGTACCGACCTGTGCGTCATCCATCCTGAACAGACTTAATGAAATTACCTTTAACGCCGCGCTGATTAAAGAGATACGCATGATTGCGCTACTGCAACACGCCCTGGAAGAGCAAGGGATCAACAACTGTTACCAGCAGGCCCTCTTTCACCGTATTAGCGGCGAGCAAGCGCTGGAAAACCTTTCCGTTTCCAGCAAGATGAATTCGGAATGGTCGTTTCTTTCACACCTTTTTGAACAAGGCCGAGACGCCGCGCAGCGCTGGCTGGATGAGCACTTCGAGGCAATCGGCAATCACTCAACGCTGGATATCGACGCCGTTTACCTGCACGACTAAACAGCACTATTGTGATGCATGCCGCCTACGGCATGCCCATCAACAGCGCATGGGGCTATTCCTCTTTCTGTAAATCTTCGGCCTATAAAAAGTAACCAACTGATAAGGCTTATAAAAATCCCCGATGGCGAATTAATTGCTTAACTATCTCTTGTGATGGTAGGCGTAGACCAGGCCCAACCGGGTACGAGTGCGTCGGGCCTGACCTTCAATGACGAAGGCATGTTCTCGTGAACACGTAACGCAACAGAGCGATTTGGCGTTGCGTGATGCTCAACTGGTTAAGATCCTGTGAGGCCATCCCATGGACATACGCAATAAAGCCAATCGTATTCGACTGCTAACGTTCTCCACGCCTCAGATGCGTGCCTTCCACTTGTCGTGGTTTGCTTTTCATATCTGTTTTTTTGGCTGGTTCGGCATCGCACCACTTATGGCGGTGGTGCGCGATGACCTTTCCCTGACACAGACACAAATTGGTAACACGATCATCGCATCCGTCGCGATTACTGTTATCGTGCGGCTCCTGATCGGATTGCTGTGTGACCGGTTAGGACCGCGCAAAACCTACACCGGCCTGCTCATTTTAGGTTCCCTTCCGGTCATGGGCATCGGCTTTGCCAATAGTTTTGAGACGTTCCTGCTTGCCCGCTTAGCTATTGGCGCTATCGGTGCCTCATTCGTGATTACGCAGTACCACACCACCATGATGTTTGCACCGAATGTCGTGGGTACCGCCAATGCAACGAGTGCGGGCTGGGGTAACCTGGGCGGTGGTACCACGCAAATTCTTATGCCACTTATCTTTGCAGGCATACTGATGTTGGGTGTTAACGAAGCGCTCGGCTGGCGTCTTGCCATGGTCGTGCCCGGCATCGTTATGTTTATCACCGGGCTCGGTTACTGGTTTCTCACGCAGGATGCGCCTGACGGCAACTTTAGCGACCTGCGCGCACGGGGAGAATTGCCCGAGGCAACGGGTGAGAACAGCGCCACTCAATGCTTTTTAGCAGCGGCGAAAGACATCCGCGTTTGGGCACTGTTTGTCGTTTATGGGCTCTGTTTTGGTGTTGAACTTACGATCAACAATATTGCGGCTATCTACTTCTTCGACAAATTCGACTTAACGCTGGCAATGGCTGGCATGATTGCAGGGCTGTTTGGGTTGATGAATATTTTTGCCCGCACGCTGGGTGGTGTTTTCTCGGATCTGTTCGCCAAACAGGGCGGGTTAAAAGGACGTGTGCGCTGGCTATTTATTGCGCTGGTTTGTGAAGGCATTGCGCTGGTCGCCTTTTCGCAAATGCACGTTCTAAGCCTGGCCATTGGCATCATGCTGGTGTTTAGCCTCTTCGTACAAATGGCCGAAGGCGCCACGTTCGGTGTCGTGCCGTTTATCAATAAAAAAGCCTTGGGCGCAGTTGCCGGGATTGTGGGTGCGGGCGGCAATGTCGGCGCCGTCTCGGCCGCCTTTCTGTTTCGCAGTGAAAGCTTAAGCTATCAACAAGGGCTATTTTACCTAGGCGTGACCGTTCTGGTACTGGCCTCGTGCGTATTAGTCGTTCGGTTTAACGACGTAACGGAAGCACAAGAAGCAAACGCTTACCGTGACGCCGTGGGCGATGATACCGGTGCGGGGGCCCTTTCATTACGTTAACGCTAGGCATTAAGTTAACGCCAGGCATTATGCTCAAGCAGCCCCCTACTCTCCGGCGCAAGCCAGCCATAAGAGAAGGGGCAACGCGGCGAGTAAAAGGAAATCGTTATGTCATCTGCCCAGCAGCTACTCTTAACCGCCATTCGTTGCGATATCGACAATTTTCGTTATTTAGCGGCGGCCTCGGAAATCGTTGCGGATATTAGCCGTTTTATCCATGTGCTTCAGCGCGAACGCGGTGCCTCAACGATTTACCTTGCCTCTCAAGGTCAGCGCTTTAAAACACGCCGCCAGACATATATTAACAAGAGCAAAGAGGCCGAAGCGCTGATGCGCAGGCGCTTAGAGGCGCTAAGCCAGGAAGCACGCCCACAGGCAGCGGCGCGCCTTCTGCGCCAAATAGCCGCCATGTGGAACGCCCTGGACGACTTAAGCGCACTGCGCAGCGCCATTGATAACGTTGCTATTTCTCCCGATGCCGCCACCCAAGCCTTTAATCACCTTATTGGCGGTTTGTTAGCGATTGTCTTCGAAGCTGCCGACACTTCAGACGATCCAGATATTACCCGTGCGCTGGTGGCTATTTTCCATCTCATGCAAGGCAAGGAGCTGGCCGGACAAGAGCGTGCCTGTGGCGCCTTTGGCTATACCCTTGGCCATTTTGATGACAGTCACCGCCAACTTCTCGGCCAACTGGTTAACGACCAGCAGCGCTGTTTTGATACTTTTATCGAATTTGCTACGCCAGACGCCGCGCTGGCTTGGCAGCAAGCCGTTTCAACCAGCACGCTAACCGGCATTCAACAGCTGCGCGAGGCTGCCTGCCAGCCAGCGTCGCCACATATAACGTCTAACCCGCTGGGTGAAACCTGGTACGAGCTAACCACGCTGCGCATTGATGCAATCAAAAGCGTCGAAGATACGTTAAACGCACAGCTAGCCGCGCTTTGCTATCGCAAAATACACCAGGCAGAAGCAACACTTGAGCAGACCAAAGCCAAGCCTTACGCGCATAAACCCGCGCCTTGCGAACCGTTACTGGCCCTTAACCATCCTCAGCCGCCGGGTGATTTAACGGCCAGCGCGCTGACCTCACCGCTTGGCCGTTCCCTGATAGCGTTAACCCAGACCCAGTCCAGCCGCCTACAAGGGTTAAGCGATGAGCTGGAAAATACCCGTAAGGCACTGCGCGAGCGCAAGCTTATTGAACGCGCTAAAGGGCTTATTATGGCGCACCAATCAATGAGTGAAGAGGAGGCTTACCGCTTCCTTCGCAAGACATCAATGGATCAAAGCAAAAGCATGGCAGACATGGCGCAAGCCATTCTCGATCTCTCCTCCATGCTCAAAGAGGCTCCAGCATACTCACGCTAAACGAGCCATCCACTGATGTCACCTCGTTTGATTGAGCCAGGCATGTCGATACGCCCTTTTTTGATGAACCGCCTGAAACGGCGCTGGAAGCTCGCGATATTGCCAACGCGGTTATTTATGCGCTCTCTCAACCGGCCCATGTCGACGTTAACGTGATCCTGGTTCGCCACCCCGCCGAGTGACTAACCGATCAAACAGGTTACGCAGCCCAAAAGGGCTGCTCCTTGCATTTGGCCTTCATAGCCCGCATACACTCTACTAACAAGCGTGCTAATGATTTAACCGCGTGCCGTCTCATTGCCTACGCGTCCAAATCTTTAAGCATGCTCCACGTCTTTATTAGTAGGTGAAATATGAGCCAACTCTCTTCGACCGCGCTCTCTGTACTCGACCTTGCCCCTATACGCCAAGGCGGCAGCGCTGCTGAAACGTTCCGGGATAGCGTTTCACTGGCACAGCGAGCCGAGCAGTTGGGCTATACCCGTTACTGGCTTGCCGAACATCACAACATCCCTGGAATCGCCAGTGCCGCCACGTCCGTTTTGATTGGCCATTTGGCAGGCCACACTTCCACTATACGGCTAGGCTCGGGCGGGATAATGCTGCCTAATCATCCTCCGCTTGTGATTGCCGAGCAGTTTGGCACGCTGGAAACGCTCTACCCTGGGCGCATTGACCTGGGACTTGGGCGGGCGCCCGGTTCTGACGGTGCCACTATGCGTGCCATGCGGCGCAGCATGCATGCGGGCGTAGACGACTTCCCCGAGCAACTAAGCGAGCTGCGTCGCTACCTAGGCGATGCAGAGCCTGGCCAGCAGGTGAAAGCGGTACCTGGCCAAGGAACTAACGTGCCTATCTGGCTGTTGGGTTCAAGCGGCTACAGCGCCCAACTGGCCGCCAGACTGGGCCTGCCCTTTGCATTTGCGGCGCAGTTTGCACCCGGCTACCTATTTGAAGCGTTACGCCTCTACCGCGATAACTTCCGCCCGTCTGAGCATCTGGATAAGCCTTATACCATGGTCGGGCTGCCGGTGATGGCCGCAGAGAATGATGCCATGGCGCACTACCTTGCTACCTCCGCCCAGCAGAAGTTTCTGAACCTGATCCGTGGCAAGCCGACTCAGTCGCAGCCCCCGGTAGAGCAACTGGACTGGTCACCCATGGAGCAGTCGCAAGTCAACCAGTTCCTGGGTGCCGCGATTATTGGTGGTCCAGAAACAGTTAAAGCGGGACTTGAAGACTTTCAGGAACGTACAGGCGCCGATGAGTTAATGATTAATAGTGACTTTTTTGGTCATGCCGACCGCGTGCGCAGCTACGAAATCGTTGCTCACGTAGCAAAATAAGCGCAACGTACAGCCACTTAAGGGGCTTCAAGCGCAGATGCCCCTTCCATGTTGACAGCCGCATGCACCGCTGCGGCCTGGTACCATTAACGCCCCTCACATGCTACTCGGCTTATCTCTACCAGGTATTAACCATGTCTACACTTACCTTCACCTTAATGACGCAAGACGACTTCGCTATTTTCTGGCCCACTTTTAAGGCGATTGTGGCGGAACAACATACCTATGCCATTGACCCCGACATTAGCTACGAGGCGGCCTACTCACTATGGTGCCAAGTCCCCAAAGCCACGTATGCCGTCAGAGATTCAGCAGGCGAACTGGTGGGAAGCTACTACCTCAAAGCCAACGCGGCAGGCCCGGGTGGCCATGTGTGTAACTGCGGCTATATGGTCACCGCTGCCGCCCGCGGTAAAGGCGTTGCGCACGCGATGTGTGAACACTCTCAGCAACTAGCTCGTACCCATGATTTTAAAGCCATGCAGTTTAACGCTGTCGTTGCCACGAACGAGGCAGCGGTAGCGCTTTGGCAGCGTTTAGGATTTAGTATTGTGGGCACGGTGCCGAAAGCTTATTGTCACGCAACACAAGGACTCGTAGACAGCTACGTGATGCATAAATTCTTATAACTTAGTCGACTAGCGTATTAATTTTCATAGTTTTTATCGACATCACAACCACTCCAATGAACCATGCTCTGGCAGGTGCATTAGGTTTGCTCGTTGTCATGTTGATGGTAGTGGCGCGCTTGGAATACCAGCAGAGAAAGCGCAACAATCGATCCAAAGCAAGGGCGTTTGAGCTTTACATAAACAGCACGAATAAGGCGTTATGGCGTTTTACCCGAAGATGCCCGTTGCGCTAACGCATCCTGAAGATAGCGCTCTGCCCTACTGCTTCCCATCGTGGTCAAATGGGCCACATTGCGTTCCGGGATGACCGAGGTATCACCATAAAACTCAATGGCTTTTTCAACGCTCGCTTCGCGCAATAGGTGCACCATTGCGTAGGGTGAGCGGTTGGTATAGTTCGAGGCGTCCTCTGGCGTGGCGTCCTCAAAGCAGTAGTCTGGATGAAAAGTCGCCAGCTGATAAACACCTTCATAGCCCTGTTCGGCCAGCATGCTTTCTGCCAGTTCTACATAGTCCAGATAGTGGTCAAAGTGCTTAAAAAGCGTGGGAAAGACTAGCAGCGTGGTTTCTGTTTCCGGATGCTCATCCAACCACTGCACTTCGACCATCAGCTCTTCCAATGCCACCTCAAGCTTTTTTGAGCGTACGACGCCCACACGAATAGTGTCACGCTCTACTTCTCGCTGAGCAAAGGGACATACGTTTTCAGCCACAATAAAGTTGCGCACCCAGCTCAACGTTTGCTCAATGACATCACTATCTGAATATTGCATCGCTCTTTTACATCCGCTTTATCGTGTTTAGTACGCGCCAGTGTACACTGATCGCTGATGGCTTAGCTGATGCTTTTAGCCGTGCTGCGCAAAGCACGTTAGCGCAGCCTCATAGGATTTAAGGATATGCTCATCAAGAAGCTTTCGCGCTGCTTTCACATCGCGCTTTAAAGCAAGCGCCACTAGCTCATGGTGCTGCTGATCCAACTCCTGGCGAATGACCGGCATTTTGGGGCCCAAGCGCCGGTACCGATCAAATTGATCGTGCAGCTGTTCAATAAACCGCAGCGACCATATAGAGCCGCACGATGCGACCAGCGTGCGATGAAACTGGGTATGCAATCGCTCCCACTCATCGTCATTATCCAGCGTCATGTCGGCACATTTCAGGCGATGCTCTGCCGCGAGAAGGTTTGCCTCCCACGCCGCATCCCCCAGCGAAATTGCCTGTTCAAATGCCATACCTTCCAAGGCCAAGCGCGTTTTTACAATATCATCCAGTTCACTGCGTGAAAGAGTCGGCACCCGAAAACCGCGCTGATTTTCCTGTATCAGCAGACCATAGGCGGCCAACTTGTTTAACGCTTCACGCAAGGGGCTTAAGCCCACTTGATACAGCTCTTTAAGCGCATTGATTGCCAACTTTTCGCCAGCAGCAAAACGCCCATTAACCAAGTCTTTGCGTAAAATATCGTAAATACGGCTAGATGCTGTTGTTGTGGAGGGCTGAACGTACTGGTTCATGGTAGGGTCCTTTCATCCACCGGTGAGCGCATATCACTTATTCCGTTTGACGCCTGCTAACGCTCTTGATTATATTATTCTACCCTGAAAAATAATCGATTTTATTACATATAAACGATATAAAGAGAAAATATGGTTTTTCAACGCATCTACTACCGTTTTCGGCCTGCCTACCATAGCGTGACACGCTGATGAAACAGACAGCCCTGTTCTGGGCCTTCTTTCGCGTCGGTATTTTTGGTTTCGGTGGCGGCCCCTCAATGATACCGCTGGTACATGCAGAAGTCGTTACACGCCACCAATGGCTGACGGACGAAGAGTTTGCCGACATATTAGCCATTGGCAACACCTTGCCTGGCCCTATCGCAACTAAAATGCCTGGTTATATCGGCTATCGTGTAGGCGGCATTAGTGGCTGTATAGCGTCGGTACTTGCTGTTTGCTTCCCTATGATAGTTGCCATGGTGGTCATGCTGGGCGTTTTTAGTCGGTATCGGGATGTGGCCTGGATTCGTGGGATGGGGCAAGCCGTGGTGCCCGTCGTCATGGTGATGATGGGGCAACTGGCTTGGGACTTCTTTGATAAATCGCAAAAGGCGCTAGGCTGGCTTGTCAGTAGCCTAATGGCGATTACCGCTGGCCTATTGATTTATTGGCTAGGCATTCACCCCGGTTTTATTATTGGCGCGATTTTGCTGGCGGCGCTGTTACGCCCTTCCACGGCTAAAAAAGCGGAGCGCTCAGCATGATTTATTGGCAGCTCTTCCTGGCATTTTTTGTCCCGAACATTGTTGGCTACGGCGGTGGCCCAGCCATTATCCCCCTGCTTGAAGCCGAAGTAGTCGGCCGCTATGGCTGGATGACGTCTCAAGGGTTTGCGGAAACGCTTGCGCTTGGAAACGCGCTGCCTAGCCCGATTGCTACTAAAATGGCCGGCTACGTGGGTTATGAAGTGGCCGGCATCGGCGGTGCCGCCGTCGCGATAGCGGCAACCGTTGTGCCTTCGCTACTGCTGATGATTGCCGCACTAGGGCTTTTGTACCGCCATCGCGAGTCGCCCCAAGTCAAGCGTATGAGCCAATGGGTACGCCCAGTGATCGCCATTATGATGGCTTGGTTAACGTTGGGCTTTTTCCTTGAAGGCGTTAATGGCGCAGGGTGGGCACATACACTGATTATCGGCGCCATTGCCGCGATTGCGCTGGTACGGTTCAGCGTTCATCCCGCGTTTGTGGTGATGGGTGCGCTTGTGTACGGCGCCTTTATCCTTCCCTAAGGTTTGTACAAAAAGAGCCTGTGTTCATCTTCTTCTCCAGCTTCAACCGCCGCGCGCTATTAAAGCGCCGGCGGTTGAAGTGGCTATTGCGACGCAACCCACGCATCATAATAGCTTCTTTCGCTCTCGGTTCATGTTAACTCCCTATGCCCCCACTGTTTTCCACCTCTGGTAACGCCCCGTCGGTTAACGGTTTTTTCAACGTGTTTCGCTACAGCAAGCGAGCCCTGGGCCTTGTTTGGGAAACCTCCCGTTGGATGATGTTCGGGCTGGCGCTTTGCACGCTGGTGGCTGGCGTGTTGCCTGCGGCGGGTGCCTGGGTGGGCCAACTGATCGTTGATGGCGTCGTCAACGCGATGGACACCTATCGCGACAACCCTTCCGCTAGCCTGACGGTTATTATTATGCCGGTGCTTGAGCTTGTGGCGTTAGAGGCTCTCATCATCGCCTTGATCGCACTGGCCCAACGCGGGCTTTCTGCTCAGCAGTCGCTGCTTCGCGCCCTGCTGGGCCAGAAAGTTAATGTCATGATTTTAGAAAAAGCAGGCACGCTATCATTAAGCCAGTTCGAGGATTCAGAGCTGTATGACCAATTAACACGTGCTCGCCGTGAAGCCTCCACGCGGCCTTTAGCGCTGGTTAATAAAACCTTTGGGCTACTTCAAAACGCCATCTCACTGGTCAGTTTTAGTGTACTGCTTGTGCAGTTTTCCCCTTGGGCGCTGCTGATTCTAGCGGCAGGCGCCCTGCCGGTGTTTGTTTCAGAAGCCAAGTTTTCAGGTGATGCGTTTCGCTTGTTTCGCAGGCGCTCACCTGAAACGCGTATGCAGGGCTATTTGGAAACCGTACTGGCCCGCGAAGACAGCATTAAAGAGGTCAAACTGTTTGGCCTTGAGCCGCTTTTTTTGCAACGTTATCGCGAAATTTTCAACCGGCTATTTCGCGAAGACCGGCGATTGACACTCCGCCGTGAGGGCTGGGGCTTCTTGCTTGGTTTGTTGGGCACGCTAACGTTCTACGCCGCGTATGGCTGGGTAGTGGTTGAGACGATTGCAGGTGCTATCACGCTGGGTCAGATGACCATGTACTTGATGGTGTTTAAACAGAGCCAGTCTGCGCTTTCTGCAAGCCTTACCGCCATTAGCGGCATGTACGAAGACAATCTCTATCTTTCCAACCTGTACGAGTACCTGGAACAACCTACCCAGCAGGAAGGTGGCACGCGCTTGCAAGGCGCACTTCCCGGCGACGGTCTGCGCTTTGAAGGCGTAAGCTTTGCTTACCCAGGCGGCAAGCAGGTATTGCAACACATCTCACTGCACCTGTCTCCCGGTCAAAGCCTTGCCCTGGTCGGCGAAAACGGCTCCGGAAAAACCACCCTCATTAAGCTTTTAACGCGGCTTTATCACCCTACAAAGGGGCGAATTCTGCTGGATGGCAGTGATCTTCGTGACTGGGAAAACAGTGCGCTACGCAAACGCGTCGGGGTTATTTTTCAGGACTTTGTCCGCTATCAATTGCCGGTTGGCGAAAATCTGGGCGTGGGCGACACCCAGGCGTTTAATAATCAAGCGCGCTGGCAGCAGGCCGCTCGCAATGGCATGGCCGACAGTTTTATCAAACGCATGCCTCAAGGCTATAACACTCAGTTGGGGCGCTGGTTTAAGGATGGACAGGAACTCTCTGGCGGGCAGTGGCAAAAGATAGCGCTCTCGCGCGCTTACATGCGCGAAGAGGCCGATATTTTAGTGCTGGATGAACCCACCGCTGCGATGGACGCCGCCGCTGAAGCCGACGTATTTACAAGGTTTCGGCAGCATAGCCACAATAAAATGACGATTCTCATATCGCACCGCTTCTCAACCGTCCGCAATGCGGATCTCATCCTCGTTATTGACCAGGGAGAGATTATTGAACGCGGCACGCATGAGGCATTATTGGCTATCAATGGTCGTTATGCTCACTTATTTCATCTGCAGGCGAAAGGTTATCGCTAAGTAAATGTTGCAGCATTTTTATCAATACGTTAAAACAAAGAGGTTGCTGGCTGAAGGCAACCTCTTTGTTTTAACTCGCTGTATTAACCGAGAAACTATCATGCGCTGGCAAATCCGCGTCACACGATCCAATAAGCTACCCCGCGTTATGCATAACGTGGCGAGTGCTTATTGTCATCGTGCGCCGGAGTAAGAGAGTTATCACTGGCCGCGACGATCTCGCGGCCAGCCTCAGTTAAAACCAGCCCTTCGCTTAACGACTGACCGCAATCCCGTCCGGCCTCCCAGTGAACGTATGGAGACCGAACTCATGGCAATCACTCTTACCCGTAACCTGTTCAAAATTATAAGAAAGCACCGCATACAGCGCCGCCTGCCTACAGACCTGCGTCTACACGATGCTCACCTGCTTAACGATATCGGCTTGCGTTGGGAGCACGGCCAACTGGTCTCAATTCATGGCGTAGAAGAAGCAGCCGCCCGCACACAGCGCCATCAGGCTGACACTCGAAATGCTTATGAAACGTGTCCCCACTGCGGGAGCCCGTTGACATAGCCAACGCCCCCGGCCACAGGAAGTGGCCGGGGGCGTTCTGTTTTGATAAAGCCAAGCAGTGGTATTGCCAAAACGCTTGATCAAGCGGCTTGGCGATACCCCCGCAGGGCCTTGTGCCCTTTACGGGAGTAGCTGCCTTTACCTTTTTTGGGCGTTTGCTGCTGCATCTTGAACATGGGGGTTCGTAGCTGTGCTTTGAGCGCGTTGTCGCGAATCTTGTGTTGCTTCATGGAGTCTTCCTGTAAAGCGGATTTATTTAAAAGCTGTATAAAATAAAGCTATATAAATAGCGGTGCCTGCTTGTGCAGGCACCGCTATGACATTATGAGATGCCTAACGTTCCCATGCGCTCATTTAATATCACTCATCCCATTTAGGTGCAAAGTCAGGGTTGGCGATGCGCTCCTTGCGGTCCAGCTTGGCAATGTCGTCCATTTCACTGTCGTTTAATACAAGATCAAACGCGGCAATATTGCTTTGGATATTACGCGCCTTGGTGGAAGAAGGAATGGTGATCATGTCGCGCTGATTGACCCAGGCCAAGGCGATTTGCGCAGGCGTTACGCTGTGCGCATCCGCGATCTGCTGGAGCGTGGCATCGTCCATTACCTTACCCACCGCCAGCGGCATAAAGGCCGTTACCTGAATACCGTGATGCTCGCAGCGCTCAACCAGCTTGCGGTTTTGCAGGAAAGGATGCACTTCAATCTGATTGGTGAGGATTTCGCCTTTACCCAAAATCTCCACCGCTTTATCAAGCTGTTCAATAGTGAAGTTGGATACGCCGATGTGGCGCGCCTTACCCAGTGCCTTCACCTCTTTGAGAGCGGCCAGGTACTCTTCCATCGGCACTTCGTTATCCGGCGATGGCCAGTGGATCAGCAGTAGGTCAACGTAGTCGGTACCGAGCTTTTCCAGGCTTTCATCAACACTCTCTTTCAAGCGCTGCGGCGCCAGGTTGTCGAACCACACTTTGGTGGTCAGAAAGATGTCACCACGCGGTACGCTGCTGTCACGAATCGCTTCACCAACGCCCTTCTCATTACCGTAAAACTGAGCGGTGTCGATATGGCGATAGCCTGCTTCAAGCGCCGAATGGATGCTCTCTTTAAGCGTATCGCCTTCCAGGCGAAAAGTACCAAAACCGGGGTTAGGCATAACCTTTTGCATCATTAACATCCTTTTCTATTGATAGCGTGTTAATTAACATGGGGCGGCCACCGCGTGACTTCAACCACCTATTCAAAAAAGCCCATACCACGTTTGGCGCCATAAGCGATAGAATTATGAAAATTCGCTTGCTAACATTCTCTTGCTAACCAAGATACCGCCCATGTCCCCCGATAACGACACGCTTGCAGCGACCGATGCCCCGCTGCTTCCCATTCACCGCCAGCCGGGCTTTTTAAGCTTTCTTCTCTCTCGCCTTGCTGCCGTTTTTGCCATGCAAATTCAAGCCATTGTGGTGGCATGGCAGGTATATGACATTACCCGCGATGCCATGTCGCTTGCCTACGTGGGGCTTGCGCAGTTTCTGCCTATGGTGATTTTACTGCTGCCCGCAGGCGATGTGGTCGACCGTTTTCCGCGCAAGCGCATCCTACAACTCAGTTGGGCGGTACAGGGTATCTGTAGCGCCCTGCTGCTTTTATTGGCGCAGGCCAATCATGGCAGCGTTATTGAATTTTATGCTGTGCTGGCTCTGTTTGGCTGCGCCCGAGCCTTTACCGGCCCCACGCTGCAAAGTATGTTGCCCAACATTGTGCCCCGCACTCAGTTGGCTCAGGCCATTGCGCTGAATAGCTCGATCATGAAAGTCGCCGTGATCAGCGGGCCATTGCTGGGCGGCGTGCTTTACGCCATGGGCGGCGGTAGTCTGGCCTACGCCGTGTGCCTGGGCTGCTTTATCGTCGCGCTGGCCTTACTGGTGCTGGTACCGGTGCGCTATGTCGAGAAAGCCAAGGTATTGGAAAGTACCGCCTGGAAGCGTTTTTCCGCAGGTATTCGTTATATCCGCTATCAGCCGATTATTCTGGGCGCCATTTCGTTGGATCTATTTGCCGTGCTGCTGGGCGGCGTCGTGGCACTGCTGCCCATTTACGCTCAGGAAGTCTTGCATGTGGGCCCTGAAGGATTGGGTGCTCTGCGCAGCGCAATTGCGGTGGGCGCACTATTGATGGGGCTTTATCTTGGCGTTCGTGGCATCAAGCGTCGCGCGGGGCATGTGATGTTTGCCGCCGTGGCCGTGTTCGGGTTGGCGAATCTAGTGTTCGCGTTCTCTACCCTGTTCTGGGTATCGATGATCGCCATGCTGGTGGCGGGTGCGGCTGATATGATCAGCGTTTATGTACGCACCACTGTGATTCAGTTGGCCACGCCGGATGAAATGCGCGGCCGGGTGAATGCCGTCAATATGCTGTTTATTGGCTCAAGTAACGAGCTGGGCGAGTTTCGCGCGGGCAGCATGGCCGCCGGATTTGGCGCAGTGCCCGCCGCAGTGATTGGCGGCGTAGGCACGCTGGCGGTGGTCGGCCTGTGGATGCGTCTGTTCCCGACGCTATGTCGGGTCGACCGCTTCGATGATGCCCGCTGAAGCAAGCATATTAGCGGGGCTGCTCGCGACCATACTGACCACGCTGCCCACCAGAATCACACAGGGTGACGGCAGCGGATGATCCGCTAGGCGCTGGGGCATATCATTAAGCGTACCCACCAATGCCTGCTGTTCGGGCAGGCTGGCATTGGCGACCAGCATGATCGGCCACTCATCGGGCAGTCCCGCCTGGCGTAGCCCTGTGCAAATGGCCTCTACCTTGGAAAGCCCCATATAAAATACCAGGGTTTCATCGCGACGGGCCAGGGTTTGCCAGTCGGGCGCGCCGCCCTCACGGCATAGCTGTGCAGTAATAAAGCGCAGTTGCTGAGAGTGGCCCCGGTCGGTCAGCGGAATCCCCAGGCTTGCGGCGGCGGCAGACGCCGCGGTAATCCCGGGCACAATGTGTGCGGGCACATTGGCATCCGCCAGCGCGGCAAGCTCTTCCCCCATACGCGCAAATATGCCGGGGTCACCGCCTTTCAAGCGCACCACCGATTTGCCGGCGGTTGCCAATTTGACCATCAAGGCGCCAATTTCCGCTTGCGGCATGCTGTGATGGCCGCTGGCCTTGCCAACGTAGTAACGCTCAGCGGAAAGCGGAACCAGCCCTAGCACATCGTCGCCTACCAAACGGTCATACACGATAGCATCGGCCTGCATTAACAGCCGCGCGGCTTTCAGCGTTAACAGCTCCATATCACCACTGCCCGCACCAACCAAATACACATGCCCAGCCGTGCATTCGCCGCGTAACTTAAGCGAAGGCGCACTTGAGGCACTGCGCGTGGAGCGCTGGAACGGCGACAGCACGCGCTGCGTAAAGCACAACGTGGCCTCAGGCCACTTCTGTAGTAGACGCTTGCTTAGCACGCGCATGTGAACGCTCCTCTTCAATCAGGGACTTCAATTCAGGCAAACAACTACCGCATTGGGTTCCGCAAGCAAGCCGTGCGCCCAACGCTTCAACGCTGGTATCACCGGCACGAATAGCATTAACAATCGCCGCTTGGCCCACCTGGTGGCAGCTGCATACCACGGGGCCGGTATCCGCAGCGCCATCTTCGCACCCCGCCAGCAGCCGGCGCCGGTGCTTATCACTGATGGCTGTTTCGTTAAAACGCGCTTCAAGCCAGGCAAGCCCGGGCAATTCGCGCGGCGGGCCGACCATCAGCCACCAGCGCAGTTTGCCCCGCACAATAGCCGCAGCGCGCAAGCGGCCATTGCCGCTGTCTTCACACCACAAAGCAGCCCCATCGGGAAGCCACGTAGTCAGTAGCGCCAGCCAGTCATTTACCGGCTTTGCATCTGCCAGCTGCCAGCGCTGACAGCCCTGCATGGGTACGCGTGCCCAATAATCGCTTCTGCACCACGGGGGCACTTCCTGACTATTATCCCCTAATGGATGGGCAATCAACAGCGTTGCCTCCCAGGCTACTTCAAGCGGTGCCAGCGCCACAGCGCCGTGCTTGGCTTCTGGCTGGCCTGACACAGAGTCGGTCAAAGCTTTTAGCATGGCACCGCTACGCGCCGATTTACTGAACGCATCGCTCCAGTGCATGGGAATAAACACCTCGCCACGCCGCTGGGCATTCGAGATACGCACGCGCCCCCGGTACTCGCCGCTGGCGGCGGACAATACTGCCAGTTGCTGGTCGCCAATGCCATAGTTCGCAGCATCGCCTGGGTGGAGTTCGATAAACGGCTCGTGGCGATGATTCATCAGCCGGGGCGCGCGTGCCGTGCGCGTCATGGTGTGCCACTGGTCGCGAATACGCCCGGTGTTCAGGCGCAGCGGGTAGGCGTCACTCAGGCGTTGCTCCGGCAAGCGCGGCGTTATGGCGATGAAGTTGGCGCGCCCATCAGGCGTGGCAAACTTGCCATCTTCAAATAACCGCGCCGTTCCGTGAGGCGCTGAAGACGTCACCGGCCACTGAATAGGCGCCAGCGCGTCGTAGCCCTCGCGCCCAAGTCCCACCAGGCCGGAAATATCGAATAGCCGTTTGCTCTCTCCCTCATTCTCAAAGCCGGAAAGGCGCGCGTGCTCATCAAAAATTTCATGGGGATGGCTATAGTCAAACGCCTCCTGAAAGCCTAACCGCTTGGCGGCTTCGCACATAATCCACCAGTCGTGACGCGCTTGGCCAGGCGCGGGTAGCAAGCCACGCTGGCGTGAAATACGCCGCTCGGAATTGGTCACCGTGCCGTCTTTTTCAGACCACCCCGTCGCGGGCAGAATGATATCGGCGTAGGCCAGCAGGTCGGTATGGCTTGCGCACTCAGACACAATTACCAGTGAGCACTTTTCAAGCGCACGCCGCACGCGGGCGGCATCCGGCAAGCTGACCGCTGGGTTGGTGGCCATTATCCAAAGCGCCTTTATTTCGCCCCGCTCAACCGCGTCAAAAAGTTCGACCGCCTTATAGCCGGGCGCCTGAGGCAATTTGGGCGTTAACGTTTCCGTCGCCCAGAAGCGGGTGACTCGGCTGAGGGCGCCGGGCGTGTGGTAATCCATATGCGCGGCCAGCTGGTTGGCAAGCCCACCCACTTCACGCCCGCCCATGGCATTGGGTTGGCCGGTAATCGAGAAAGGCCCCGCCCCCGGCAAGCCGATTTTGCCGCCCGCCAGATGGCAGTTGATGATCGCGTTACACTTATCAGTACCGCTTGTGGATTGATTGACGCCCTGGGAGTAGAGCGTCACGACATGGAGTTGGCTGGCAAACCAGTAGTAAAAGGTCTCCAGCCGCTCTGGGTCGATATCACATATCGCCGCCACGTCATTAATATCATGCTGGCTCGCGGCCAGCAGCGCTTCGTCGAAACCTTGTGTATGGCGGTCCAGATAGAGCTGATCCAGCTTGTTATTCTCAGCCATCCAGGCCAGCAGGCCATTGAACAGCACCGCATCGCTGCCGGGTGCGATGCCCATGTACAGGTCGGCAATTTCGCAGCTGTCGGTCACGCGCGGGTCGATGACCACCATCCGCATCAGTGGATTGCGCGTTTTGGCGACCTTCAAGCGCTGGTAAAGCACCGGGTGGTTCCAGGCCAGATTCGAGCCCACCAGCACCACCAGCTCGGCCTCTTCAATATCTTCATAGTTGCAGGGAACGGCATCCGCACCCAACGAGCGTTTATACGCCGCCACGGCAGAGGCCATGCAGAGTCGCGAGTTGGTATCCAGGTGCGGCGTGCCTAAAAAGCCTTTAAATAGCTTATTGGCCACATAGTAATCTTCGGTCAATAGCTGGCCTGAAAGGTAGGCACCGACTGACTCAGCGCCGTAAGTTGCGCGAGTCGTTTGCAACCGCTCTGCCAAGGTGGTTAACGCCACATTCCAGTCAACCGCTTGGCCATCGACCCAGGGCGTGGTGAGCCGGTCATGGTGGCCGAGGGTTTCGTGAAGTGCCGAGCCTTTCACACATAGCCGACCAAAGTTGGCGGGGTGGTCGCGGTCGCCTTCAACGGCGCTGATTGTGCCGCTAGCCACAGTGGCGATTACGCCGCAGCCGACACCGCAATAAGGGCACGTTGTGTTTGCTTTACAAGCCGAGCGTGTGGCCTGGGACATACTGATTTCCTCCCGCTTAAAAGCAAAAAGCGCCCAAGCGAGCCTCAAAGAAGCCTGCCTGGACGCCGTTGTCTCAGGGACACCTGCACCGGTGCCAAATGTCGCACTGCTGGGATTGGACATACTTATTAATGGCCTGTCGTCTGATGGCGTTAGCGTTGTTATTTGCCCGTCAAACTCAATGGCTGCATTTTATTGTGTCGATAAACCCGTCTGTGCTTTGTTGCTTGTTGCCAAGGTAATAGCAAGGCCTACGCCAACCAACCTATTAAAACAAAAACACCAAATTAAACAGAAGGTTAGTAACCAAGAAAATATCTTTCGACTTATCTTGTAGGCAGGTTTTTTGCTAACGCTGACTACTCACGGTGCATTCTTACCGCTTAGCGCACCAATAGCGTGCGCAGGCTGAGCGTAAGCGGCTGAAAAGGCGCTGCCTTCAATCTACCTCTTTAAACCAAAGCATTGATAATCAATATAAAAATAAATAATAGCCGAGGCTTGGCTGATAAATTGCCCTGTACTGGTTAGATAAATTTAAGCTTAGCGGGCAGCCAACGGTGGCTGCTCTGTGCGAAACCCAGCTAACGGGTTTGGCCTCAGCTACCGGGCAACGAAGCCCCTGATACGGCCTTCCTGGCAATCCATTTGCCCAGGACGCTGACTCAGGGGCTTTTTTTATTGGCTTTTCTTCAGCGCTGCCGAGTATTTGTGGATAGGCATTTGTAGCCAAGCGCTAAACTGTAAGGAGCAACCTATGATCGCTATCTCTCGGTGCTCGTCTGATGATCACTTAGTCGTTATCGGCAACGGTATGGCGAGCCATCGACTGCTAGAGGCCGTCGTTAAATTGTCTCATCGACCCCAGCAGATAACGGTGATTGGTGCAGAGGCATCTCCCGCCTATAACCGGATACTGCTATCGCCACTGCTCGCCGATGAAATGCCGCCTAGCGCCCTCGCCTTGCGGGATGTGCAGTGGTACGCCAAACAGGGTATCACCCTGCACCTGAATGAATGCGTGCTGGAGATCAACCGCGAAGAGCAGCGTGTTGTCACTACCTGCCGCACGCTGGCCTATGACCGCTTGGTGATTGCCACCGGCTCACGCCCAAAGCTGCCCGAGGTTCCCGGCATTGGCCTTAACGGCGTGTATGGGTTTCGTACCCTGCAAGATGCCGACACGCTCGCAACGCTTGCCCTACAGGGCGGCGAGTGTGTCGTGGTCGGCGGCGGTTTGTTGGGCCTGGAGGCCGCCGAAGGGCTTCGCAAGCGGGGTGCCAGCGTCAGCGTTCTACAGCGCAGCGAGCGATTGATGAATCGTCAGCTGGATAGCATGGCCGCTGGGCTGCTTGAAACGACGCTTACCCTGCGTGGCTTGACCATCTTAACCAATGCGCGCATCCGCCATTTTGAAGACGATGGCGCAGGCAACTTAGCCGCTGTTGTACTCGGGGATGGCCAGCGTCTGCCTGCTCAGAGCGTCATCGTGGCAACCGGTATTACACCTAACGCAGAACTGGGCCATCTGGCAGGCCTGGCAACGCAGCGCGCCATCATGGTTGATGACACGCTCACCACCTCAGACCCGCGTATTCACGCATTGGGTGAGTGCTGCCAGTTCGAGCAGCACACCTACGGCCTGGTCGAGCCAATCTGGCGCCAAGTAGATGTGTTAGCCAACACGCTGTGTGGCGATGGCAGCGCCCGCTATCGTGAGGTGCCAACCGCCACCAAGCTTAAGATCAGCGGCTTGGCCCTCTACGCGTTTGGCCCCACGGAGGCCGCGCCAGAACACGAAGTACTGCATTACAGCGACCCGGAAAGCGGCGACTACCGCCGCCTGCTACTGCACAACGGAAGGCTTGAAGGTGCCGTGCTGTATGGCGATACCCATTCCGGCCCCTGGTATTTCGCCCAGGCGCTGGCCAAAACCGATCTGGGCGCCTGCCGCCAGGCGTTACTGTTCGGTGAAGCCGATGCCAACGCCCTGCTTCTTGATACCCCACCCACTCCCTCATCGACGCTGGAGGCAGCTTAGCCATGTCCACCACCTCTAAACGCAACGTGATTATTATTGGTAACGGTATGGTCGGCCACCACCTGGTCGAGCAGCTGGTTGAAAACGGCGCCCTGTCACAGATGAACGTCACCGTGTTTGGCGAAGAGCGCCACCGTGCTTATGATCGTGTGCACCTTTCTGAATATTTTAAAGGCCGCGACGCCGAAGCGCTGGCCCTGTGTGATGGCGACTACTACGCAGGCCATGGCGTGACATTCAACAGCAGCGAAGCGGTCATAGCCATTGACCGCGAGGCCAAAACACTGACCACCGAGCACGGCCATTACGCTTATGATCAGCTGGTGCTGGCCACCGGCTCCTACCCGTTTGTGCCGCCCATTCCCGGTAACGATCGCGAAGGTTGCCTGGTCTATCGCACGCTGGATGATCTCGATGCCATCCGCGAGGCGGCGCAAAGTGCGGCCACCGGCGTCGTGGTGGGCGGCGGCCTTCTGGGCCTGGAAGCGGCTAACGCGCTGCGCGGGTTAAATCTGGAAACCGCGGTAATCGAGTTTGCTCCACGCCTGATGCCCATGCAGGTGGATAGCGAGGGCGGTGAGCTGCTGCGCGAAAAGATCGAAGCCCTGGGTGTTCAGGTACTCACCGAGCGTGCCACTCAGCGCATTGAAGATGGCGTAACCAGCCGCCATCGCATGGTCTTTCAGGATGACAAAATACTGGAAACCGACCTGATCGTGTTCTCGGCGGGTATTCGCCCCCGAGATCAACTGGCCCGGGAGTGCGGCCTGGAGATCGGCGAGCGCGGCGGCGTAGTGATCAACAATCAGTGCCAAACCAGCGACCCGGCGATTTTAGCCATTGGCGAAGTGGCGCTGTGGAATCAGAGCATTTTTGGCCTGGTGGCGCCTGGCTATCAGATGGCAAAGACAGCGCTTTCGACGCTCACCGACGGCGACGCTTCTTTTACCGGTGCTGATATGAGCACCAAGCTCAAGCTTCTGGGGGTAGACGTCGGCTCGATTGGTGATGCCCATGGCAACCAAAACCCCGGCGCGCGGATGTTTCGCTACCTTGACCCACTTACCCAGATTTACCGCAAGATGGTGGTCTCAAGCGACGGCAAGAAGCTCTTGGGCGCCATGCTGGTGGGCGATAACAGCGTCTACGATACCTTGCTTCAGTACTACGCCAACGGTATCGAGCTGCCCAAAGAGCCCGCCTCACTGATTCTGCCGCAAAGCGGCGCCGCCCCGGCACTTGGCCCGGATGCCCTGCCGGAAACCGCGATGATCTGTTCGTGCCATAACGTCACCAAGGCCAGCATTTGCGCGGCCATTGACGCAGGCGCCAGCGACGTGGCATCCGTGAAAGGTGACACCCGCGCCAGCACCGGCTGCGGTGGCTGCGCGTCGCTTTTGAAAAGCGTGGTGGATCATGAGTTGGCTGCACGCGGCGTTGAGGTGGACAAGTCGATTTGCGAGCACTTTCAGCACACCCGTCAGGAGCTTTACGACATTGTGCGCGTTGAGGGCATCAAGACCTTCAGTGAGCTGATCGAAAAGCACGGCGTGACTGGCGCTCACAGCTTGGGCTGCGATATCTGCAAGCCCGCCGTCGGTTCCATTCTCGCCTCCTGCTTTAACGAGCCGATCACCGATGCCGCGCATATCCCGCTTCAGGATACCAACGATACCTTCATGGCCAATATGCAGAAAAACGGCACTTATTCGGTGGTGCCACGTATCGCCGGAGGCGAAATTACCCCGGACAAACTGGTGGTACTGGGTCAGGTGGCGCAAAAATACGGCCTTTACTCCAAGATCACCGGCGGCCAGCGGATTGATCTGTTCGGCGCCCGCTTGGAAGACCTGCCTGATATCTGGGGCGAGCTGATCGAGGCCGGCTTTGAAACCGGACACGCCTACGGCAAGTCGCTGCGTACGGTGAAATCCTGCGTGGGCAGCACCTGGTGTCGCTACGGCGTGCAGGACAGCGTGGGCATGGCGATCAAACTTGAGAACCGCTACAAGGGCCTTCGTGCTCCTCACAAGATCAAGTTCGGTGTTTCCGGCTGCACTCGCGAGTGCGCCGAAGCCCAAAGCAAGGATATTGGGATTATCGCCACTGAAAACGGCTGGAACCTCTACGTGTGCGGTAACGGCGGCATGCGCCCACGCCATGCGGAGCTGTTTGCCACCGATCTTGACGATGAAGCCCTCTACCGCACCATCGACCGCTTCCTGATGTTCTACGTGCGCACGGCGGATCGCTTACAGCGCACCTCGGTATGGCGGGAAAACCTGGAAGGCGGGCTGGATTATCTTAAAGAGGTAATTCTCGACGACCGCCTGGGCATGGGTGATGAACTGGAGCGCCAGATGCAAACCGTGGTGGATAACTATCAGTGCGAATGGGCAGGCGCCATCAGTGACCCGGATAAGCTCAAGCGCTTTAGAAGTTACGTCAATGATAGCCGCCCAGATCCATCGATCATCATGACCAGTGAGCGCGGCCAGCTACGGCCTGCCTAATCGTCATCATTTCAAAGGGCTACTCCATGACCGCTACCGCAATGAAGCAAGCAACAGTTACACAAAGCAGAAAGGCACCGACCGGCCAGAAACTGTGCAGTAAAGCCGATCTGGTCGCGTTTTCCGGGGTTGCTGCATGGCTTGAAACACCACAGGGGCCAAAGCAAGTCGCACTATTTTACTTGCCGGGCTTTGAGCGTGAGCTTTACGCCATTGACCACCACGACCCGTTTTCCAACGCCAATGTGATTGCCCACGGTATTGTGGGGGATATCCAGGGTGCCGCCGTGGTGGCTTCACCCATTTACAAGCAGCACTTTCGTTTGGAAGATGGCCAGTGTCTGGAAGACGACAGCGTCACGCTAGGTACCTGGAAGGTGAGCTTTAAAGGGGTGGATGTGTGGGTTGAGGAATCAGCCACATAGGTGAAGATGCACATGTAAGAAGCAGCTTCATCTTTCCCTGCCGTGCCGTTAACGGGCAAAAATACCTTGGGCAATGCGCATTTTTTCCTGACGCGTGCGCTCCAGGTGTTCCGTTAGATAAACAGCCGCTTGTTGATTATCTCCCGCCTCCAGCAGGTCAAGAATCGCCAAGTGCTCTTTATACTCGGGCACGGGCGATTCGCGCCGGGCATAAACGTGGTATTCAATCAGGCGACGCAACCGGTTAGCGCGTTTAAGGCTTTCAATCAGAAACTGGTTATTTGAGCCATTAACGATGCTTTCATGGAAGTAGGTGCCGCTTATATACATTTGACGCTCAGAGATCGTGCTTCCTTCTTCAGACACGGCCTCCGTTAACGATTCCCTTAACTGCTTGAAGACTTTCTTATTAATCTGGTAGCCAGGCTCTCTTAACGCGGCGGGCTCAATTAACAAACGAAAACGAAAACACTGATCATACGTTGCCTGAGAGGTTAAGAACTCATTAAATTCCCAGCCATAGCCCAAAAGCCTGGACACCCAGCCTTCAGCCTCCATGGCATGCATCGCTTGAAGAATCGTGTTGCGACCAAGCGTATATTTCTTGGCAAGTTCCGCCTCGGTAATTTTCCCGGCGATCTGATTATTTAAATAATCGACGCCAATCGTAAAACACAGTGGCGAGATTGAAGAGCCTTGCTCTAGCGGCTCGTTAGTATCGGCAAAAAGCCCACGCTTGGTATCCACTAAAAAGAAGCCGCGATTAGGCTGGCGCTTCACCACCCCCTGCTCTTCCAAAAACTGGAAGGCGGCACGAATGGGCGTCCGCGAGACCTTCAATTTCGTTACATAGCTCGCCTCCGTCAGGTGGCTCCCTACGGGTATAGCCTCTTCATGAATCAACGTGTGAATACGCTTTGCCAAACGCTCAGCGGTAAGAGGTGATGCACTATTAACCACGACCCATCCTTTAAGCGCTTGGCGCGACCGAGGCACCCTGAATATTATGCTTGGCTAACAAGCGAGCGACCTCCCCTTCCGCTTTTGCCTCTTCAATAAACGCGGACAGAAAAGCGGCGGCTTCCTGAGGCCGTTTTTTCGGAACGCCCATCGCCTGCTGGATCGTCATAAAGTGCCCAGGCAACAGCCGCAAACCACCAAACTCCTCAATACCCGCTTCCAGCTGCTGCTTCACGCCTGCGGCGATATCCAGCTTGTGTTCAATAAAAAACTCCACCACTTTCGGAGAAGTAGGTGCTCTAACCAGCTCGGCGTGTTGAATAGCGCGGCTAAGGTAAAGATCATAAGCACTGCCCTTACCAACCACGATCTTCTGACCATGGCGGTCAGCCTCTTGCTGATCAGTAATTGGCGAATCCTCGCGTACCAGATAGCAGCCTTCAATCAGCACATAGGGCGCGGTAAATTGAATACTTTCAGCACGCTTGGGGTCTAGCGCAAAAAAGCCCATATCGGCCTTTTCATTGCTGACAACGGCAACGGCCTCACCGGCAGAGGCATATACTTGAAGCTCAAGTTCAACGTCCAGCCGGTGCGCGATCATCTTTGCCAAATCAACCGAAACGCCATAGGGCTGCTGATCGGCATCGAGTCCCGCCAATATCGGGTTACCCACGTTAATAGTGGTGCGCAACACGCCGGTAGGCGCCATTAGCTCTCTTAGCTTGTTAATATCGCTCACTTATCACTTTCCTTATGAAGGGCTTGGCCAGTATTACTCAGGCCAATGTTTTTTTCAGTAGCGAGGGAATAACGCCGCCTTCTTTAAGCAGTGCAATTTCTGCCTGCGTATCGACCTGGGCGATAGCCATTAGCGTCTCTACCTCGCCTTGCACTCTTAAAATATTAACTTGAATCCAAGCGCGAGGGGTTAGCGTATCGGCCTGCGCCTGAATCTCGATTTGATCACCCGGCTCAATATTCAGCGTGGTTGAGCTAACGCCCGCGGGTAAGTTCAGCGGCAAAATTCCCATGCCGATCAGGTTTGAGCGGTGAATACGCTCAAAACTTGCGGCAAGTACCGCACGAACGCCTAGCAACCGCTGCCCTTTTGCAGCCCAGTCTCGCGATGACCCCATACCGTAGCGCTCACCCGCGACGATCACAACGGATTCATTGGCTTCACGGTAGCGCTTGGCTGCCTCAAAAAGAGGCATAACATCGCCGCTGGGTAGATGACGCGTGTGTGCAACCGATGCATCGAGAGCAAGATAGTTTTTTAACGTTTTATTGTGGAAGGCGGCCCTTACCATGACCTCCCAATTGCCCCGGCGTGAGGCAAAAACGTTTAGATCATCACGACGTTCACCGCGCTCAACCAGATAGTCAGCGACACGACTATCAGCCGGAATGGCACTGGCAGGTGAGATATGGTCGGTCGTGACATCATCACCGACTATCAGCAGAGGGTAAGCAGTATAATGGCCTAGCTGACTGCCCTCGGATACCGCAGCAAACGGTGGGCGGCGCAGCGTGTTAGAAGCTTCCTCCCATGGGAAGGTCGCTGTTTTAGGCGCATCCAGAGCCTCCCAACAGGTGTTACGGCTTGCCTGTTTGAAATCTTTTGCAAAATCGGCAGCGTTCAGCGCCTCGGCTAACGCGGCATCGACGTCTTCCCTGACAGGCCATAGGTCACGCAGGTAGATATTCCTACCGTCATACTCCGCCAGTGGCTGCTTGAAATCATGCTCGGCATTACCGGCCAAGGCAAAACCCACGACCAGCGCAGGCGACATGATAAAACCCAGGTCAAGATCTGGGTGCACGCGTCCTGGGAAGTTTCGATTACCCGACAGCATCGCTACTGCACGGCAGTTACCTGCTTCCTGTGCCTGTCTGATTTCTGGGGTCAATGGCCCCGAGTTACCGATACAGGTGGTACAACCATACCCGACGATATCAAAGCCGATAGCGGCCAGATCTTCCATTAGCCCTGCTCGCTTGAGGTAGGTAGCCGCTGCTGGCGAGCCTGGGGCAAGCGAGGTTTTTACCCAAGCAGGCGGTTTTACCCCATATCGGCGAGCCTTTCTGGCCAATAGCCCTGCGGTGATAATAAGGCGTGGATCGCTCGTGTTGGTGCAGCTAGTAATGGCAGCAATCGCTACGGGGTGGCGGGGCAGGTTTGAAACTGAGCGATTAAATGTTGCACTTGGCTTAAATTCAAGCTTTGTCAACACCGCTCCCACGTCAGTGTAATCATGTACATCCTGGGGCCGCGTAGGCCCGGCGACCTGCATACCAATAACGCTTAAATCAATCTCTATACACTGTGTATAGGTAGGCTGCTCATCGGCTTCAAACCAAAGCCCCGTCGCTTTGCAGTAGTCTTTTACCCGTTCAACGGCTTCTCTCGAACGCCCTGTTTGGTCAAGATAGCGCAGGGTTTGCTCATCCACCGCAAAAAAACCCGTAGTGGCACCGTACTCAGGCGCCATATTAGCCACGACAGCACGATCACCGGCCGTTAAGGTGCCCACGCCCGGTCCAAAAAACTCAACGAACTTGCCCGTTACGTTCAGCGCCCTCAAGCGCTGAGTAACTATCAGCGCCAAGTCGGTGGCCTGTGCTTGCGGCGCCAGTGTGCCTGTCAACTTAACCCCCACCACGTCGGGAATGCGCAGCATGGTGGGGACACCAAACATTACCGTTTCCGCCTCAAGCCCACCTACCCCCCAGCCCAATACACCAATGCCGTTAATCATTGGCGTATGGCTATCAGTACCTATCATCGTATCGGGCACCATCCAGCACTCATCATCCCGCTCTTGAGTGGTTACGACGGTGGCCAGTTGCTCAAGGTTTAGCGTGTGCATAATACCGGTGCCCGGCGGGTGAATGGTCACGCCTTCAAGTGCACTGGAGGCCCAGCGTAAAAAACGATACCGCTCGTGGTTACGGCGCATTTCATGCTGAAGGTTGTCTTCTGAGGCGCTGCTGCTGGCGAACACTTCCACAGCAAGCGAATGATCTACAGAAACATCTACCGGTAAATGCGGTTTAAGCACTTCAGGGTCACCACCCGCCTCACGTATTGCATCACGCATAGCGGCAATTTCCACTAACGCAGGTGTGCTCGTTGTATCGTGCATCAATATCCGTCCCGGCTGAAAGGCGATTTCATCACTGCTCGTGCCGTTTTCCAGCCACCTCAACAGCGCTTGAGTACTGCGCTTGCGCTCCTCCCCCGTCGTATTACGCATAATATTTTCAAGCAGAAGGCGCAGCACATAGGGCAGCTTGTGAAGCGTCTCGCCGAGTAATTTGGGTAGTTCGATAATCGCGTAATCATGGCCCTTGAACGTCAAATAGTCATGCGTGTAGTGGGTTAGCTTCTCAAGCTTGTGCATAGTTCATGCCGCCGTATCTGACGATTGTCGTTATTGACTGATGAGTCGATCTCAGGCACCATAATTGCACTTTATTAATCAAAAATACAATATATGCTTTAGCCGATTTCCTGTCCTGAAGAGGTCTACTGTTTGATTTTTCCAATGAAAACGCCGCCTGATAGGCGGCGTTAGAAGCAGAAGCGCGTTACAACCATTAGCCGTTAAGCATTAAGAAAATCGATCAACGCTTTATTAAACTCGTCAGCGTGGGTGGTGTTAATCGCATGCGGGCCGCCTTCACTAGCGCTGGTACCTGCTTTTCCCAGGAACGGCCGCTTAATGGCCATCCATGGATAAGCACCACAGGTTTGCCTGCGCCGTATACCTCATAATAAATCTCTACCGGCGTTCCCTGTTCTGTACCCGCGCTTAACACTGGCATCGTTAGCCCCTCCTGATTGGCTGCGTATTGATCAACAGCATGCCTTCAAGGTAGTACACGCTTTTTAACGTTACCAAGGTACGCAGCACAGAGCGTTGCTGGGCCTTATAACGCCGCTTTCAGCAGACTGCCTTCAAGACACACTGATATACCAGGCAATCAACGCGCTTGTCGGCCACTTGGGAGTGCGCTGGCAAGATATCCATGGCATCGAAGCTGGCTTTCTGCAACACATGCTGAGAGGCATCGTTCTCGACAGAAACAATCGCCGTTAGCGTAGTGAGACCATAGACACCGCGCGCTTCCTCCATTAGATGCTTAAGCGCCCTATAAGCAACTCCTTGACCACAGGCACTTTTTGCAATGCGATAACCTACCTTCGCTTGGTTTTCGTCAATATCGCGCAAATTGGCGCGGCCGATAAGCATTCCTCTCTTGCGTATCAACAGCGGGCTCATTCGACGCTGGGCATTCAAGGAAAGGCAATCAACAATATGCTGTGAGACGCCTTGAGGCGTATAAAAATGCCTATAACGCGCTTCAATATGCTGCTCAAACCAGGCACGTTCGGCGGTTTCAAACGCCAACAGGTCGACAGCGTCCTCAGGGGTTAATAGCGAAAAGGTTAAGTCCTTGGCATGACGCATAACGTCCTTCTCTTTGTGAGTACTTTGTCACTCGCCTGTGTGGCCTTAATGCATAGCTTTCGTTGGTTCAAAGATGAAAAATGTTGCTATGCTTGCGGGTTATATCACTGGCGGTGGGGCCAAATATCCATGAAAACAGAAACGCGTACACTGGCATTTTCCGCCTTTATGGCGCTCTTGATTGGCTGTGCCGGGATTACCGCTACACTCGCCTCCAATTCCCAGGCTATTTTGCTCGATGGGTTATTTAACCTAATCTACTTTAGTGTAGCTTTAGTGACGATCAAGGTGAGTAAATTAGCCAGCCGTCCTGATAGTGAATCTTATCCGTTTGGATACAGTTACTTCGAGTCGCTGGTTAACCTGTGTAAAGGGTTATTAATTCTAGGTGTTTCCATCTTTGCTTTGGTCGATGCCATTGTCGCGCTCCTCTCTGGCGGGCGAGAGATTGCAGCGGGCCTTGCGGTCATCTATGCCCTGTTTGCCACGCTTGCCTGCTCGCTGACCGCTTGGGTAATGCACCGCAGTCAACGCTATACCGCAAGCCCTCTGATCGCGGCCGACAAACTCAACTGGATCGTCAATAGCGTGATTTCCGCAGCAGTTCTCGCGGCATTTTGCCTGGTAGTACTCCTTGAGCAGTTAAATTTGAACACGCTAGTGCCGTATATCGATTCGGTACTGGTTATTGCGGTCGTCGTGCTGTGCTTGGGCGTGCCTGTACGCATGGCCTCCCAAGCGCTGAAGGAGTTACTCAACAAAACGCCCGAAGAAGCCATTGCTGCCCCTGTGCGCGACGCTATTTCCCGGGCACTGGCAGAAACGCATACCCAAGAAGTCCGTGTGCGTATGGTACGCCCAGGGCGCCTGCTTTACGTTATGGTGCACGTGGTGCTGCCTGATGAAGGCATCACCACGTCGTTAACCGCTCAGGATGACCTACGCGCACGGATTGATGAGCAGGTGCGGCGCTGCTATGCACCGGTCGTGTGCGATGTGGTGTTTACCGCAGACACGCTGTGGGCAGCGCCCTCTTGTGGGTTGCTGATTGAGCGACACACGTAAGCAAAGCGCACGATTTATGGCTGGCGAATGGCCGTCAGCCGCCTGGAAGATCTGTTCGGGCCGATGAGCAGCAGACTAACCGTGGCAATGACGCCCACCAGTAACGCCACGCCAAATAGCGTCAATGCGGCTACATGGCCTACTGAATCAACAAGGGCGCCCGTTATCATTACCGGGAGGCTAAATCCCACATACGCCATCAAAAAATAGCCGGCGCTTGCCTGGGTAGAAGACGGGCCAGCAATGGCTAGCACTCCGCTTAAGCCACCCAAATAGATAAACCCATAGCAGGCGCTGCTGGCCGCAACTGCTCCCAGTAACACAGCTACCAGGCTTCCCTGAAGGCCGCCCCAGGCAATTAATCCGTAGGCGAGAGGTAAGATCATCAACCCCAGTACTGTGGCCTTCACGGGCGTCAAGGCGCGTGCCCAAGGCTGAAACAGTACTCCACAGCTGCAAATGCCAAACGTGGCAAAACCACTCCAGGGTGTTAAACCGTTCTGGCTTAACGTGGAGGGCAATATAGCAATCACCAACCCTACGGTTGCCCATGCAAGTAAAATGGCCAGCCCAAAGCTCAGTGTTCCCGGCGGATAACCTGGCAGTCGCCACATCGCTCTTTGGGTAGCAGCAGGTGCGATATTTTTTAGCGGAATCACTGCAACTAACGCAATGGTGCCTCCACCCAGATACAGCCATAGGCTTGGCGGCGTCACACTGGGCGTATGGAGAATAAACAAACTGGTAACCGCCGCACCCAAACCAAACCCAAGCGCGGTACTGGACGTTACGTACGTCGTTGCCATGCGACCGTCGTCACTATTAAGTAACCGATGCATATATCCAGGCGCGACGGCTGAGGTCAGCCCGGTGCCAATGCCTAATAAAAAGCGCGCACCCCCCAGCGTTATCAAGCCAGGCATCAATAGGGTTAGCGCAGTGGCACTTAAACAGAGCAGAAGTGCGACAATGATTAGCGGTTTAGGCCCTACCCGATCCGCCAGCCCATTAAGCCCCAGCAATACCGGCATGACACCCGCGACGTAACAGGCAAACGCGAGTGTGGCTGCGCCCACGCCGACGCCTGCTTTCGCCGCCAGGATATCGTAAAGCGGTGCCTGTAAATTAACCGCAGTGGTAATCATACATAGTGCAAAAGCCAACCGGGGCGCGTTATATCGGTCCATCTTTTTTCCTAAACGGGTCATGGGTTAAGCCATTACGCTCGCACCCATCCCGCCTAGAGGTAAGGTACACTTGTCCATCATTACCCAAGCACTGTTCCTGCGTTTTTGAGAACAGTGGCCGGCAGCAGAGATGTTTATGAAACTTCAGGTCGACCGACATGCCGCTTCCCCAATTGCGCAGCAGCTTGAAGAGAGTATTCGCCATTGGATTCAAGAGAATGGAGCGGGCGGGCGTCGCTTACCTTCCATACGCCGCCTAGCGGCAGAGCTCGATATTAGCCGTAATGCGGTTATTGACGCCTACGAACGGTTGGTGGCTACTGGCCTGGTTCGCTCAAGACCCGGCTCCGGGTTCTTTATCGCTGATGGCGTTGCCGTTACTCCCCAACCATCGTTAGCCTCTACCCCTCTTCAAGAAGTTACCAATGGGCTGTGGGGGCTGTTTAGCGCTAATGAGCACTCGCTAAAACTGGGCTGCGGGTGGTTGCCTAATGCTTGGCGCGAGAGCGAATACCTGACCTACGCCATTCGCCAAGTGGCGCGTAAAAGCCAATCAGGAATTTTTGAATACAGTACGCCCCAAGGACTGCAGGAGCTTCGCTGCTTGATCCAGGAGCGCTTGCGCCCCCTCGCAATATCGGCAAGTGCTGAGCAAATTGTCATGACCAGCGGCGGCAGCCATTCACTGGATTTATTGGTGAGGATGCTGCTTGAACCCGGCGACGTGGTGTTTGTGGAATCGCCGGGCTATTACAACCTATTCGGCTTGCTGCATTTACAGCGCGTTCGCGTGATTGGGGTACCGCGCCTTGCTGATGGGCCGGATATTAACCGTTTGGAAGCCCTCTTAGCAGAGTACCATCCCAAGCTTTTTTACGTGAACAGCGTGTTTCATAACCCTACCGGCAGTACGCTCACACCGGCGACTGCACATCGCGTTTTACAGCTCGCCGAGCAGTACGATTTCACGATTGTAGAAGACGATATCTACGCTGATTTTCAGCACACCCCGACCACACGGCTCGCCGCACTGGATGGTCTTAAACGGGTTATTTACCTGTCCAGCTTTTCCAAAACGCTCACCTCATCGCTGCGGGTCGGCTTTATAGCCGCCCCGCCTTCACTAGTGCAACGGCTTGTGGATATCAAGATGTTAACCAGCATTTCCTCCTCGCGCTTTGCTGAGCAGGTGCTGATCACGCTGCTTCAAAACGGCAGCTATCGAAAACTCACTGAACGCTTAAGAACCCGGCTCTCCAACCAGATGGCACTGGCGTTTACGCAGCTCAAGCAAGTCGGTTGGGAGGTATTCACTGAACCGGCAGGCGGCATGTTTATATGGGCCAAATCGCCGGTGGGGAAGGAAGCACTAATGGAGAGCGCACGCCGTTTTGACATTATGCTATCGCCCAGCCACTTGTTTTTCCCTGACAATCAAACAACGTCATGGCTGCGCCTGAATATCGCCTATCTGCAGGATCCAAGAGCCAAAGCGTTTATTGCCGCCAATGGCAATCAAGGCAACACATCAAAATAGGTCATCAACCCAACGATGGCGCTGATGGTGACAAAGGACATGAGCGTGCTCGCCATCAATGCACCGGCAGCCACGTTCCCCATACCATAACGCTGCCCCAGTAAAGGATAGACACTTGCCATGGGCGCGCTGGCAGTTACGCCACGTAGTTGCAGCCCATAGAGTGAGATAGAAAGAGCCGATAGATATGCTCTGCGCTATTTTAAATCACGATACTGGGCATAGGTATCTCGAGCCCGGCCAAGATGCTGACGCATCATTTCTCGTGCGGCATTGCCATCACGGCATAAAATAGCATTGAGAATTTGGACATGCTCCTCTTGCACCCGCTCCAGATAGCGCTGAGAAGAAAGCGGATTAATATCATTACTCAGAAGCTTGGCTCGTGGAATCACGCTTTGACTCCACTGTTCATAGAACGATTGAAAAAAAGGGTTTTTAGTCGCCGTAGCAATTGCAAAATGAAATAAATAGTCTTCTTCCCGAGCCTGGGACTTGGTTTCATAAGCATTGGCAAACGCTTGATGTTGGAGTTCCAAGCGCTGCCGGTCTTCCTCATCGTAGCGCAGGGCTGCCAACTCGGCAGCCGCAGGCTCCAATGTTAAGCGCAGCTCCAAAAGATGCAAAATATCTTCCACCGTAGTGGGATTGATACGCTCTGCTGGAAGCGCCTTCAATTTAGAAGAACGCAGAACGGACGTACCTACACCACGTCGGGTTTCTACCAACCCTAATGATTTTAGATGAGTAATGGCTTCTCGGATAACGGTACGGCTTACACCAAAGGATTCACAAAGGCTATTTTCTGTTGGCAGTTTATCGCCTACCGCCACCTTGCCTTGTGTGATAAGCGCCTCTAACTGATCCGCCACATGAACAGACAAACTGCCCTGCTGAGCGACTTTATTGACCTTAAATGACGCCGTACTAGGTGTCTGTTTGATCATATCAACGATCCCTTCCATTTATTTACCTGTTTGTACTATATCGTACAAACAAAGTTCTATAAGTACTATTAGGCTTTATAAGGATGTCCAGTGAAGAATTTTTTCTCCATGCTACCGTACTGTTTCCTTATCGTGTTCAACGTAAAACATTTGCTATGGTCGGCTGATATAAGGCATTAGCTCTAGACTTTTTTCCAGCAGTCATAGGAGACCTGCTATCCTTTCAACAGGCGTTTACCTACTCAAGGGGTCTATTAGAACATACGACTTATACTATCTAATATCAAAAGAGAAATCGCTTTTGTAGTATACCTTTTCCATCTTATACTGCGACTACTCAGCACTTAAATTCAACGCTATTTTGAGATTCAGGTTTCTTTCTCACAGTCATGTTTTATATCAAGCTACCAGCTTCATAAAAGCGCTTGATTACTAGCAGAAATAAGGAAAAACTAACTTAAACTCAGATAAAACATCGCAACGTCCTCTGTCATAGACGCCTAGTTAGGATAATGGCTTTACCACACACATTGACGTTGAATTTTATTTAATCACTACATTTAAACTATCTAACTACGAGCAAACTCAAAATATAATTAGCACACCACACGCTATCTTAAACAATATTTAACCTTTATTAACA